>JAOZOY010000033.1 GCA_029933005.1 Deltaproteobacteria bacterium
ATCAGCGCAGAGAAACAGGATTTCCTCGATCATTTTTTGATCATAGTCTCGCAGCCTCCAGATTTTGCCTAACTGCAGCGCATTTTCAGCAATCTTTGGAATATCCGTCAAGGGAATTTCCAGTTCACCAAGGGAGGTCGGGCTACCGGACCTGCTGAACCAGTCCTTGAGTCGGCGGATACCCGCAACCGCTTGTTCATTATCATTTTTTTTTGATATCTGAAACACCCTGTCGGCAAATTGGCTAAATTTTGTTGGGTTCCGTTCGGCCTGATATCCCATCCAGGCCGGAACCACCACCGACAGTCCGGCGCCATGGGGAACATTGTACACAGCGCTCAAGGAATGTTCAATCATGTGCATGGGAAAACCAACCAGACCCAGTCCTGCAGCTGTCCAGCCGTTTAACGCCAGGGTGGCGCACCACATCAGATCGGCCCGGGCCACATAATCCTTCGGATTGGCAAGAACCTGGTCGCAGCTTTCCATAATGTTGATGACCAGTCCTTCCATGAAACGGTCCTGGACAGGCGTGGCCGGATCCCGGGTCGTAAAGTAGAATTCAAGGATATGGGCAATGGCATCCACGGCGCCGTAAGCGGTATAGTCCGGCGGTACCGTGAAGGTTGCTGTTGGATTGAGAATGGAGACATTGGGGTGGAGAAGTTTGTTTCCCGTCCCGAATTTCTGGTTGGTTTCTTCATTGGTGATCACCATGCCACCGTTCATCTCCGAACCCGCCGCTGCCAAGGTCAGTACGCAGGTCAGGGGAATGGTTTTTTTGATACTTTTTTTCCCCTTGAAAAACTGCCAGACATCATGCTCCACCAGGGTGCCGGCGCTGATGGCCTTGGCGCTGTCAATCACGCTGCCGCCCCCCAGGGCGCAGATCACTTCAATCCCTTCCTTTTTGGCCAAATCGATCCCTTCCCTTACATGAGACAGGACAGGATTTGACCGGACACCGCCATGTTCAATGACTGAAAGACCGGCTTCCTGCAGGGAATCTATAACCTGATCAAAAAGACCGTTTTTCTTCACACTGGACAAGCCATAAACCAGCAGCACTTTTTTGCCGAATGCAGCGGTTTCCGGGCCGATCTGACTGATGGTTTCCCGGCCGAAAATAATTTTTGTCGGATTTTCAAGAACAAAATTTTGCATTTTTCTCCTTTAAGACGACTATTCAGCCGTTTAGCTCCCGGCTCAGGGCGATAAAATCTTCAGTTGTGAGACGTTCCGGCCGGATGTCCGGAGCAAGACCTGTTTTTTTCAGAACAGCAATGATTTGATTTTTTGAAAAAGAAAGCAGGGGCGAGGTTGCAAGCCCGTTTACCAGGGTTTTTCTCCGTTTCTGGAAACCTGCGTTAACAATTTTACGTAACAGTTTTTCATCATACGGAGGAAGTTTGGCAGCTTTTTCCGGCAGGGGATGAAAGCGAATGCGGGTCACAACAGAATCGACCTTGGGGCGGGGATGAAACTGGCCCGGTCCAAGGTGCATCAAGGTTTTCACATCGGCGCAGCAGCCAAGTAAAACGGTGAGAACGCCATATTCCTTGGTACCGCTTTTGGCCCGCAGGCGCAGGCCAACCTCTTTTTGCAGCATCAGCACGGCCCATTCCATGATATTCCTGTTTTCTATCAGTTTAAACAGCAGGGGATTTGAAATAGAGTAGGGCAGGTTGGCTATGATTTTTAATCTTCCGCCGCTGTCCCGGGCCAGTTTTTTGAAATCCGCCTTGAGTAGATCCTGATGGATCAGGGTGACGTTATCGGCAAGACCGCCCTCGTCTTGAAGCCACTTGATGATGCCCCTGTCAATTTCCAGGCCGATCACTTTGTCAGCCTGTTCAGCCAGGGGGGCAGTCAAGCTGCCCAGTCCCACCCCGAGTTCAACAATGGTATCGTTTTCGTTGATATCTGCCAATTGGACAATGCGGGCCGCAGTTTCCCGGTGGACCAGGAAATTTTGTCCCAGTTTTTTTTTCGGTGCCAGTTTGCGGTTGTGCAGGGTTTTTTTAATGTTCATGTGTCATGGCCCGCTTCAGTTTTCTTTTTGCTCTTTTCTCTCGCAGAACAGTGAAAAAATGTAAAGAGGCAAAATAGCCGACCACGCTCAGAGGCAGCGCCAGCAGACAGCCCCCCAGAACCATGACGGTGATTGTTTCGATTCCTAGACTCATCACCGAATTAAGTGCTTCCCGGAAAGTGGCATCGGAAGTAAGAACGCTCATAACCTGAGAGATTCGAGCCCAGGAAAGATCATGGGGAGTCAGCCAGTTACCGATGCGCCAGGCAAGATAATATTGTAAGAAAAAGGTAAAGGGGTTGCTGACCATCATACTTGCAAGGAGCGCCGCGATTTTACTGGCCCTTAAAGCAAGGGCAAAGAAGAGAACAAGGCCTGTGTGCAGAGGAATGGTGGGAGTAATGCCGATAAAGATGCCAATGGCAACACCCCTGGCAAGCACATCCGGGTCGCCCTTCAAGCGGATAAATTTTATATAATAATAGCGTAAGGCCCGCTTCATGAAGGATTTTCCATAAAATTAATTTGAAAATTATAATTTGTCATCGAATCAACGGATTCCGTCAAAAAAATTATCAAACCATACCATCTTTTTTCAAGTCACAGTACCATTGCTGCACAGTTTTCCAGCTTTTTTTCTTCTTTATGCTCCATTTTGATAATTCTTCAACTCTCGCCTGGATTTTGTTTGAGAAAGAGATGTCTGCAGGCCGGGTTCGGTTCAACTGCCGCAGAGTCGTTAAAACGGCTTCATGATTGTGGATGGCACATTGACTGCCTTCATGCAGGTATCGCAGGGTAATCGGTTCTGGACCGGCAAAGCCGAAGTGATGACGGCGGGCCAGATGAAGAAAAAAAACCCAGTCATCAGCCAGGTCACCCGTGGGAAAGCCGTCTGTCTGATTAAAGGCCCGGCGATGGACGGCGAAAGATGACGGAACCAGGAAACACCAGCGCAGCAGCTGAGAAAATATATTTCCACCGGGGCCCTGGCCGTTGTCCGGAAGCAGGAAATTTCCGCCATTTATTTTGTCAATGTTTGTTGTGGTCCCATACGCAACTTGAAATCCGTTGTTCAGTGTCTTTCGAAGAACAGCCAGATGGTCGGCAAGCCAGATATCATCGGAATCAAGAAACATCAACACGTCACCGTCTGCCGCAGCGACTCCGGCGTTGCGGGCCGGACCAGGACCCAGGCCTGAAAGAGGAATCAGTTTGACCTCCGGGTATTTTCTTTTGATGTGTTCCTGAGTGCCATCGACAGATCCATCATCCACCACCACGATTTCAGGGCTGCCGCCCTTTTGGGCAGTGGCGCTGGCAATGGCCTGCAGAACCATGTCACATCGATCTCTGGTTGTAATAATGCAGCTGATTTTCATGAAAGTCTCTTGTAACAATTCAGTATCGGCTTGAAATTACCCTTTATTCCGTAGTGTAACTGTTCAGATGTACTTCATATCGAAGTCTACGCTTATCTTGTTCATCTGGGGTTTTGAAGCATACTTGTGTTATTCAAGAAGATCAAAATGGACGAAGATGGAGTGCAGCTGAATATTTACAGTCTCTTTTGCAATTGAAAAAGGAAAACAGTGAGTTGATCATAATCGGCTTCTTCTTTTTTTACATTTGACATTTTTCTTTTTTTTGATGATATCTTGAGTTTTAGAGCAAACAGTATGGATGTTGTTTTGAGGTTCATTATTCAGAGGAAAAGGACGACTTATGTGTATTCTGCCAAAACGTTTTATATTCATTTTTGTACAAGTTTGTCTCATGTCATTTTTACTTTCCGGATGTCAGACTGTTTATTATGGAGCCATGGAAAAGGTCGGTTATCATAAAAGAGATATTCTGACTGACCGGATAGAAGATGCCCGTGACTCCCAGGAGGATGCCAAGGAGCAGTTCCAGTCGGCCCTGGAACGGTTCAGTTCGGTGATTCAGTTTGAGGGCGGAGATTTACAGGAAAAGTATGATACGTTGAATCGGGAATTTAAGCGCTGTGAAGCGCGCTCCGATGAGGTGAGCGACCGTATCAGGGCGGTTGAAGATGTATCCGGCGCCTTGTTTGAAGAATGGGAAGATGAGTTGGGGCAGTACAGCAGCGCCAGTCTTCGTCGAAACAGTGAACAGAAGCTGCGAAAGACCCGCCAGGAATACAAGAAGCTGATCATTGCCATGAAGCGGGCCGAGAAGAAGATTGATCCGGTCCTCGACACCTTTCGTGATCAGGTTCTGTTCCTGAAGCATAATTTGAATGCCAGGGCCATTTCATCACTGCGTAATGAACTGTCCATTGTTGAGGCGGACGTCTCTGTTCTGGTCAGGGAGATGGAATCGTCAATCCAGGCCGCGGATACGTTTATTCTTTCAATGGAGCAAGAATAAAATTAAAATCCCGCCATTGCCACCAACAGCGGGATTTCGAACATTTACCCTACCTGAGGTCGATCTGATATAGACGTTATTACGGCAAGTTTCGGATTGTTTTTTTGGGAAGAGGAAAGAACGTTACAGCGGGAAAAGGGAGGTTTGGCTGGAAATGATGGAAGCGGATCAGGGAAGGGGAAGGTCCAGGATAAAGACAGCCTCATTTTTTCCCGGGCCGGATGAAAGTTCGATTGTGCCTCCGTTACTTTCAATGAGCTGTCTGACAATGGCCAGTCCGAGACCTGTTCCGTTTTCCCGGGTCGTGTAAAAAGGTTCAAAAATTTTATTCCTGATTTTGTCAGAAATTCCCGGGCCGGTGTCGGAAATGACAATCCTGGTCTGGTCAGTTTGCTTTTTGTCAGACATCTCCCGTGCTTTGATCAGGATGGAGCCTTCATTTTTCTTCAAGGCGTTGGCCGCGTTACTGAACAGGTTGAGAAAAATCTGTTTTGTCTGGTCAGCATCGGCCCAGGCATCGAGTTGTGCGGGAATGTCCGTTTTAAACTTGATTTTGTTGTTCCAGGACGGTGCCTGTTTGAGGATATTAATCGTTTCTTTGACAAGACCATACAGTGAGAACCAGGATTTTTCCGGAGTGGCCGGTCTTGAGAACTGGAGAAATTCGCTGATTGTACCTTCAAGACGATCACTTTCTCGAATAATGATATTCATCAGGCCCTGGGTCGCGGCATCATCGGACAATTCATGATGCAGAACCTGGGCCGCGCCGGAGATGGCTGCCAGGGGATTGCGGAATTCATGGGCGATGCCGGCTGCCATGCGGCCAATGGCCGCCATTTTTTCGGCCTGGCGGATTTGATCTTCCATTTTTTTGATTTTGCTTAAATCCTGCATTGTGTAAATGCGACAGTTTTCGCAGTCTCCCGGCATGTTCAGCCTGGTCCATGAGTAACCGACCGGAATGATTTCTCCATTTTTTCGGGTCAGGTTGGCTACAGGCCTCATGGCCTCTTTTTTTTCCGGTTTCAGCTCCGGCAGTTTGCTGTGGATGGGCAGGTCAATGACCTCGTGGGCTGGAAAACCGGTAATTTTTTCCGCTGCCCGGTTAAAGGAGGTGATTTCTCCTTTGCTGTTGACTGTAATGATTCCGGTGGTGATATCGTCAAAAATCTGTTTGTAAAGCAGTGATAACCTGTCCAGATCCTGGGAGGCGCGGGACAGAGCCTCTTCGGTCTGCTGCAGTCTGCCGGACAGGAGCGATGTCAGCAGGCCGACGAGAAAAAAAGTGACGCCGGGAATAGCAAAATGGTGAAGAAGAATTTCTATACTTGTCAGGGGAGAATTGAAATTTGGAAAAAAATGGGCGTGATATCCCAGGAACTCAAGCAGAAGTATTCCGCCAAAATTGAAGGAAGTCACTGCCGCTATGAAGAGGCCTCCGGGTAGGTAGAGCAGTATACCGCCGGCAATAATCGGCAGAAAATTCATCAGGGTAAAGATAGACTGACTGGAACCTGTAAAAAAAATCAGGGTTGAGACGATAAGGGAATCAATGAAAATTTGCAGAAAGGCAAAGTGTTTCAGGTGTTTTGTTTTTTGCAGGAAGAAGGCTGAGGCAATGGAAAAAGAATAAGTTCCTCCTATAAAATACAAAAGATAGCGCAGGGGAGGAATGATGATATTCTTGTCCTGATATTGCAGCAGTCCGCTGATGCCCAGGAATACTGTTAAAATCAGAACCCGCAAAAATAACAGCCATTGCAGCTGGCGTTTGAGCAGGTCTTCGGCCTTGGCTGATGACTGATTAAAGAGTTGGCGATTGTCCAGAAGCATGAGAAGTGGTTTGTGTTAATGATTTCAGGTAATATGGTATTTCTGGATCTTATAGCGCAGGGAGCGAAAACTGATTTTAAGCAGTTCTGCCGCCCGCATTTTTGAAAAATCAGCCTTTTTCAGGGCAAGTTCGATTAAATTCTTTTCAAAATGAGTCATAACGCTTTCTAATCCTTCTTCATAAAGATCCTCCTCTGAGCCAAGCTCGGAGAGAAAAGGAGACGATCTCTGTCTTGCCACGGAATCATCATGACGGCGAAGGGGCAGAGACAGGCTGTCCGGTTGGATCGACTCGGAAGGGGAAAGCGCGATGCCACGTTCGATTATATTTTCAAGTTCACGGACATTGCCGGGAAAATTATATTCCTGCAGAATCTCCATGGCCTTTGGCGAGAGTTTTTGGAGAGATCTACCCAACGTTTTGGCATGTTTATGAAGAAAATGATTGACGAGCAGGGGAATGTCCTCTTTTCGTTCCCTTAACGGCGGCATGAGAATCGGCACCACGGCCAGTCGGTAATAGAGATCTTCCCTGAAACGTTTGGCTTCAATCTCTTCCTCAAGTTTACGGTTCGTGGCTGAGATGATTCGAACATTGATTTTGCTTATTTTGGTGTCGCCCACCCGTTTGAATTCCCGTTCCTGAAGAACCCTCAGTAATTTTGTCTGAACCATGGGCGTCAGTTCGCCAATCTCGTCGAGGAATGCGGTGCCGTCATTAGCCAGTTCGAAAAGTCCAATTTTATTGGCTGTGGCGCCGGTGAAGGAGCCCTTGACATGACCGAACAGTTCGCTTTCAAACAGGGTCTCGGGAATGGCGTTACATGTAATCGGCACAAAATGATTACCCGCCACCCTGCTGTTTTTATGAATGGCCTGGGCCACCAGTTCCTTGCCTGTACCGGATTCACCATTGATCAATACGTTAGCATGGGTTGGCGCGATTCTTTTAATGAGCTCAAAAATTTTGACCATCTTCGGGCTTTCGCCGATGATTCCGGCAAAACCTCCGGAAAACGAAGTTAAATCTTTTTGAACGGTCTGTCCTTCGCTGCCCCCCAGTGCGGATTCAATGACCTGTTTAATTTCATCAACCTTGAAAGGCTTGGTAATGTAGTCATAAGCCCCGCCCTTCATGGCCAGGACAGCATCCTCCGGAGAAGCAAAGGCGGTAATCATGAGCACCGGAATAAATTGATTTTTCTTTTTGATGTTTTCAAGAAGTTCCAGCCCGCCCATCTCCGGCATGCGGATATCCGAAATGACGAGATGAAAATCCCGAGCCTGGAGAATTTTGACCGCTTCCTGGCCATTTGAGGCTGTAACAGTGACATGTCCTTGCTTTTCAAGCAGGATCGTCAGGAATTCGCGCATGCTGAGTTCATCGTCAACAATAAGAATTGTAGCCATTGTTTTATACTGTTTTTAATAGATTTCGGAGAAGAAGGGCTGAAAGATGTTATTCGCAGTATATGCAATTTCGAAGGAATTGTAAAACAAGAGGTGAATGACAGGGTAAGGAAAAATAAAAAAGCACGGAGGGAGATCCCGGTAAGTGATCACGGGCACCGCATCTTCGCGCGATTGCTCCTGCCCGCATAGTCAGCTATAGCAATCAGTCGCGCTTACACAAATCTGCGGCACCCGTGACCACTTACAAGTTTTTCCTTGTAATTCCAATCTGGTGTCTGCCTCATGATTGGTTACAGATCCCGTGTGTTTTTAATAAGCCGCACATCTTTTCAGAATTTAAGGATTCATTCAAAAACAATCTGGCCCAACTTTGATGGTCTCGTAAAAAGTCAAAAAATTTAATAAGTCATTATTCCGGCGGAAGCCGGAGATAGCGAAAATCCGATCCAGTATTTTCAATGGGTTATGGATGCTGGATCAGCTAACCACCTGTTGTTCCCCTGTTTGTCAGGGTTGGATTCTGAGAGTGATTATTGCCTTTTTGCCATATGTATTTGTGTAAGATCAATGTTGTCAGGCGTTGACAGTGCCCTGAGACATTGGTATAGAAAGAATCACTTTTGTCTTAATTAGGTGAACATTTTTTGAGAGCATCATTAAATCATTGAGAAAGGAGGAAAAGATTATGACTAATGCTCAGCAGTACTGGCAGGCAAATATCCGGTTGGTCATCGGATGTTTGATTGTCTGGTTTATTGTTTCATACGGATGCGGCATATTATTTGTCCATCAGTTGAATGCAGTCCGTATTGGAGGTTACCAACTTGGTTTCTGGTTTGCCCAGCAAGGGTCAATCTATACTTTTGTGGTGCTGATTTTTTTCTACGCCGGGCGTATGAATCAACTTGACCGTAAATTCAACGTCGAAGAAGACTAGGAGGGGATAGAAATGTCAGATCTTCAATTAATGACCTATTTTGTGGTCGGGGCGACTTTTGTCCTCTATATTTTTATTGCCATTAAGGCACGGGCCTCCACAACCGGTGAATTTTATGTTGCCGGCAAGGGTGTGCATCCTGTCCTTAACGGCATGGCTACCGGTGCGGACTGGATGTCTGCCGCTTCATTTATTTCCATGGCGGGTCTCATTGCCTTTAAAGGCTATGATGCTTCCGTTTATTTGATGGGCTGGACCGGTGGTTACTGTCTGCTTGCAATGCTTCTTGCTCCATATTTACGGAAGTACGGCAAGTATACCGTGCCTGAATTTATCGGTGACAGGTATTATTCCCAGTTCGCCCGGGTTGTGGCTGTTATCTGTCTTATCGTCGCATCTCTGACCTATGTTATCGGTCAGATGAAGGGTATCGGTGTGGCTTTTTCCCGTTTTCTTGAAATTCCTTTTAATTACGGACTGTTTATCGGGATGGGCATTGTTTTTATTTATGCGGTTCTTGGTGGAATGAAAGGTGTTACCTATACCCAGATCGCCCAGTACTGTGTTTTGATTTTTGCCTATACCGTACCGGCTATTTTTATTTCCCTGCAGCTTACGGGAAATCCCATTCCCCAGATTGGACTTGGTTCCACCATGACCGGTAATGATATGTATATGCTCGACAAATTGGATCTGGTTCTGAAGGATCTCGGGTTTGCTGCCTATACGGCTCAGAAGGGGTCAACGATTAATATGTTCCTGCTGACGCTTTCTCTGATGATTGGTACTGCGGGACTCCCCCATGTTATTACCCGTTTTTTTACCGTGCCCAAGGTAAAAGATGCCCGCTCATCCGCTGGCTGGGCTCTGGTCTTTATCGCCATTCTTTATACCACTGCTCCCGCAGTCGGCGCCATGGCGCGTTTTAACCTGATGGAAACAATTCAGGCGGACAGTATCGGCTCGGATACCTCTCAGAACCTGGAATATGACAAACGTCCCAGCTGGTTCATCAATTGGGAAAAAACCGGATTGTTGAAGTTTGAAGATAAAAACGGTGATGGCCGTATTCAATATGTTGGCGACAAGGCTGCAAATGAGATGGTAAAAGTTGACCGTGATATCATGGTACTTGCCAATCCCGAGATCGCCAAGCTTCCCAACTGGGTTATCGCCCTTGTTGCCGCTGGTGGTATTGCCGCGGCTCTTTCCACGGCTGCCGGTCTTCTTCTTGCCATTTCCTCGGCGATCTCCCATGATATCATTAAGGGAATTATTGCCAAAAATATAGATGATAAGACTGAACTGAAGGCTGGTCGTATTGCCATGGCCGGAGCTATTGGAGTTGCCGGGTATCTCGGTCTGCACCCACCCGGATTTGCGGCCCAGGTTGTTGCCCTGGCCTTTGGCCTGGCAGCATCTTCCATCTTCCCGGCCCTGATGATGGGTATTTTTGTCAAGCGTGTGAATAACATCGGCGCTGTTTGTGGTATGCTGGCCGGTCTTGGAACAACTCTGGTGTATATCTTCTGGTTTAAAGGATGGTTGTTTCTTCCGGGAACCGCGATGGCTCCGGATAATGCCGCCCACTGGTTGCTGGGAATATCTCCTGGTTCTTTTGGTGCGGTTGGCGCTGCAATTAACTTTGCGGTTGCTCTCACCGTGTCCGGTTTAACCAAGCCGCCGCCTGAGCATATTCAGGAACTGGTTGAGCATATTCGTATCCCAAGTGGCGTCGGTGCTCCCCAGGAGCATTGATTTTTGTAAATTATAGAAAATGTCTCTGCGGAAGAGTTTTCCTGTTTAAAAATTGGAGAAATTTTTCTTGAGGCATGTGCTGCTGGTGCAGCAGAAAAAGCGCATCCATAATTTGTTATGGATGCGCTTTTTTGTTTTTGGAGCCAGGTATCAGATAACAGTAGAGGCAGATAGCAAACTGAGAGAGACCTTCGAGTTGTTTATTTCAAAGAAGTTTTTGAGTTTTTTGTCACAAATAACACGAGATAAGCGTAGACTTCGAAATAATTCCTAAGGGACTAATATAGAATTAGAAGTATTTCTTCAAATTCTGTCCTGCCCTGAAAAGATCATTCAGGGTCACCAGGCCGTGCTGCCCCAGTTTTTTTGTCAGAAAAAGAAAGAGATAGGCCGTCTGCAGCGCGTCAAGCAGGGCGTCATGCTCCGGGAAGACAGGCAGGGCGAATAGTTTACTGAGATCCCCCAGGTTATATGACACATGGCTGTTGTAATGGTCATGAAATTGTTGCCAGTAGGTTTCCGTATAGACCTGGGCCAGGCGCATGGTATCAATGCAGGGATTTGTTATTTTATCATTAAATATTTTTTTTGCGGCATTGTTGACAAATCCGACGTCCAGACTGATATAATGGCCGATCAGCAGGGACGGTCCGCAGAAGTCGATAAATTCGGGAAGCACATTTTTCAGTCGGGGAGCTGATACCAGTTCCTGGGGAGTGATGCGGTGAATAAAGGTCCCTTCGGTGGCTTCGGTGATATTATGCGGCCGAACCAGGGTCTGGAAGGTTTCTCCGGCCATAATGTGCAGGTTGCGGATTTTTACGGCGCCAATGGAAACGATTTCATTCCGGCGCTGCTTCAGGCCTGTCAGTTCAGTGTCAAAGACGACAAAATTGTATTCCGAAAGAGGCCGGTTTTGATCAATATTTTCAAAATAGCTGTGGTTGCGGGCAAACACTGGATGGCTCTGCCTTGTCTTTCCACCTGAAAATGGCCAGAACCCCATGATGATTCCTTTAATTTTGATAACTTCATAAGAAGTCAAAAACACAAATTAGCATGTAAGCGTTTACAAGGACTGTGGTTCCCGTAAATTAGTGCCCCGTTGAACGGTTACATTAGCATGATGAAATGCACGAGTTGCAAGCACAGTACGTCGGGCTTGCCAGTGAATGTTGACGTTAAGAGTTAAGTCTGAACTCCTGACTCAAAACACTCTGCAACCGCCTGATTACCTCGAAGGATTCTTTCAGGGGCTGTTTTTCGATGTCGGACAGGTCCGCCGGATTGATGTGGTTGTCCGGAGATTTGTTCTGATCCATCATGTCAAGCTGATGGACAAGGCGGAGTTGCATGAGGAATTCATAGGCTTCAATGGTTTCGCTGTAGAGATCTTGTGAAATATGGTTTTCCTCTGCCAGAAGCTGGAGTCGGCCCAGGGTGTTGGTTTCACGAACACCATATTTCAAGGACATGATCCGGGCAAAGTCGACAAATGGAGTCAGGCCGCTTTTTTTCAGGTCCAGAGTGTTTTTGTGCTCACCGTTTTTTTCAACAATGAAGGTTTTGAAAAAGGAAAGAGGAGGACGGGTAGAGAGACAATGTCTGCCGAGATGAAGAAGAAAGATCTCATGCTTCGGCGCTGTTTCAGTCAGATGATTGCGAAGGGTACGGACAAGTTCGCTGTTTCCGAATCCACCCCTGAAATCAAAAAAAATCGTGGAGTGCATTACTTCCTTTGGATCAGGGGTCTGCATCCATTTATCAAAGGCCTGGTGCCAGCCTTTTTCGCTTAAACGCCATTGGGGATTTGAGGCCATGATATTTCCGAGACAGCGGGGATAACCGCATCCCACCAGATGTTCAATGGCCTTTTCTCCCAGGGTTTTGAAATATTCTTCAACCTCGGGCAGTTGTTCCGGATTATTTGGCTCTTCATAGATGATGGCATTGTCCTGGTCGGTTTTGAAGGTCTGTTCCCGTCTCCCTTCGCTGCCCATGAGCATCCAGCAGAATTTCACCGGTGGCTGGCCCAGTTCCTCGATCAGCAGGGTGAGCATTCGGTCAAGGATATGATCATTTAAGACAGTGATCATCCTCGTGATATTATTGGCCTTGGCGCCTTCCTCGATGAGAGTCCGTATCACCATTGGCACATTTTTTGAAAGTTTGTAAAGCCCTTCGATACGACGCTGGGCCAGGATTTCCCGGAAAAGATAGAGAGGCGAGGTGCCCTGCAGCACCATGATATCGTGGGTGGTGATCACTCCGCGAATTTCTCCCTGTTTTTCAATGGCAAGATGATGAATACGTTGTTTCATCATGCGAATCAGGGCGTCAAAGCAGACGGCATGGGATTCAATGGACATGACAGGTGAGACCATGATCTCCCTGACCGGGGTCTGATAGGCAAGACCCGCGGCCACTACCTTGGTCCGCAGGTCTTTGTCCGTGACAATTCCTGAAATCGTGCCGTTTGTACCCTTAACCAGCAGGGAGCCTATATGAAAACGGGCCATGAGAATAGCAGCATTCTGAACTGAATCATTTTCGGTAATGGTGCGCAATGTCCCTTTAATGATATCTCCAACCTGGGCACTGAAGAGGTAGAGAGCGCTTTCAGAACGGACTGTCACTTTATGTTGCCGCAGTTCCGCATAGGCGGTCCGCACCAGTTTTTCCGACATGCTTCTCAGGAAATAATGGGTTACCCTGGGGTAGGTTTGCAGAAGGCCGAGAAAGGCCTTTTTTGTGAAGATGAAACAGAAGGTGTCTTCAACCGTTTCAATGTTAAGATTGGCATTGGTCTCCTGAATAAGAGGTAAAGCGCCGAAATATTCTCCCTCGCCGCGAAAGTCTTTCAGCGTCACCTCTCCCTCGTCATCCTTGAGATATGATTTCACGCCGCCTTTCTGGATCATGTAAAATTTGTCCACCTTTGTTTCATCCTGGCGGAAAATCACCGTCCCCTTGGGAAAAAAATCAATAATACATTTTCGGGCCAGCTCCTTCAGATGCTCAGTTTCAAGTTCATTGAAGGGCAGGGTCTTTTGCAGGAAATCAAGAACAACTTCCGGGGCTATAGCATGAATATCGTCTTTGTTTTTCAGCATGTATGGTCCGTTTTTTGTGTAAATAATTTTAAGGATTTCAGGAGAGCCGGATAATGATGCTTATAACAGGGTAGACTACGAGGTCAAGCTGAAAGAAGAGTGAGGCGGAAAAATATTTGCCACAGTTCGGTTTTTTAGTTCGGTAAAACAGGACGCCCGGAAGCCGGAGTCATTGTTTTTTTAGAAAAAATTCAAATTACTGTTCTTGTTTCGCAGCCACGTTGTGAGTATAATATTTTTGGTATAAAAAAGAATCTTTTTAAACATATTATTTGAATATTTTGTTACCTGGTGAATGAAACTTATGACCTCCGGAGATTACATAGAATTATTAAAGACGCTTGACCTTTTTGAGTCATTTTCCTATGAAGACCTGCTTGGTTTTGCGGAAACGATTTCAGAAATAAGCTGTGTGCCGGGCGATATTCTCTGCCGGGAAGGAGAGAAGGCAGCTCATCTGTTTATTCTTCTGGAAGGCCGATTACAGGTTATTAAGGAAAAAAGAAAAATCACCCAGGTTGTGCCGGTGGATTATGTGGGCGAGATGGCGTTGATTGAAGAAAAGCCGCGATCCGCCACGGTCATAGCTATTGAGCCCTCCCGGTTGTTAAAGATCTCAGCCGACCGGTTTTATGACTATTTTGCCAATCAGCCGAAATTGCTCGTTTCCATGCTGAAAACCCTGAGCTGGCGGATTCGGCGCGATACCGAGGTGATGGCTGCGCAATTTGAAAAGACCAATATACTGATTCATGACATGAAAAATTGTCTTTCCATCTTTCTTTTTCTGGATTTACTGCAGTTTGATTCCGGCTCAAAGGAAGCCCGTTATGTCGAGTTTATGACTGATGCGCGCCAGAACCTGGGAACCATGATGAGAGAGGCCTTGGCCAATGTAAAGCGTGATTCGTTTCATTCTGTTTTCAAACCGAACTCTCTGTCCCGGCTGATTGAAGAGATTATCGAGTCAACCTGCCGGCTCCATCCCGATTTTAAAGGGGTGAAGGTGGAGTTCCTGGTAAAAAATGACATTTCTGATTTTTTGTTTTCAAAGGGAGAAATCCAGCGGGTCCTGGTAAATCTTCTTCTCAACGCAGCCCAGGCAAGCGGGAAGAACGGCCTTATTGAGATTGTTCTGTGCCGGGAAGGTGATCAGGCCAGGGTGGATGTAAAGGATCATGGATCCGGTGTTCCCGAAGAAATTTCCAACAAAATTTTTCTCCCTCATTTTACCACCAAGTCCGGTGGTAACGGTCTTGGTCTTCCTTCCTGTAAAGACATTATCGAAAATCACCATGGCGGCTCTTTGTGGCTGCAGGCCAATCCCGTAGGTGGATCCATCTTCAGCTTTACGCTTCCCCTGTTGCCGGCTCATTCGTGATTTGGTGACGGTTTGATACCAATTTTTTGCCACGAAAGCCACGAAAATAAAAGAACAAATTTTGTATTTTTCGAAGGTTCTGGTTGAAAATATTACTTCGCCTAACCCAATCTCATTGGGTTTGATGTTGCAAAAAGGCATAAGCCATGCAAAACGAGATGAAAATTTATAAAGAGCAGGTCGAGACAGCCACGGCCTGGCTGCGGGAAAAAATAGATTTTACGCCCAAGGTTATTCTGGTGCTTGGCACCGGGCTGGGCGCCATCGCTGATTTGATTGAGGACAGCCTTGTCCTGCCTTACGAGGAAATACCCCATTTTCCCCGTTCAACCGTCACCAGTCACGCCGGAAATTTGATTTTTGGCCTTCTCGGCAGCAAAGAGATAGCCGTACTCCAGGGACGTTTTCATTTTTACGAAGGGTATTCCACCAGGGAACTGACCTTTCCGGTCAGGGTGCTTTCCCTGCTCGGGCCGGAATATCTTTTTGTTTCCAATGCGGCCGGTGGTCTTAATCCCGCCTTTGCTGCCGGCACCCTGATGGTTGTCGAGGATCATCTCAACTTTATCCCGGATAACCCCCTACGTGGGCCGAATATCGATGAGTGGGGCGTTCGTTTTCCTGATTTTTCACAAACCTATGAGCCCTGTCTGCGCCAACTGGCCCATAGCTGCGCCGCCCGTCTCGGCATGATCGATGTGGTTGGCGGAACCTATGTCGCCATTCCCGGACCGAGCCTGGAAACTCCGGCCGAGACCAGGTTTTTGCGAAATTGCGGTGCTGATGCCGTTGGCATGTCAACCGTGCCTGAGGTTATTGTTGCTGTCCATGCCGGCCTGAAAGTTCTCGGTATCTCCATGGTATCGAATGTCAATGATCCGGATAATTTTAAGCCCATCATCCTCGAAGAGATTCTTGAACAGGCTAAAATTGCCGAGAGTCGTTTCCAGAAGCTTGTTGTTGAGATTTTGAAAGAGTTGTAGGTTTTAAGGCAATGCCATTAACTTATTCGTAATCTGAAAAAGGGGGTCTTTTTCGGAGAAGTCCTTAAGTTAATGGCATTGGGTTTTAAGGGGCAAATATGAGCACTCAAGAAAAAACAGCTGCTGACCTGCTGGTCTGCGGCACCATCCTGACCTTGGATGATAAAAACAGAATAATAGAAAACGGCGCGGTGGCGGTCAAGGATGATACCATTGTCGCGGTTGGCCCGGCTGCCGAGCTGGAGAAAGATTTTACGGTCAAGGAGGAACTGAGCCTGGAATACGGCCTGGTGATGCCGGGTTTGGTGAATGTTCATACCCATGCCGCCATGTCGTGTCTGCGCGGAATTGCCGATGATCTGCCCTTGATGACCTGGCTCAACGAGCATATCTTTCCGGTGGAAGCAAAGCTCAGCGGAGAGATTGTCTATCAGGCCACCCTGCTTTCCATCCTGGAGATGATTCGTTCCGGAACAACGAGCTTCTGTGACATGTATCTGTTTGCCATGGATGTGGCACGGGCCACTGCCGAGAGCGGCATGCGGGGCTGGATCAGCGAGCCCCTTTATGATTTTCCCTCACCCAATTACGGAGATCCGACCGCCGGTTTTGATTATGTTGACGAATTGTTTCACCGCTACAAGGACCATCCTCTCATTACCATCGCTACGGCCCCCCATTCAACCTATACGTGTTCACCTGATCTGCTTGTCAAACTGAAGGAACAGGCTGATCTGCATCATGCCCTGTATCATATCCATCTCTCCGAGACTCTTGATGAGGTTAAGACGGTCACAGAGCGTTTTGGTTGCACGCCGGTGAAACATCTTGAAGATCTGGGCCTGCTTGATTCTCGTGTGGTGGCGGCCCATTGCGTCGTCTTGACGGAAGATGAGATTGATCTGTTGGCCCGGCGGGAGGTCAAGGTGGCCCATTGCCCGGAAAGCAATATGAAGCTTGCGTCCGGCGTGGCTCCGGTGCCCGTGATGCTTGCGGCCGGCATTGATGTCGGACTCGGCACAGACGGAAGCGCCAGCAATAATGACGTGGATCTTTTGAGCGAAATGGACACGGCTGCCAAACTGCATAAGGTTCACACCCTTGATCCCACCGTCATGACAGCGGAACAGACCCTGGCCATGGCAACCAGGGGAGGGGCGCGGTTGCTGGGCGCGGAAGATCGTATCGGTTCACTTGCGTCGGGGAAAAAGGCGGATCTGATTGTTCTTGATCTCAACCAGCCGCATCTTACCCCACTTTACCATATTCCTTCCCATCTTGTTTATGCGGCCAGGGGCGCGGATGTTGTTCATTCCGTTATCAATGGTAAAGTCGTTATGAAGGATCGAAAAATAACGACTCTGGATGAAGAGGCAGTTTTAAGCAAAATGCGGGAAATCGCGGCTGGGTTTTGATTTATTTTCCATGTTAGCATAATAATGTTGTGATATATGGAAAAATTGAAGATGAATGTAATAACTGGATATCGTTTTCCAGGTTGACCAACATCATATTGGAATATCAAGAAAATATGTCCATCTATAGGGCGTAATATCATGGAAAGTTTCAATGTATTGCAACTGATAGGTCGGATGATCTACGCTCCATTGAGCCTGACAGTCGGAGCGCCCCAGCGTTCTGCCTGTTAAGGCCAATGGAGTCGACTGCGATGGTTGATGGCCGCAAACTCCGCTTTGCGACCATTCAGCCATCCTCGCGGTTCATCCGGCGGACGTTATGTTTTCAACGAGGTGTAACTCAAAATGAATGAATTAAAACAAAAAATTGCACTATTCATAGATGCAGATAATGCACCTGCGAATAAATTTGAAGATGTTCTTAGTGAAGTGGCAAAATATGGTGTTGTAACCATAAGAAAAGCCTATGGGAATTGGAAAAACCCCTCTTTGAAACCTTGGGAAGAACTATTGCACGAATATGCGATACAGCCAGTACAGCAATATGACCTAACAAAAGGGAAAAATGCCTCGGATATTGCACTAGTTATTGATGCCATGGATGTAATGTATACCAAGGATATCGATGTAATGTGTTTCGTTTCATCAGATTGTGATTTTACGCCGATGGTTACACGCGCCCTTGCCGAAGGCAAGGTTGTCCTAGGATTTGGTGAGCGCAAGGCCCCATCTCCATTTGTTAATGCATGCTCTAAATTTTTATTTTTAGATCAGGAACCAAAACAGAATGGAACGCCACCAACAAAAAATATTAAATCTGACACCAAACTAATAAACTTGCTTCGACAAGCCATTGAGGCAACCGAAGATGAAAGCGGTTGGGCCCAACTCGGCCCTGTAGGTGCACATATATCAAACAAAACTTCTTTTGATAGCAGAAATTATGGTTACAAAAATCTTAGCAGCATTTTTAAGGCAATCGATTTATTTGAACTCAAGCGTGGGCCAGGGAATTACTATTTGGTTAAAGACAAACGAAAGAAAAAATTAACTTAACAAAACGCTGCTGCAAGGGACGAGCGGGCAATCCGGCTTTTCGAAGTCCTGCTTTGCTGCCAAAGCCACAGATAAATCAAAGTTCAGTGTTGCAAATCCCGCTCGCCCCTGAGTTCAAACGTTCTGTGTAAAAGTATATCCATCACGATTTATATCTTGATAATCTCGCAGTGGATATATATTTTGAGCTATAGACTTAGACGTTCAGTCAGTATAGGTATGGCTATCATTATAGAATAAGGAGTTACCTAAAAGCTTGGTGATTTTACCCCGTGATTGGTTACAAAAAACTTATGATAATTACCAATAATACCAAACAATTCAAAAGCATAAAGTCATTACGAGTTGAAAAGTGGGTGAAGAAACAGTAAAAAATATAAACAAAATACGGGGAAGGAGTTTATTGATGAAAAGAAAGCTTATAAGGATTGGGATTGTGGAAATAATATCCGCAATGGTACTGTTTTTAACCTTTACGACAGCCTTTGCCGCACAAAAAACAGTGTCGTTTACCGGGGATGTTCTTATTAATGAGTCTAACTCTACCATAAAGGCAAAGCTATATGTTAAAGGTCCTGAAATTCGACGGGTAGACATGTCAAAAGAGGCTGGCGGAGCGATTTTTATTTGCCCTAAAGAAGCACGTGGTAAGATATGGATGCTTGATCCAGAAAAAAAACAATATAGAATACTATCATGGCCGGAGAAGCATACAGACCCTGTAGATGCTTGGACAGATATACAGTATGATATGAGGGGTGGTGCTGTCGGACATGAAACATTAAATGAACATCCGTGTACGATCTATCAATTTAAATATCCAGGTAAGGACACGATAGCGTTGAAGATGTGGTATGCTGAAGACATACACTACGCCATAAAAAGAGAAGCCAATGCAAAAATTGTTGTAAAAAAGAATGCAAATCCAAAAATCATAACTGGAAGGTTTCAGATATTAAACATTAAGGTAGAAAAACTCGATGACGCTCTTTTCAAGATACCATCCGATTATACGGAAATAAAGTGATCTATTATATTGTTTTTGAATTGTGTGAGTGAGGTGCGCGTAAAGGGGTCAAGTCTCACTTTGACCTTTATGCTGTACTGTGCTAAGATAATAAGTTATGAGTAGACCATTGAGGATAGAATACCCTGGCGCCTGGTATCATGTCATGAACCGAGGGAGAAGGGGAGAAAATGTCTTTTCCGGCAAGGACGACAATGAAATTTTTATTGCCTTGCTCAAAGAAGCTGCTGGACTTTGGGCTGTTCGTGTGAGTGCTTATTGTCTGATGGGGAACCATTATCACATTCTGGTAGAGACACCGCAGGCGAACTTATCACGTTTCATGCGTCATTTAAATGGGATCTATACCCAGCGCTATAATCGGTTGCATGGCCATGATGGCCAGCTGTTTCGTGGACGATTTAAATCCATCCTTGTCGAGGAGCAGAGTTATCTTCTTGAGCTGGTGAGATACATCCATCGCAATCCTCTTCGGGCCGGCCTGGTTAAAAGTCTGGATGACTATCCATGGAGCAGCCATCCCGGGTATCTCTCAGCCTCAAAGGAGTGGAATTGGCTTCACAAGGATTTTGTCCTGTCCAAGCTTTCAGGGAAAATAAATAACAGAAAAGCGTATCTTCAATTTATGGCCACTGAGGATTCTGAAGAGCTTCAGGGGATTTTTGCAATGAAGAAGTTGCCTTCGATGTTGGGCAGTGAAAAATTCATCTCCTGGGTCAAGAAAACTTTTTTTGAGGAAAAAAAACATCGGCAGATCCCTGAGTCTACAAATCTTGCCCCTCAAGTAGTGCAGATAAAAAGAGCAGTATGCCGGATTTATGGAGTGGCAGAGAAAACTCTGCTCACGGCACAGCGAGGTAAAATAAATGAGCCGAGAAATGTTGCAATCTATCTCTGCCGGGTTTTGAGAAATGACACCCTGATTAACATCGGGCATACATTTGGTATGACTGGCTACAGCCCTGCCGGCAGCGCCATTGAGCGCGTAAAGAAGAAGCTGCTCACGGATAGGAAACTGGAGAAGCAGATTGAGAAAATTAAGTTTCTCTGTTTACATCAGAATAAAAGTGAAACGGAGATTTAATACCTGAGTGTGGTAGCTAGCGTCGCTTTTTCTGTCAAATTGGGGAGAAGATGATATATCCAATCATTGCCAATCGTCAGATGCTGGAAGTGCAGATGAAGTCTCTCATGGAGATTTATTTTTTTCAGAATGCAAGGTTATCCGTTCAACAATCTTTGCGTAATACTCTTCCTGCTCATCAATTGCGGCTGGCCTCTGTCTGTTGAAATCAAGCTTGATCAGAAGAAGATTTAATTTCCTCATTTGCTTGAGACGGACATGCTCATCCTCGGTGGAGGCAATCAGCTCCTCGATCCGCTTGACCTCTTTTTTCAATTCTATTTCAGGCGGCAGATAGCCTGCATTTTTTAATATTTTATAGGCAATCTTCAGGTCATCCGGGATAAGGTGGTCATTGTCCTGGGGCAGAGGCTTGTTTTTCCACTGTTCAAAAGTCAGGCTGCCATCGGCAATGGCCTGGGAAATTTTTCGTTCGGCAATTATCCTGAATGATTCCATTATCTTTTTTCTCGTAAATAAAGGGTCTGCCTGGTCTGGTTCGGATCAAAACGGACCGTAACTTTGTCCAGAAGCCCCAAGCCGGCCAGACGATTCATATTTCTGTTTTTTTTCCCCCTGAAGACCGACTGGTCGGCAGAGGCTACAGTCAATTCCATTTCTTTCTCTTGCCTGACCCGGAAGAGAAGGCTACGTGCTTTGTTAAAAAGCATTCTGGCCTGCACCAGTTCACCAAAGGCGGGATGATAGGGACCGGCCAGAATTTCTTTTTCCAGAGAGAGCGATGGCTGCAGTCCCACGCGCACCACCCTGATGTTCTCTTTGGCAAAAATCGGTTTGATCCTCGCGCAAATGGCCACTGCCCGATTCATGGACAGGGGATGATAGAGTCCTAGCTGATAGAGACGGGCAAGACCGCTGCCTCTGATCACCAGGGTTGGATAGATTCTGATAAAATCGGGCTGCATTGCCGCCAGAATCCTGGCGCCGTTCAGAACTCCCTTCGACGTTTCCTCCGGCAGCCCAATCATCAGCTGGGCGCCAATGATCAATTCGGACCGGTGCAGACAGGCAAACGCCTTTTTTACCTGGTCCACGGTATGACCGCGGTGGCTTGCCAGGAGAACATCGGGATCAAGGGACTGGACGCCGATTTCAACGATCCGCACATGATACTGTAGCAGAAATGTGACAATTTCAGAATTAATATAATCCGGTCGGGTGGACAGCCGGATACAATTAACTTTGCCGTTTTCGATAAAGGGTTGAACCGCGCCCAGGAGTTCCTTTTGACGCCGGCGGTCAAGACCTGTGAAACTGCCGCCGTAGAAAGCTACCTGCACCTGACGTTCAGGGTTTCCGACCCTTGACAGCCAAGTAGTGATTCCCGCCTGAACATCTTGACCGGTCAGGGAAGCATCGGCTGCCGTGAAGCCGGTAATAGATTGCTGGTTGCAGAAGATGCAGTGATGGGGGCATCCCTGGTGGGGAATAAAAAAAGGAATTACAAAAGGTGTTATTGTCCGCACACTTTATCCTAATTCGAAATTGGAGAATTCGGCAATGGCTGCGGCTGCGGCTTTCTGTTCGGCCTCTTTTTTGCTCTTCGCCGTTCCCTCAGCCATCACGGTCGAGCGGAAACGCACGGAGACCGTAAACACTTTATCATGATCGGGACCTTCGGCTTTTTCGAGAACATAGGTCGGCCCCTCATTAAATTTTTCCTGGATCATTTCTTGTATGCGGCTCTTGGCGTCAGAATAGATTAAGGTTTCCCGCCGTTTCTTGATCCAGGGGACCACATGAATATCGACGACTTTCATGGCTGCGTCATAACCGCCATCCAGAAAAACAGCACCCATTACCGCCTCGAAAGCGCAGGACAGGATAGATGATTTTTCCCTGCCATGGGAGGAGTCTTCACCCTTGCCAAGCAAAAGATAGGTCCCGAGGTCAATCTCCCGGGCCATAACCGCGAGATGACTTTCCTGCACCAGGGCGGCCCGCAGTCGGGTCAGTTCACCTTCTTTCATCTCGGGAAACATCTGGAATAAGACGAAAGCAACGGTCAGATCCAGAACCGCATCACCGAGAAATTCCATGGTTTCATTGTCTTTTCCGACTTTTTTACCCTGTTCAAAGGCATAAGAACCGTGAATTAAAGCCTGGAGAAGAAAGGCAGGATTTTTAAAACTGTATGCCAGTTTTTTTTCCAGGGCTGTTAAACTTTTTTGATGTTTTTTGAGAATTTGAGAAGGCATAAGATTTTAGTAACCGTTCACCGGGCTAAATTAATCTAATCATTTTCATCCTAAAAAAAACGTACGATCTACAACGCAATCGTCTTTGTTTCCTCCATGGCTGAGATATTCACTTACCGCAAACGTACCATAAATACCAATGACGTCAATTTTCTCCGTCAATTCATCTAAGAAAGAAACCCTTCAGCGACGGTCAGCAAACCAAACGGAAAAAAGCTGAGAAACTCGACATCGACCTGACACCTGTCAGCTGTAAAAATGTTTGAACGGTTACAGATTTTTTAAAGAGATAAAGGTTCAAAGGGGCTGAGAGGCAAAGGGGAAAATTACTCAACTTTTAGCATAATTATTACCAAAAAAATAGCAGAATGGCAGTAGGTGTTTGAGATTTGTGTCGAGGAAGGAGAATGGACATGTCCGTTCCATTTTTTGCATAATAAAAAAACATTTTTCTTGTCAAACAGGGAGGGAGGGTTTAGTATTGTCGGCTCATTTCCGTAGATACGTGGAAATCGGCGGCGTAGCCAAGTGGCTAAGGCAGTGGTCTGCAAAACCATTATTCATCAGTTCGACTCTGATCGCCGCCTCCAGATACAAAAAAGGGTCAACTCAAGGAGCTGACCCTTTTTTCTTTTTTGGTGCCAGTAGGTGCAGTTTTTTTTCGGATATTAAAATCCCATTTCTTCCAGCATGAGATTGACGGCGGTCTGATCCAGCATTCCACCCTCTTTTTCATCTTCATCCCCGCTCACTGTTTTGAGATAGCTGTCAACATCCTGTTGGGCCAGTTTTTTACTTTCATCAACCGTAATTCCGGAGTCCTTTTCCTTATGTTTCAGCTGGGAACCAAAGGAAACCACGATGGAGAGTAACTGTATCTGGAAATCACTCAGCAGTTTGATAATCTTCATGATCTGCTGGCCGGAAAGATCCTGAAAACTGAGAGCTTCGGTTATATTGGAAACATTGCTGCAAATTGAGGCGGCCACTCCGAAAGCATCCTCGATTTGAGCAAAGATTTCATGCTGATCCTCCAGGCTCATGCCGGGACCAACAGGGGATGGCGTCACCTCAGCTGATTTTTCTTCTAGCACGTCGATTTTTTCAAGACTCGTCTCCATAAGTTGGTTGAGTTCTTTGAGGCGTGGATCTGGCTTCGGAGTGTCCAAGGCGGTTGCCGGAGCTTTCTCATTCACCACTTCAACCTCGATTTTTTCGATGAGCGGTACTTCCAGGGGGATGGTTTGATCGAGAAAGATAGAGGCCTGTCCATCATCCATTTTTTTTAAAAGGTTGCGAATGGATTTTTCCGAACAGGCTTCGGACATGGAGGTGATAATATCAGACATGGGAACCGAGAAGAAATTATCCTCATCCGCTTCATATGCTGAGGCCTTCGGGCTGATGGAATCATGAAATTTGTTCAAGTCGAAAATTTTTTTGGCTTTTGTCCTGGCATCTGTAAGATGATCCTTAACTGTTTCATTGGTGCATAACTCGTAAAGGGTCTGGAAAACAATATCAAGATCAAAGAGGTAGAGTTTTTTTATCTCTGTCCTGATCTCGGGTTCTACGGCAACGGCTTCATTTCCGGCTTCACTTTGCATGACGGCGAGAATTTCTCGGGCCCTGGAAAGGTCTTCCCGCACCTGGCTGATTTCAGCAGACATCGAGGGCGCGGTCTCATCCTCTTCGGTCTGCTCCGGCCCGTTAACCTGAAAAGACGGATGGTCTTTTAAATTCGACAGCAATTCCCGCACATCATTCGTCTGGTCCTGAACTTTTTCAACGTTATCCATAATGGCCATGGCCGCTTTTTCGGTCATTTCCACGACTTCTTTTAATTGATTTTTAGCATCCTCGATTTTGACGCCGGCTTCACTCAGTTCGACTCTTTTGACTTGCCGGTCCTCGGCCGGAATTTCCATCAGGGTGCTGCTCAAACTCCTGGCAAGCTGACCAATATCTCCGTATAGTTCATTGGAAAAATCCCGGTAAAACTCATCCTCAGTTTCCATTGCGTCGGAAATCAGATTTTCTGATTCTGCAATTTCATGCTTCGGCTGTTTCTCTGCTTTGATAATTTTTTCCACAACACGGGTTGCGGATGTCTCCGCCGAACCTAATATCGTGATATGATAGGTTGCCTGGGGAGTGGGAATTCTGAAGAAACCGGTTCCCATCTCAAGATAGATATCCGGTTGATTTTCCGTTGTCATAAGTCTTACTCCATCATGGATGATTAAGATCGTAGCAATATTGAGGTAAATAGTCGCCTAAAGGCTGGAGGCTGAAAGTAAAATTTAAAACAAAGTAACAAGCCGTTTGGATTTATTGCATTCTGCCGGCAAACCGGACTCCAACCTCGTAATAACCGGTTTTGTTCCGGCTGGCATCACTCCACATGACGACTCCGATCACGGCTAGTTCGCCCTGGTCGTTTTTGTCTTCGGTTTGAAACCAGTTCTCATCCTGAACATTCCAGCCTTGAAACTGTAAAAGAATCGCAAGTTGAGTATTTTTTGTCAATTCTTCCGGAGAAAGAAAGCGCACTCCGCCGGCACTGATATCGATAATTTCTCCCTCGGATACAAAATTCGTATCAAGGATCTCATCGGCAAGGGAGTAGCGCATGTTGAACTTTTTTTTCAAGCGCACATGGTGCCTTCTCTCTCTTTTGTTGCCAGGATCATTTTTTGTTGTCATACTTCACTTCTCTCCAGGAAAAAAATGTAATTTATATGCTCTTGATTGACCATTTTCCCTCTAAGCAGCCTGGACAGTCACAGCATGGTGTTGAAACAGAATGTGCAATCACAACTGAATAGTTATTTTATATGGTATGCTTTTTTTGAGCCAAAAATCAATGGAATAACTGAAAAATCAATATTTTTGACTCTGCGGGGAATAATGTCCCTCGACAACGGAATTTTTTGATCACTATGGATCAGAATGGAAAACGAAAAATACTTTTTCTCTGTACAGGAAATTCCTGTCGAAGCCAGATGGCCGAGGGCTGGGCAAAACATTTAAAGAAGAATGTTATCGAGTCCTGGTCGGCCGGAGTGGAAACCCACGGCATGAACCAGCGTGCCATTCAGGTTATGGCTGAGGCCGGAGTATATATATCGGATTTTAAGTCAAAGCTTGTCAGTGAATTGCCGGTGAATCGATTTGATGAAGTGATTACCCTGTGCGATCATGCCAATGGGTACTGTCCCTGTTTTTCGGATGCTACAAAAAAGACACACAGACCCTTTGACGATCCGCCAGGGCTGGCCCGGAAGGCCAATTCGGAAGAAGAAATTCTGGAATGTTACCGGAGGGTGCGGGATGAGATTAGAAAATTTGTGGAAGAACTGTAATGATTATTTTCCTGATTCATTATTTTTCAGGGCGGTCACTCTGTCAAGAAAATCCTGGGGCAGTTTCGTCAGCCTGCCGCTGTTTCGACTCACCGAGGCGTGAACGGTGAAACCCTTCACCAGCAGGGAATGGTCATCGACTCGATGGATGTAATGATTAAAGCGGCAGGAAACTGATTTGATATCAAGAATTGAAGTTCTAATCAGGAGAAGATCCTCATAACGGGCCGGCGCTTTATAACGGAGATAACTTTCCACTACCGGCAGGATATATCCCTGTTCTTCCATCTCCCGATATGAGAAAACCAGATTACGCATGAATCCGCTGCGTCCTTTTTCAAAATAACGCAGATAATTGGCATTATAGACCACGCCGCCGGCATCCGTGTCACCGTACAGGACACGCTGCGTACATTCATGCACAGGTTCGGGCATACTGATTTTTCGGTTTGTCATAGTTTTATATCTGCTTGCTGTTGCAGCATGTGGCAGCTGGTTTTATCATCAGCCATCAATCATCAGCAGTTTTCTGAAAAAATCCTCGCCGTTACTCAGTAGCTCAGTGGTTTTTTCTGCATTTTTTTCATTATAGATCATTCCGCTTCCAGGATTTATCTGCCTGGAATCGTAGAGAACAAAAGGAACAGGGGTGGAGGTGTGGGTGCGGAGACTGATGGGAGTAAAATGATCCATGCAGACAACCAGCCTGAAATCAGTTCCCCGCAGACCATCAAAAACAGGCTGGACAATCTTGCTGTCAAAATCTTCAATGGCCTGGATTTTTTCTTTGAGAAGCCCCTGGTGCCCGGTTTCATCCGGTGCCTCAATGTGGACGAAAACCAGATCCTTTGTTTGCAAGGCCTTCAGGGCGCCATCCACCTTGCCCTGGTAGTTGGTATCCAGATAACCGGTGGCGCCGGGAACTTCAATGATATCCATGCCGGCGTAAACGCCGATTCCCTTGAGCAGATCAACTGCTGAGATCAAGGCGGAATTTATGTCGTATTCAGCGGACAGGGTCTGCATCCGTGGAGATTTACCCTCGCCCCAGAGCCAGACGGCATTGGCTGGTTTTTTTCCTGCCGCAAGACGCTTTCGGTTCACCGGATGGTCGGCCAGTATATCTATCGCCCGAGTCATGAATGGTTTCAAATCTGCTTGTGACAGATAATCATGCCAGAAGCGGCTTACTTTTTTTCCAGTATAATCATGGGGAGGCACGGTGGTTAAACCGGAAATTTCGCCTTGATGAACCAGGAGATGACGATAGCTGACACCCGGATAGAGGCGCATTTTCTTTGTGGCAGCGTCCTGTCCCAGGGCTTGAATCAACTCTTTTGCTTCATCCGAGCTGATATGGCCCGCGCTGTAATCCACCATGACCACTTCATCCGGCGCGGAAAAGTCCAGGGTTACCAGGTTGCAGCGGAAAGCGATTTCTGCAGGCTTCAGCTTGACCCCCATGCTGGCGGCTTCCAAGGGTGCGCGGCCGGTATAAAATTTTTCCGGCCGGTAACCCAGCAGAGACAGATTCGCCACGTCACTGCCGGGCGGAAAGCCATCGGGAATGGTTTGCAGTCGGCAGAGCTCACCATGGGCGGACAGATAGTCCATAGCCGGCGTATTGGCAGCCTCCAGGGGGGTCTGGCCGTCCAGTTCCGGGATGGGTAGATCTCCCATGCCGTCTCCGACAAGAATGATTGTTTTGATTTTACTCTTCATGGTCGGTCAAAATTCGGATCATAACGGTTTTGTCCGTGCTGGTTTCAAGCCCGTCAATTTCCGCCAGAGCTTCCTGCACGTCAGCTTCTCCAGCTTCATAGGTGCGCATGACAATGGGCACGGTTCCCTGTTGCCTCCGGCCTTTCTGAATGACCGATTCGATGCTGATATCGTGTTTGCCGAGAATACCGGAAATCGTTGACAGAACTCCAGGGTTGTCCAGGGTGGAAATGCGGAAATAATAGGGGCAACGCAGTTCACTCATGGGTGTAATTCGGCGTGGTTTAATATGCTTCGGCAGATATGAAAGGCTGGGCACACGGTTGATACAGCTATGGGAAATATTTCTGGCGATATCGACTATGTCGGCTACCACGGCACTGCCGGTGGGCATCTTGCCGGCCCCCAAGCCATACAGCAGAACATCTTCCACCATGTCACCGGTAAATTGCACGCCGTTATAAGCTCCGTTGATGCTGGCCAGCATATGGGTTTCCGGCACCATGGTGGGATGAACCCGGGCCTCCACATGATCACCGTAATTCCGGCTGATGGCCAGAAGTTTGATTCGGTAACCGAACTCTCCGGCAAAGTTGATATCAATGGGCTGTATTCGGGAAATTCCTTCAATGGTCACGTCTTCCAGGCGGATATTCATGCCATAGGCCATGGTCATCAGGATCACCAGCTTGTGGGCCGTGTCAATGCCCTCGACATCATAAGTGGGATCGGCTTCGGCAAATCCTTTTTCCTGGGCCTCTTTCAGAACCTCGGCAAAAGGGATACCATGGTCGGTCATCCGGCTTAAAATGTAGTTTGCCGTCCCATTCATGATTCCCATGATGGACATGATTTTGTTGGCTACCAGCCCTTCCTTCAGACTTTTGATCAACGGAATGCCGCCACCCACACTGGCCTCGAAGCCGGTTTCCACGCCACTGGCTGCAGCAGCTTCAAAAATTTCCCGTCCATGTTCGGAGAGCAGGGCCTTGTTCGCGGTGACCACATGCTTCCCATGCTCAATGGCCTGCAGGACAAAAGTTTTTGCCAAGGTGGTGCCGCCGATCAGTTCAACAACAATATCAATCTTCGGATCGCTGAAGATATCATTGACATCCTTGCTTAATTCCACGTCGTTGAAATGAGTGGGTAGGGTGTCGACACCGATATCAACTACCCGGCGCAGGACAATAGACAAGCCGGTTCTTTTACTTATTCTTTCCGCCTGTTCATGGAGCACCTGGGCTGTGCCGCTGCCCACTGTACCAAAACCAATAAGGCCAACCTGAATTTCCTTCATTTGTTTTCCTGTATTATTTTGAGAGGACATATCTAACAAAATTAAAATCCGTGCAAAGCATTACCTTCTTTGTTTGTCAATGTCAAAGCAAACTGGGCAGAGCTCAAAAAAGGCGAAAGTATAACCGTTCCTGACAAAAAAAACTTTATTATCTCAGATAAACAATATATATATAGAAAGTTTTTTTCCAAGTTTGAAACAAAAAGTTTCCAAGAGTTTCTTTTATATATAAAATAATTAATCGCGGATCGTTAAACAGGGAATTTAATCCATGCAAGAGTTAAATATTGTTTCGATGTTCTTGGGTGCCGGAGTTGTGGTGAAGTTTGTCATGCTTCTGCTCCTGGTCTTTTCCGGAGTGTCATGGTTCATTGTTTTTCAGAAGTATTTTCTTTTTAAAAAGGTCCGGCAGGAATCAGCGGAATTTCTGGACACTTTCTGGAATTGTAAAAATCTTGCCGAGGCTTTCAAAGCAGCGAGGTTGACTGAAAAAAGCCCGGAGGCTGCTATTTTCCGGTTGGGTTATAATGAATTGCAGAAGCTGAATAAAAGTAAAAACCCGGAGGAGGATGAAGAAACTCTGCAGACCAGATTAGCGGGTATGGAGAATCTGAAACGAGTCCTGCAAAAAGCCGCAAATTTACAATCCGGCCATCTTGGAAGGTCTCTTTCTTTTCTGGCCACCACCGGCAGCACCACCCCTTTTATAGGCCTGTTCGGCACGGTTTGGGGTATTATGACATCTTTTAAGGAAATCGGCTTGCGCGGTTCCGCCTCCCTGGCTGTTGTCGCTCCAGGAATATCAGAGGCTTTGGTTGCCACGGCAGCCGGCCTGGCGGTGGCCATTCCGGCGGTTGTTTTTTACAACTACTATTCCACTCAACTTGATGACATGGAAAGTGATATGGACAGCTTTGGCGCGGATTTTCTCAACCTGGTTGAACGAGATATGATCGCGCGGAGATAGCATGGGGCCGATACAAAAAAAAGGACGGCGGAATCTTGTTGCCGATATTAATGTAACGCCCATGGTGGATGTCATGCTGGTGCTGTTGATTATTTTTATGGTCACCGCTCCCATGATGACCCAGGGGCTCGATGTCAACCTGCCTGAAACAACAGCTAAACCTATACGCCAGGATGAGAAACCGGTGGTCATCTCTATTGACAAGAAGGGTTCTATTTCTTTGGACAAGATAAAGGGTGACCGGAATCTGCTTCAGCAGGAACTTGCCAAATTGGCAAAGATTTCCACGGATAAAACAATCCTTCTAAAGGCAGACAAACAGGTGCCTTACGGCATTGTGGTCCAGGTTATGGCTGATGTAAAAGATGCGGGGTTTGACAAGCTGGGAATGATCACCAAGCCCAGTGAAAAAAAACGCTAATCCATGGTAAATGTCCAGCAGCACTCCACTCGATCTCTCGCTGTGCTCGCTTATCGGGAGTCGGTCTATGCCTTTGGGGTGCATTGTTGAACATTTACGGAATAGCGTTAATTTGAATTAAGCAGGTTCATTT
>JAOZOY010000162.1 GCA_029933005.1 Deltaproteobacteria bacterium
GGGTGGTGCTGGGCTGCACTTGAGGAATTATCCGAAAAAGTGACTGATGGAACCCATCAATCTCCTCCATTTGTTAGCTCTGGAATACCCTTCTTAGTTATTAGCAATATTATCAAAGGAATAATTGATTGGGAGGGGGTAAATAAGTGGGTCGCGGAGGCTACTTATGAAAAGTTTACGTCAAATTGTAAGCCAGAAAAAGGAGACGTACTATACTCTGCTGTTGGGTCATATGGGGTAGCTGCTGAAGTATTAACAAAAGAAAAGTTCATGTTTCAAAGACATATTGCCCATATTAAACCTGTAAAAAATGTTGTTTCGTCAACATATATCATGTTGTCATTGAATTCTCCTTTCTCTCTATCTCAAGCGCATAAACTCGCCCGAGGTGTTGCTCAAAAGACAGTTATTCTTACTTTACTGAGAAGATTCAATTTGGCTCTCCCTCCAGAGATGGAACAATATGAAATAATTAACCGAGTAAATAAAGCGTTGCGCCTGAGTCAAAATGTAAAGAGTTTTGTTGGGAAAAGCATTGCTCAAGCTGAATTCTTAGACCAATCCATCCTCGCCAAAGCCTTCCGGGGTGAACTCGTCCCCCAAGACCCGAAGGACGAACCAGCCTCCCAGCTCCTGAAACGAATAAAACAGGAAAAGGCAACTATGGAAGCAGGAAAGAAAAGGACAGTCAAAGTGAGCCGAAAAAAAGGAACCTGAAGCGGCAGGCTGAAAAATTATCCTATTCTTGGACAGTTTGAGAAGGTGAAGATAATAAGATGAAATGGAGAAAAGGCCAATGGCCAAAGACCTGACCAACTCACCGGTTGACCGGCAGAATATCCTTAATAATCCCTACGCGGTTACAGAAATTCAGAAGGCGACTCAACTTACCTCAATCCAGTTTGAGGGGGCCGAGAGACTGACCAAGGAACAGCTAGCCGCATTCTTTGAGGTGGATGCACGTACCATCGAACGGTACCTGGAAAAGTATGGTGATGAACTTGGGCGGAACGGTTACGAGATTTTGCGTGGCAACAGGTTGAAATTATTTAAGAAAGTTATCAAAGATCAATTTGCTGACGACATTCATGTCGGTAGCAAAACAACCCAGCTTGGCATCTTTGATTTCCGGGCATTTCTGAATATTGCTATGCTGCTGACTGAAAGTGAGCGGGCCAGGCTTTTAAGGCAAGTCATCCTTGATATTGTCATTGATGCCATCAATCAGCGTTCAGGCGGTGGCACGAAGTATATCAACCAGCGGGATGAAGATTTTCTCTTGTCCTGGTTCCAGGAAGAAGATTACCGAAAAGAATTTACCGACGCCCTGCGTGACTATGTGGCTATGGGCAACTTCAAGTATCCCCTGTATACAGACAAGATTTATGTCAGCATTTTTCGTGGCAATGCTCAAGAGTACCGCAAAATTTTGCGGTTGCATGCCAAAGATAAGGTCCGGGACACCTTTTATGCGGAAATTCTCGATTTGGTTTCTGCCTATGAATACGGCTTTGCCAAGGTCCTGGAAGAGGCGTACAGAAGAGAGGGACGAAAACTGACATCATGGCAGGTGGATAAGCTGTTTCAGGAGTTTGCGGCGCAGCCCCACTGGAAGCCATTGATCAAAAGGGCAAGAAATAAGATGGCAAGCCGTGACCTTGCCTTCCGTGACGCCCTCCACCTGCAATTGAAGGAATACATTACCCCACTGCAGGCGGACGATTTTGAAAGGTTCCTTGGCGAAAAGAGCAAAGAACTGATCGAGCGTCTTGAAGATGCAAAAGAGGTTTTCAAGCGTCTGAAGGATCGCTGACAATGACGATAATCTACCCGACAATCGAACAGGCAATTGAGGTTCACCGAAAAACCGTCGAGGTGAGCGGCGGAGGTGCGCTGGGGCATCTCGACATGGGCGGGCTGGAGAGTGTGCTGCAGCATATCCAGAATGATGATTATTACCCGACCTTTGAGGAAAAGCTTACCCATCTTTTTCATAGCGCCTGCAAATTCCATTGTTTTCAGGATGGCAACAAGCGGATTGCCATCTCCCTTGGTGCGCAGTTTCTTCTTTTTAACGGATATGTGTTTATAGCGAGAAAATTTATGCAGGAAATGGAAAACATTTCTTTCCACGTCGCTGCTGGCAGGATTGATAAACAACTGCTCGGGGAAATAATAACCGCTATAATTAATGACGATGAGGACAATGAGGGACTTAAGCTCAAAATCTTCCACGCAATTAATCACCAAAGAGACAGCGATCTTTAGTTGATAAATTTGTTCGCTATGAAATAGCCATCTACCCGTTCCCTAATTCATAAAAGATAACCACAATAATAGGGGGATTGTTCGACATAGCCCATGTGTAATTCCTGTGTAATCATACTCAGAAAATAAGGGAATTTGAGAGAAAACAAAGGCATGTTCAGATAGGCTAAATGCAGGAAATCCATTGAAATATCAATGGATTCAGAACAAAAAAGGATTTTTTAGAAAACTCGCCCAAACTACTCAAAATCCCGCGGGGGCGACCCCGTCTCGGTTCGATTCCGAGCTCCGG
>JAOZOY010000163.1 GCA_029933005.1 Deltaproteobacteria bacterium
ATAGAGTAGAGACAGAATTGCTTTTTGAGCTTACGGATCAACTGCTGGACGAGCTGGATAGCAGCCGGGAATTTTCTGCAGGAGATATCATGGAGATGCATCGCAGGTGGCTGGGGTCGCTGTATCAGTGGGCCGGGTCGTACCGTCAGGTGATGCTGAGCAAGGGAAATTTCATGTTTGCCGCCCCAGCACACATCCCGCAACTGATGACGGATTTTGAAAATGAAGTCCTGAAAAAATATACTCCGTGTGTTTTTGAATCCAGAGAGCAGATTATCGCGGCTCTGGCCATCGTCCACACAGAACTTCTTCTCATTCACCCCTTTCGAGAAGGGAACGGCCGGATCTCCCGGCTGCTGGCCACATTAATGGCCTTGCAGGCAGGACTGCCGCCCCTTGATTTCAGCATTTTCGCAAAAGATCGTCGTGAAGAATATTTTCTTGCCGTTCGTTATGGGCTGGAGATAAACTATACGCCCATGGAAGAGGTGTTCAAGGTTGTGATCGAGCAGTCACTGAAAGCTTATGAGGGGTAGTTTTCTTTTTTTTAAGAAGCAGATTATCAATAACAGCGTGTGCCGTTGTGATGCCCTCAATGGCAGAGGATGAACAGACAGAGGCAATAAGACCGGCCCGGCGTTTATGCCTGTCTTTCAGGTAAGGATTTGTCTGGCTGATACGTTTCTTTTTCATCCTTTTATTATAACACAGCCGGGCAGAATTGCCTTTTACTTTGTATTGTATTGTAACTGAATAGGAAAAACTATTCGACCTCATGCAGGGCATTGTGAGACAGACAATCTCAGGAAAAAGATGACACATGAACTAACCATACAAGATGAACTGACCGAATTTCTTCTCTACACCACGCCGGACGGCAAGGTGAAGGTGGAGATATTTTTTCATAACGACAACATCTGGCTTACCCAGAAGAGGATGGCTGAACTCTTCGGGGTGCAGCGTCCTGCTATAACCAGACACCTGAAAAATATCTTTGCATCAGGTGAACTGAAGGAACATTCAGTATGTTCAATTTTGGAACATACTGCCGAAGACTCCAAAAAATACAAGACCAAATACTATAATCTCGATGCCATTATCTCTGTGGGCTATCGGGTAAACTCCACCCAGGCCACCCGGTTTAGAATATGGGCCACCGAGCGGTTAAAAGAGTACATGCTTAAAGGTTTTATTCTGGATGATGAACGGCTGAAAAACGGGCGTTATTTTGGCAGAGATTATTTCAGGGAACTCCTGGAAAGGGTTCGCTCCATCCGGACAAGTGAGCGGCGTATCTACCAGCAGATCACCGACATTTTTGCCGAATGCAGTATTGATTACGATCCAAAATCCCCAATAACCAAAGATTTTTACGCCACCATCCAGAACAGATTTCACTTTGCCATTACCGGCCAGACAGCAGCCGAGATTGTCCACACCGGTGCCGACGCAAACAAAGAATTTATGGGACTTACCACCTGGAAAAACGCTCCTGATGGTCGTATCCTGAAATCAGATGCCAAAATTGCCAAAAATTATCTTGGTGAGGAGGAGATAAAACGACTGGAACGTACCATCTCCGGTTTCTTTGATTACATAGAAAATATCATAGAAAACAGAAATACCTTTACCATGGAGGCATTCGGTGAGAGCGTCAATAAATTCCTCACCTTTAACGAATACAGAATTCTGCCTGATAAGGGCAGGGTTTCCCATAAACAGGCCATGGATAAAGTCGCCCATGAATATGATAAATTCAACAAAACGCAGAAAATTGAATCTGATTTTGACCGGGAATTAAAAAAACTTACAACCGGGAACAATAACGGATGAGAAAAATATCCCAAATCAAGATCAAAAACTTCAAAGCGTTCCAGCAGGAACAGGTTTTTGATCTGAAGGGTAGACATGTCCTTGCCTATGGCAATAACGGCTCCGGCAAATCCTCCCTGTTTTGGGCTTTATATACCCTTACCCAGAGCAGCATTAAAAGAGATGAGGAGATTCGGAAATATTTCAAAAACTTCAGGGAGTCAGACCGGGGTACAAAAATTAAAAGGATATCTGGGTGATTGACATGGATTATGAACCAGTCAATGCTTAACAGGGTGAATAATCATATTGTACATGTAACAATTAAAAGAGAGTTGGGCTGATATATGGCAACCATGATTCCAGAAGAGATAGAGCAATTCACTACTGATGGAATTTGTCGAAAAAGATCTGGAAACCGTAGTTGAGAAAGATAAAGTTTTTTTCTGGGATGATCTGCATCCAGAATCTCCACTGATGCAGGATAGTAGTGGAAAAAAATTCCATGATGTTTTTCTGGAAAATTTACACCTCGCTTCCCGTGTCAACTCACCGGGAAAGAAAAGCTCTATCTCAAGCAGATCATTTTCCCTGTTGTCCGGATCGAGCAGCCGAGAAAAACAGAAAAGGCTGAGTTCACATCCCTTGAGACCAGAATATCCTCTCTTGATCATCATCAGGAAGCATTGGCCCGAAAATATGATGGCGGACATCGCATCCTGAAAGGGCCGTCCGGTTGTG
>JAOZOY010000164.1 GCA_029933005.1 Deltaproteobacteria bacterium
ACTTAGCCATCACCACTTCCTGATCGGCCATCTGCTCGGCTTGCTGCTTCACCTTGACGACGAACTGCTCCGCCTCAGACAATATCCGCTGTTTTTCCGCCTCCGCCTCGGCCCTGATGCGCGACTTAATCTCTTTGACTTCGTCATCCAAGCTGGCCAGCTTTTTCTGATACTCCTGAAACAGGCGCTCGGCAGCCTCCTTGGCTTTCCTGGCTTCTTCAATACTCTGGATCAAGACCTCGCGGCGGTTGGCAAAATAATTTTTCACCGGTTTCCCGGTAAATTTGATCAGGATCCACAACAGAATGGCAAAGTTTACCACCCGCCAGAGCAAATCCTTCAACAACGGCAGCGGATTCTCGGCCAAAACCGCATACAGGGACTCGTGATGTTCCGCCGCTTCATGACCTTCACCGGCAAAAGCAGCCACAGCAAGCACCATAAGAAAAAGCACAACGGATGCCCCAACCAGAAGACCCTTTTTTTCAATTGATCTGCACCGCTTCATTAAATATCCCTCTCGAGAATCTTACCGGAAATCTGCCTGGCAATCACTTTAATATCGGCCGTCATTTCTTCCCGAACTTTCTCGTACTCCACGGCTATCCGCTGGCGAATTTCTTCAACCTGCTGCATAGCTTCGCCGCGGGCCTTGTCCATCCGGCTCCTGGAATCTTTTAGGGCAGCCTCGCGAAGGGCCGCGCTTTCCTGTTCCGCACTCTCCTTGGCCTGATTGATACGGGACTCGTAGTTGGCCTGATGCTGCCGGGCCCTTTCATTCAGGGTTTCAGCACTTTCATGGGTCCCTTCCACCTTTTCCTTGCGGGCATCAATGACCCTCAAAACAGGCTTGAACAGGAATTGATTCAAAAAAATCATCAATAAGATAAATATCGCCCACTGGACAAGTAATGTACTGTTAAGATCAATCAACTGCCTGTACTCCTCATCAATCTGCCAGGGTTGAAAATCCTGCTTAAATCTGTAAAAAACACACGCCGGATTTCATAGTACCACCACACTCCAAACAGCGCGGAAACCAGCTATAAAGTGTTGCCGACACTAAAAATACAAAAACCAAAAGGCGGGGGACAGTTACCATGAGAAGAGAGGGAATGTCAAGTATTTTTTGGGACCGGCAAAGGATTGAAAACCTGTTGTCTGGCCAACATAATGGAGGCATGGCCGAATTACCGGCAAATAAAAGAGGAAAGCCCAATGAATAATCCCAAAAAGTGCTTATTTCTTCACCATGCGTCTGTATTTCAGGCCACTATTCCATACAATGATTGCTCCCCGATAAACACGAATTATCCCCTGCCCTGCACCCAGCTTGAACCAGCTAAATTTTGCACTTAAAATAATAATAAAGTAAATAAAAAAAAGAACGAATCAATACATTACGTTCCGGGAAAAATTTTATGATATGCATAACAACGTTATGAATGTTCATTTTTTGGGAATAAACAGCTTTTTTAACCTTGACAATCTTAATTTTATTCGCTTACATACTACGAATTACATTTTTGAATCATGATGGATTGCGGGAGCGTGAAAACATCCGACCTGTAATTATAACTTGTATAATACATTTTTTTATTGAGCGATTTTATTCGCAATTATACCATGGCGAAAAATAAAACCACCAGCAAAGGGAAATATTTCATCACCTTTTTCCTACTCCTGCCTTTCTGGCTGCTCCTTTCAGGTCACTATGACCTGTTTCACATCAGCATTGGGATAGGATGCTGCGCCCTGATTTCACTGCTTTCCGCCGACCTTCTTTTTGATTCAGCCGGCGGTGCCACCCATCACCTGGTCATCGGAAAATTTCTTCTTTATGTTCCATGGCTTGTCTACCAGATCATCCTGGCCAACATTGCTGTCGTCAAGCTGGTTCTGTCACCCAAACTGAAAATAGACCCCCGGGTTTTTACCTGTAAGACCACTTTAAAAACCGATGTGGCCAAAACCACTTATGGGAATTCCATCACCTTAACCCCGGGAACCATTACCATAGATATCAAGGATGACACCTTGTATGTCCACGCTTTGGCCGGCAATTTTGCCGATGATCTCTTAACCGGAGAAATGGAAAAGCGCATAAGCAATATTTTTCAACGCTGAGAAGTATCGACAGTAGAGGGCCATCATGCTCAGAAGCAGATATCAAGACGTCATTGCCCAAACCATTGTCCGGATCATGGTTCCTTTTGTCCAGATTTACGCCTTGTACGTTCTGGCCCATGGCCATTACTCGCCCGGCGGAGGGTTTCAAGGCGGGGTCATTCTGGCGGCATCACTGGTTTTGATCTTTCTGGTCTACGGTTATGAAAACGCTCTTGAACGACTCAAGCTGGCGACCGCTGTACGGCTATGCAGCCTCGGCGTTCTGATCTATGCCGGCATCGGCTTTTTCTGCCTGTTGCTGGGCGGTAATTTTCTCGACTACAGCCGCCTGGCCCCCGTACTCCAGGTATCTCTTCCCCGGGCCCGCTCCCTGGGAATCCTGGGAATTGAAACCGG
>JAOZOY010000034.1 GCA_029933005.1 Deltaproteobacteria bacterium
AATTTGATGATGGAAAATACACAGCACCGCATCCTTCTTGTTGATGACGATGGCGATCTTCTTCGTCTCTACACTATTCGCTTACAGTCGGCCGGGTTTCAGGTTGAAACGGCTGAAAGTGCGGAAGAGGCCCTGGCCCATATGCCGATTTTTAATCCTGATCTGGTTATCAGTGATTTGCGCATGGAAGGCATGGATGGTATGGCTCTTTTTGACGCTGTTCAGAAAATCAGCACAGGCCTGCCCGTTATTATCATTACGGCTCACGGTTCCATTCCCGAGGCCGTGGATGCAACTCATCAGGGTGTCATCGCTTTTTTGCCTAAACCGATTGATCCAAAAAAACTGATCAGTGAAGTGAGATCAGCCCTTCTGGTATCCGGTGCGTCGGCTGAATTAACGTCCCGGGATGATGATTCCGATTGGCGGCGGGAGATCATCGCCAAAAGCAGCGTCATGGAAAATTTGCTTCGCAAGGCGAAAATTCTGGCTGACAGTGATGCCAGTGTACTGATCCTGGGGGCGTCCGGCACAGGCAAGGAATTGCTGGCACGTGCCATTCACCGTGCCAGTCCGAGAAAGAAAAAATCCTTTGTTCCGGTTAACTGTGCCGCTATTCCCGAAGCTTTGCTTGAATCCGAACTTTTCGGCCATGCCAAGGGTTCTTTTACCGGGGCCTCGAAAGATTATGGAGGCCTTTTTCAATCCGCCCAGGGTGGCACTCTGTTTCTCGACGAGATCGGCGATATGCCGCTGGGGCTGCAGGTCAAGCTTCTTCGCGTTCTTCAGGAAAGGCAAGTGAGGCCGGTGGGGTCAGTCAAGCCTGTGGATATTGATGTCCGTATCATATCTGCAACACATCGGAATCTGCATGAGGCGATTACTGAAAATAAGTTCAGAGAGGATCTCTATTACCGTCTCAATGTGGTCAGCCTGGAAATTCCCGATCTTAATGAACGAAGGGAGGATATTCCGTTGTTGGCAAATCATTTTGTCGCCGTCCAGACAAAGATTAATCCTAAACAGATTAAAGGCTTTGCCCCCCATGGAATGAAAATTCTCATGGAAGCCTCCTGGCCTGGTAACGTCAGGCAACTCTACAATGTTATAGAGCAGGCGGTCGCCCTCAGCACCACCTCACTTATTTCGGAAAATCTTCTGCAGAGCGCCCTTGAGGAAAATCCCTCTGAAATTGTTCCTTTTTCTGCAGCAAGACGTAATTTTGAGCAGACTTATCTGGTTAAGCTTCTGAAAACGACCCAGGGGAATGTCAGCCGGGCGGCCCAGTTAGCAGAGAGAAACAGAACTGATTTTTATAAACTCCTTAAACGCCACCATATCATTCCCAAGTTATTCAAATCCTGATTTTTCGGTATCAAAAAAAATTAAAACTGCTTGAGTCGATAGCTGTGTTGCATGTAAAATTGGTTATCGTTCACCAGCATCTCACGGAGTCGGAGTTTATACCCTGGTTTCAAGGGTGCTTACTTCTTCGCCCGTTCGGAGTTTTGAGGGGCTATAACAGCGAAGCGGTGTCTGCTAAAGCTTCAGGTAAGCGCAGACTTCGAACGAACAGGTAAGCGAGGAACGAGACTCCGAATCTGTGGCACTGGTAAATGATTACAGATCGTGGTTTTCGTAATTTTGTAGACCCCGGTGAACGGTTACTAAAATTGAACTAGATTTCAATCCATAAGGAAAAAGTAAAATGGTAAATTCCCCTTCCGGAACCATTGACTACTCCGAAAGTCTACTGGTTCATTTTCGGCGGATAGAAAGTTTGAAACAGGATGCTTTATCCTATCCATCCATTGACTTGGACAACAGACAGCTTTGCGATCTTGAACTTCTTTTGAACAGGGCTTTTTTCCCTTTAAATGGCTATTTGGACCGCAAAGATTACGAGCTGGTTCTGGAAGAGATGCAGTTGGCGGACGGCTCGGTCTGGCCCATTCCCATCTGTCTGGATGTTGATGGAAAGACTGCTGGTTCATTAAGCAGGGGAGATTGCCTGGCCTTGAATGATGGTGAGGGGTTTATGCTGGCCATCCTGACCGTCAGCGATATCTGGCAACCGGACAAAAAACGGGAAGCACTGACTGTTTACGGGACGGATGATGCCGATCTTCACCCCGGCGTCCGCAGGCTTTATGAGCAATGCGGCTCCTGGTATATTGGCGGCAGACTTGAGGGAATCAGCCTGCCCATCCATTATGATTTTAAGGAAATCCGCCTGACCCCTTCAGAGACGCATAAAAAGTTTACTCTCAACGGTTGGCGCAAGGTCATTGGTTTTCATACAGAGGCCTATCTTCATTGTGCCCATAAGGAAATGATCCAGAAAGCGGCCCGTGATGCCGGCGGGTGTATTTTTTTACAGCCTGTTGTCGGGCTGGATCATCCAGGTAATCTTGATCATTATACCCATGTTCATTGTTATCAGGAAATTGTAAAAAAATTCCCAAAAAACATGATTTCTCTGGGACTGTCACCTTTGGCCTCCCGACAGGCCGGCCCCAGGGAAGCTCTCTGGCAGGCCATTATCAAAAAAAATTATGGTTGCAGTCATTTTATCGTCGAGGCGGACCATGCTGATCCTTTTGCCAGTCATCTCGATCATGAAAATTTTTATCCGACCCATGCCGCCCAGGAGCTGGTCAGCGAATATGAAGACAAAACTTCTATTAAAATGATTCCGGCCAGGAAAATGGTTTATGTTGAAGATCAGGCCCAGTACATGCCTGATGATGAAGTCGAGTCAGGGATGAATGTGAAAAGTATTTCTTCGGGTGAACTGAAGCGCAGGCTGGAAAATGATTTGGAAATTCCGGAATGGTTTTCTTACCCCGAGGTTGTTGCTGAGTTACGACGGGCCTTTCCTCCTCGTTCAAATCAGGGATTTACAGTTTTTATCTCAGGCCTGTCGGGCTCCGGCAAGTCCACCCTGGCCAAGGTGTTGCTCGTGAAATTTTTAGAAATGAGAGGGCGGCCTGTGACCTTGCTGGACGGTGATATTGTCCGCAGAAATCTCTCCAGTGAACTGAATTTTTCCAGGGAACATCGGAACCTTAATATTACCAGAATAGGATTTGTCGCCAGTGAGATCACCAAGAACGGCGGCATTGCTCTCTGCGCCCCCATCGCGCCCTTTGAGGAGCCCAGGAGGGCCAACCGGGAATTGATCAGCAGGTATGGCGGTTATATTGAGGTTTATATGGCAACTCCCATTGAAGTCTGTGAGCAGCGGGACCGCAAGGGACTCTATGCCAAAGCCCGGGCCGGGAAAATAAAGGCCTTTACCGGAGTGTCCGACCCCTATACACCGCCTGTCAATCCGGAGATTATCATTGACACCACGGAAATCAGCCCGGCTGAAGCCGCCCAGGAGGTTTTTCTCTACCTGGAGGAACAGGGCTATCTACGCTGATTTTGCTGGAATTTTTTAGAATTGCCCCTTCCTTGTTTGGTTGTCTCAAAAAAGAGACATGCAGTCCCTGGTTGATCAATTTGTGGTCAGCGTCATCAAGCCTATTTCCTCAAAAGAATAGACCTTTCTTTCCCTGAATCCCCGTCGATTTCGCTTGTATCTTTTGAGAGACAAGTGACAAAAAATAATAATATTAGCACGTTGTCCGAAACATCTATGCTCTCGAAGTCTGGCAGGGCTTGCTTTCTCTACGGAGGTGATAGTTGAATCTCTTTAGTTTTTTTTGAGTAAGAATGGAAATAGGTCGATTATGAGCTCGTGTCTGTCCATAAATGGCCCTTTTGCCCGATCTCTGCGTCACAGCAAAAATGAAAAATGCTCACATATCACTAATATGCTGCGCTTTTTAATTTTCACTGTTCCTTGATCTCGAACAAAATGACCTATTTCTGGACAGACACGAGCTAGATTGAAGTTGTCTGATGAGAAAACAGTGAAATTCGTAATTGCTCATTTCGTAACCGTTCACCGGGTTACTAATTTATGGGAACCACAGTCCTTGTAAACGTTTACCTCATTTCGACAATGTCGGCTTATTGGAGATGAAGATAATGTACACTTTTTTTTCGTTTTCAGTTCTTTACTGTCCTGCAAAGGAGCCTGAATGATTTTTATCTATGGTAACGAACTGAAAATCGAAATTTTCTTGGCTGTTTTGTGTTAATGGCATGTACTTTGCGAATGTCAGCGAATGTTGTTTCAGAGGATGAAAATGTTAGCTTATCTGGATAATGATTTTTTTCATCTTTTTTTTGTTGTGTCACTATTTGGAAGTATTTGTGCGAATTGATTCATAAACAGCAGAGATAAAAAAATGCAAAAGCCGCTCAAGTTTCTTTGGCAACAGTGTACATGTTCCATCCCTTCTTCTTTCCTCGTTTTTTTCCTGTTTTTTTTGACGTTTTTTTCCCCTCAACTCTGCCTGGCAGAGGGTGTCACTTTAGGATGGATTGCCAATGGGCCGGAAGAAAACGTCCAGGGCTATAAAATTTATGTAGGAACATCAAGCCGATATGATGAGAATAATCAGCCCAAAGATAATTTTCATTACGAATATGTTGTTGATTTGAATAGAAAATTATCCTGTACTCTTCCCGACATGAACAACTGCGTAGAACTTGGGGTCAATGAATTGCAATGTGCTGACCTGGATAACGAAAATCCAACCTGCACATTTTTTGAGTTGCCTGAAGAGACTACATATTACACTGCCACGGCGTTTAACGAGCTCTCTGAAAGTGATTACTCTGATGAGGTCGCGTACCTGCCCACTCCCCCGGAGACTGATAATGACTTTGATGAAGGAGTCGTCGGAATCGAACAATTTAATCATAACTGGAAGACAGTCAGTTTTAATTCGGATCTGTATCATCCGGTAGTGATTGTCGGTCCGCCATCCTATAATGGCCCCGAGCCGGGAGTCATCCGGCTGCGAAATGTTTCCGCTTATTCATTTGATATCCGCTTTCAAGAATGGACTTATCTGGATGGAAGTCATTCCTTGGAAGATGTTTCATGGCTGGCGCTGGAGCCGGGACATTACGAAATGGCCGACGGCACCATCTGTGAAGTCGGAACTTTTTCAATGAATAACACTGAGGAATGGTTTGACGTCGATTTTCTTGAATCTTTTGATGGAATTCCCGCTCTTTTTTTAACGATACAGACCTTTAACGGCCCTGATACCGTGACTGTCAGGGCCCGAGATGTTGACATTTCTTTTTTCAGTGCGGCTTTTTTTGAAGAAGAGGCGAAAGGCGGCCACACAACCGAGGTTGTTGGTTATCTGGCTATCTACAGCCCTGATTCTTCAGGAACGTTAACAATCAATGGGCAATCCATGGCCTATGAAACAGATTTTGTCAGCACGAATCATTCTTTTCGGCCGATTTTTGACTATGACATTTTCATGGAAGAAGAGCAGTCTCAGGACGATGAAATTTATCATCTTTACGAAAATGTAAATGTCCTACTTTTAAATAACAGTTTTTTCAGCCAGGATGTCAGTGCAATGGGTAGTGATACGGCTGCGATCAGGTATAACAAGGTTGAGTAGTTCGTTTTTTTGAGAAAGATGGGGAAAATAAAAAAAGGCTGTTGGCCCAGAGCTGTTTTTCAGCCATGGGCCAACAGCCTTTAGTGCTGCTGATTCAATTTTCATATAAACAGAATTCTTTACTTCTTTTTTTCCTTCTCTGTGCCGAATTCAATGGAGGACTGGGCCGGGGTCATGTCCGGGTCGGCTTTAATCAGGATTTCCACCTTGTATTTTTGTTCAAGATTGACGATGTCCGTCCGTTTTTGGTTCAGAATGTATTGAGCCGTTTTCAGAGGAAAGCGGCAATCCACTTTGTTGACGTTCTGTTTTGTTATCCCGGTCTGTATTTTACGCAGGAGGGCAAGGGCCGTGGTTTCAACTGAACGGATCATTCCTTGTCCCTGGCAATGTTCGCAGATAATATAGTTGCCTTTCTGGATAGGGGGGCCGAGCCGCTGACGTGAGATCTGCATCAGGCCGAATTTGGAAATCCGGCTGGTGGCAGATTTAGCCTTGTCCCGTTTCAGGCAGGCTTTAACTTTTTTCTCAACCTCACGATTATGGCGGGCTTCGCGCATATCAATGAAATCCACCACAATCAGGCCGCCGAGATCGCGCAGCCTGAGTTGTCTGGCCAGTTCCTCGGCCGCTTCCATGTTGGCCAGAAAGACAGTTTCCTCAAAATTTTTGTCCTTGGCGGTACGGCCTGAGTTGACATCAATAGCCACCAGGGCCTCGGTCGGATTGATGACGATTGAACCGCCGGATGGCAGAGGCACCATGGGTTGATACATCTGTTCGATCTGCTCCTCGACCTGATACTGATTAAAAATCGGTTTGGCACCTCGATGGAGTTTAACCTTGGTCTTGCGTTGTCTGGCGGGAAGCAGATTCAGAAAATGATTGACCTGGTCAAAGGCCTCCTTGTTGTCCACCAGGATTTCCGTAATTTCATCGGTGAAGTGATCCCGCAGGAATCTGGCAATAACATTTTGCTCTTTATAGATCAGAGAAGGCGCCGGTTGCTTTTGCCCTTGTTTTTTTATTTCCTTCCAGAGATTGAGCAGGTAGCGGATATCCTTGGTCAGGGCTATTTTGGTCACATCTCTGCTGGCAGTGCGGATAATGTAGCCGATCCCTTCCCCCAGCTTGACCGAATTGACGATTTCCCGCAGTTTGGCGCGTCGGGCTTCATCCGTAATTTGACGGGAGATCCCGTGGCTGTCGCTGCCCGGCATCAGGACAAGATAGCGGCCCGGCAAAGAGAGGAATGTGGTGACGCTGGCTCCTTTCATGCCGGTTGTTTCCTTGACCACTTCGACGAGTACTTCCTGCCCCTTCTTGATCACATCCTGGATATTCAGTTTTTTCCAGTGAGTCTCCGGCGCAACTTCCTTACAGTAATATTCAGGATGGATATCGCTGAAGGCCAGAAAGCCGTTTCTTTCGGTTCCCATATCGACAAAGGCGGCCTGGAGATTCGGTTCAACGGCACTGATGCGGCCTTTGTAGATATTGCCCTTGCTCTTCTCCCCAAGAACCGTTTCTACGTGAAAGGCTTCTACCTTACCATTTTCAACCAGGGCGATTCGACATTCTTCGGGTTCGTCGGTGTTGATCAGGAGTTTGCAAACAGTCTCCGAGGCAGCAGATTTTTTTGTCTGACCGTTTTTTCTTTTTGCCCGGGATCGGGGGGGATGTTTTTTACTGACACTGGTTTTTTTTGTTTCTGTTGAGCTTTCCGTCTTCACTTTCGTCGTTGGAGGGTCACCTGTTTCCGCAGATTTGGGACTTTTTCTGGTTCTGGGTTTGGCAGACGATTTGGTACCTTTTCTTGGCTTGGATTGAGTCGTCTTGGTCTTTTTTTTCTTTTCCTTGGGCTTTTCTGTTGTTTTTTTGATTTTTTCGGGTTTTTTAGTGTCTTCCGGTTTTTCAGCCGAATTATTTTGGTCTTCGTTCATACATTTCCTTTTACTGCAAACATCTGTTGCTATGACAGTTGCGGACTGGTGCGGTTGTCAGGTTACAGTGTTTTCAGAATGTGTCTGGTAGTAGATTTTGCCTGCATGGGTTATGCTGGTCAGAGTGGTGTTCCGGAGAAGCTTATTAAGAAGTATCTCGACCTGGTCAAGGTCCAGATTTAAGGCCTCGCAGATATCAGGTGCGGTACATGGCCTGCGTTTAAGCATATCCAGAATTTCCGGTTCTGCCGCAGATCTGAGATGGTGTCGTTTCCGTTTGGCAAAATCTGCAATAATTTCGATTTGTCCGGCAAATTGCCGGGCGATTTTTTTTAATTCATGTTCCGTCATTGGCGCGGCATACGATTCCAGCGGAGGACGAACAACGGTGTTCAACTGGATCCTGTCCGGTCGAATTTTTCGTGTTGTCTCCACCAGAGCGGCAATATCCGCGTCACTGTCATTAATTCCCTTGACCAGTAAGATCTCCAGCCAGATTTTCCCCGGGAACTCCCGGCTGAAACTGCACAGCCCGGAAATAATATCAGCCAATTGGACGCATTTGGCCGGCCGGTTGATTTTTCGAAAGCTTTCTTCCCGAGCTGAATCAAGGGAGGGAATTACAATATCAGCCGCCATCAATTCACTGCGAATCTCGGCAATATGCAGCAGAGAGCCGTTGGTGAGAATGACAACCGGTTTGTTCGTTGTATGTTTAATGTGATTAATAATGGAGCCCAGCCCGGAATGCAGGGTCGGTTCACCGCTGGCGGTAATCGTGAAAACATCAATGGGCGGATGCTCCCCTGCAAGCAGGGTGTCAATTTCGTCAAGAATTTCCTTAGTTGGGGAGTATTCTTGACGGTCACAGGTGTGCCGCGTCGTTGCCCCGACCTCGCAGTAAATACAGTTGAAATTGCATATTTTCGCGGGCAGGACATCAATGCCCTGGGACAGTCCCAGGCGACGGGAATTGACCGGGCCGAATAAATATTTCATAATATGAAAATCAAAGTTGCGCTGGTTTTGCGCAACTCGTACAGTACAGTGGCTAAATCAAGTTTGTTGCACTTGGTAAATTAAATGACAATAAAAGTTTAAAAATAATGAATTATTTTTGTGAAAATAAAACAATCTCCTGTATTTATCAAGGTAATTATCGAGTTTTGTCTTGACACCCACGGGGCTGGTGCGTAAGTTTCACAATTTGTTTATGCGAGCTGTTTCAACAGAAGATGAGAGCTGGATTTTTTTAGAAGATTTTCAAGACCTCCGAAGAATAAACTTTTTGTCTATTTTCGACCTGAAGTGGATAAGTACGAGACAAGATTGAAGGAAAAATTATGCGCAGCGATGCTATGAAAAAAGGATTGGAGAGGGCTCCCCATCGTTCATTGTTTAAAGCCATGGGGTATACCAACGAGGAGTTGAGCAGACCGTTAATCGGCATTGCCCATGCTCATAATGAAATTATTCCAGGTCATATCCATCTCGATAAGGTTGTCGAAGCAGTTAAGGCCGGTGTCAGGTTGGCCGGCGGTACGCCGGTAACATTTGCAACCATCGGCGTCTGTGACGGAATTGCCATGAACCACACAGGCATGAAATACTCCCTGGCCAGCAGGGAGATTGTGGCTGATTCCGTGGAGATTATGGGCCAGGCCCATCCCTTTGACGCCATGGTTCTGGTTCCTAACTGCGATAAGATTGTGCCTGGTATGATGATGGCCATGCTGCGCTTGAATATCCCGGCTGTTATGGTTAGTGGCGGTCCCATGCTCGTCGGCCGTTACCATGGCAAGGATGTCCATCTGGTTTCCGTTTTTGAGGGTGTGGGAAGAGTCAAGGCCGGCACCATGACCCCGGCTGAACTGGATGAACTTGAAGATGCGGCCTGTCCCACCTGCGGTTCCTGCTCCGGCATGTTCACCGCCAATTCCATGAACTGCCTTTCCGAGGCACTGGGTTTGTCTCTGCCCGGAAACGGTACGATTCCCGCGATATCGGCGGCCCGCATCCGGTTGGCTAAACATGCCGGTATGGCGGTAATGAATATGTTCCACGAGCAGATCAAACCCAGGGATATTGCCACCCGCAAGGCCTTTGAAAACGCCATGGCCGTGGATATGGCCCTGGGCTGCTCCACCAATACGGTTCTGCATGTGCCGGCCATTGCCGGAGAGGCGGGTGTTGATCTGGATTTGAATCTTTTTAACGAGGTCAGTTATCGTTTCCCCCATATCTGCAGCCTGATTCCGGGTGGCCCCCACAGTTTGCAGGAGCTTGATGAGGCAGGTGGGGTACAGGGGGTGATGCTTGAATTGTCCAAAACCGAGACCGGTCTCCATCAGGACGTGATGACGGTCACGGGCGCTAAACTCGGTGAAAATCTTCGTCGGGCTTTTGTCCGGGATCGCGAGGTCATCAGGCCGGTGGATGATCCCTATCACAGTGAAGGCGGCATTGCCATTTTAAGCGGCAATCTTGCCCCTGACGGATCCGTTGTCAAGCAGTCGGCAGTGTCCGAGGAAATGCTGAACCACTCCGGTCCGGCCAGGGTCTATGAGTCCGAGGAAGAGGCTCAGGAAGCTATTCTCGGCGGTGAAATTAACGAAGGCGATGTTGTGGTGATCCGTTATTGCGGTCCCAGGGGCGGCCCCGGTATGCCGGAAATGCTCTCGCCAACCTCAGCCATTGTCGGCATGGGTCTGGGTAAGAGCGTGGCCCTGATTACTGACGGCCGTTTCAGCGGCGGCACCCAGGGGGCCTGTATCGGTCATGTTTCCCCCGAGGCGGCGGAAGGCGGTCCCATCGGCCTGGTGCGTGAAGGTGACCGGATTGTCGTGGATATCCCCAACCGGGCATTGACCTTGAAAGTTGATGAGACGGAACTGGCCAGACGAAAAGAGAGCTGGCAACCTCCGGCGCCGAAAATCACCACCGGTTATGCCGCCCGTTATGCAAAAATGGTGACCTCTGGTAGTACTGGCGCGGTGTTGAAGTAGGGGGAATGCAGAAGGTAGAGGAGTGAAGAAGGTAGAGAATGGTGGTTGTTCAATTTACTGCTCGTTCCAGCTTTTTTTTATATTAACTGTTTGGGAAACGCATGTTCCGGCAAAGATCCTTAAAACGTTTATCATTTTGGTGGAAAATTGTCCCGGCGTTTTGCTGTTGTGCGGTTTTTCTTTTTGCGATGCGGGGCGCAGCCCAACCTGTTCAGGAGCCGGCCTGGAAGATCAGCGCTGATAAAATGACGCGGCTGGGCAGCCCCGAGAATGTCGTTGCCGAGGGAAATGTTGTTATGGAGCCTGATCGGGATGAGGGCGGCCCCCCCATGGTGATCAAGGCGGACTGGCTGAGATACAATGTCCGGGAAAATACGTTGGACGCCCATGGCAATCTTTCCTTTTATTCGGAGACGGAAGAGGCCACGGCCAGAGACGCTTATCTCAAACTTGATGACGACACGGCAGTATTTACCGACGCCACGCTCTTTGTTCCGGAAAGCAATCTTCATTTCAGCAGCCGGCTGGTTGAGAAAACCGGCGAATTGACCTATCATTTCGGCAGGTGCACGATGACCACCTGTGATATCCCCGAGGGGAAATCGCCGCCGTGGAAATTCTCCGCGGCCGAGGCCTCTCTTGATCTTGAGGGAGTAGCCGTGCTCAAACACACGGTGTTGCGTGTCAAGGGAGTGCCTGTATTTTACTTTCCCTATATGCTGTATCCAGCTAATCAGAACCGGCGAACCGGTTTCCTGTTTCCTGAAATTTCCCAATCCACGCGTAGCGGCACCGGCGTGACCACGCCTTTTTTTGTGGATCTTTCTCCAAGCGCCGATTTGACACTGTATCCCGGTTTTATGAGTAAAAGAGGGATGGCTGCCGGCCTGGAGTTCAGATATGTTTCCGATTATGGTTCCAAAGGGGCTTTCGCGGCTAATTATCTGCGCGATAGACTGAAAGATGACCATAATGATGACTTTAATGATGACGGTTATCTGCGCACAAAGAAAAATCGTTACTGGCTGCGGGGCATGATAGACCATGATTTCGGTGACGACTTGATTGCCCGTCTTGACCTGGATACGGTGTCCGACCGGGATTACCTGCAGGAGTTCGATAAGAACATTATGGGCTTTAACGCGAGTACGGAGCGTTTTGAAAAGATGTTTGACCGTGGTTTTATGGAGCAGACGGTTCCTTTCCGGGAGTCGAGGCTGCAGCTCGCTAAGACCTGGCCTAGCGTTTTTCTCGGCGGGGAGTTTATTGGCGTCGATGATTTGCACGAAGAAGACTATCTTGAGACACAGGCGCATACTTTGCCCCGTATTTTTTTTGACGGCAACCTGGATATACCGGTAACGCCTGTCAGTTTGCTCTGGGACTCGCAATATGACTATTTCTGGCGGGAAAAGGGTGTTGGTGCTCACCGGCTGGATGTCAATCCGCGTCTTGTCTCTCCTTTGCCCTTTGGTCACCAGCTTTTTGAGGGCACTGTTTCTACCGGTTTTCATTATACCATGTATGAAGTGGAAGACAATGGCCCTTCCTCTCTTGACTGGTCAGGCGATACAAGTCCTGATCGAACGGCCTGGGATTTCAATGTGAATCTCGGCACTACCCTGTCCCGGGAGTTTGGTCTGCATCTTGGTTCCGCCCGCTGGCTCGATCATGCTTTTCGACCGCAAATAAGTTATGAATATCTGGATTTCAGCGATGATGACGAGTTGCCCCATTTTGACAGCGTTGATACATTAGAAACCGTAAATCAGATCAACTTTGAAATTAAAAATGATTTCCTGGTTGGCGGTATAGGGGAAGATGGAAACGATTTTGTCAGGTATATCGGATATTTTAAGGTTGAGCAGTCTTACGATATTGAAGAAGAGAGGCGCGATTTAACAGGGCCGGATGATGAGAGGCAGCCTTTTTCCGAGATCACTTTTACCTTGGATGTCTATCCGCTGCCCAAGTTGCAGACAAAGTATGTGACCACCTATGATGTCTATGGCGACGGGGTCACCAGTCATGATCTTTTGAACAGATATACCAGCAGCCGGGGAGACACTTTTGCCCTGGATTATCGATATGAGAAATATTCTGCGATTGATCAACTTAATGCAAGTTTTGAAACCCGGTTGACTGATACTCTGTTTTTGGAAGGCGATCTTGTCCAATCACTGGAGGCAAATGAAACCGTTGAAAGTTCCATTGGTTTGACTTATCGGCCAAACTGCTGGGCCGTGAAGGTCATGGCCTCTCATACCCCTGATGATGATCAGGTCTTCGTTGTTTTTTCAATTGTTGGATTCGGTAAAAGTTTTGGTTTCGGTCTGGGTGCCGCAGATGAAGGAATGTATGGCACAAGCGAAAGCGAAATGTGACTCTTACAGTACGGAGGTCTCATAAAATTGCTTACTCCCTCTGTAAATTATTATGATGTTTTTAATGGAGATGCCGACGGCATCTGCGCCCTGCACCAGTTGCGTCTGGCCGAGCCCCGCGATTCCCGTTTGATTTCCGGGGTCAAGCGGAATATTCGGCTTCTTGACCGGCTTGCTGCGGATCCCGGAGTCCGCGAATCTCAAGTCACGGTGCTGGATATTTCTCTGGATCGTAATCGGGAGGGTCTTCTGGCTCTGCTGGAGCGCGATAATCAGGTTTTTTATGTGGATCATCATTTCCCCGGAGATATTCCTGATTCCGATCTGCTGACCGCGCATATTGACCCCGATCCTGAAGTCTGCACCGGACTGCTTGTCGATGGAATTCTTGGTGGCCGTTACCGGGCCTGGGCCGTAGTCGCGGCCTTTGGCGATAATCTCCATGATGCAGCCCACTCAGCCGCTGCCGGGTTGTCGCTTTCCTCCGGCGAGCTGGCAAAATTGCGTGAGATCGGTGAATTAATGAATTACAATGGCTATGGCAAAAGTGTGGAGGATCTCCATTTTTCTCCCCGGGAACTGTATGAGGCCGTGCGGCCTTTTAAAGATCCCCTTGATTTTTATCGGCAGTCGCATGTTTTGACTCAACTCAAGGAAGGTTTTGACAGTGATATGGCTTTAGCCCGTAGTCAGAAGCCTCTGAGGGAGAGTGGCTCGGGTCGGATTTTTCAATTCCCCGCCACCTCCTGGTCGCGTCGGGCTGCAGGCGTTTTTGCCAATGAAAAGGCCAGGGAATTGCCGAAAAAAGCCCATGCGCTGCTGGTGAACAATGGAGATGGAACATTTCTGGTCAGTGTCCGCGCGCCTCTTGTCAGAAAACAGGGTGCGGTGGATCTTTGCCGCCGTTTTCCCAGCGGTGGAGGGCGGGCTGCAGCTGCCGGCATTAATCAATTGCCCGCAAAGCAGCTTGATGAATTTTTTCAAGCTTTTGATGAGACTTTTACGTTATGATTTTTTCTCGACTTCGTTTGCCCTGTATTCTTTTTTCGCTTTTTATTTTACTGCCTATTTCCGCCTGTTCGGCCGATGACAAGCCCAAGGCTGCTGATTTTGTCAAAGACGGTCAGGTGATTGATGTACAATCCAGCCGCTACCAGGGTCTTTTCAAGGAGATGCGCCTGCGTTATCACTATTCCCAGGAGGAAATTGACGCGATTTTTTCTGGGGTGACCATTAAAAAGAGGGTTCTTGAATTGATGGACTCTCAGTGGGAGGCCAAGCCCTATTATAAGTATTCCCCTCTCTTTATCACCCCGGGCATGATACGGGAAGGCAGGGCGCAAATTCGTGAACATAGTGATCTTCTTGATCGTATTGAAAAAGAAATTGGTGTTGAGAGGGAGATCTTGGTTGCGATATGGGGTATTGAATCCAAGTTTGGTCGGCACAAAGGCGCTTTCAACCTCTTTCAGACCCTGAACACCATGTATGACGCCTATCCGAGAAGACGAACATTTTATCGCCAGCAGCTTATCCATTTCCTTCTGCTTTGCCGGGAAAACAATGTTAATCCTCTGGAGGTGACAGGTTCCTATGGCGGCGCTTTTGGTCAGACCCAGTTTATTCCTTCCAGCTTTCGTGAATATGCCGTTGATTTTGACGGTGACGCCAAGCGCGATGTCTGGCATTCTATTCCGGATATTCTGGCCAGTATTGCAAATTATCTTCACAGGTTCGGCTGGGTTTACGATACGCCTGTCTACTGGGAAATCGGCGCTGAGCTGAAGAGCGATGAGCTGCGGGAAGCCTATAGCAAGGGGAGAAAGGGATTTGTCGATTTTCAGGATGTTGCCGTAACCCAGCAGGTCAACCTGCCACCGTCTCCCGGCGGAAAAAAAGTGACCATTGTCGGTTTGGAATTAAAAAATGATAGGATGCGTTTTGTGGCGGGATATCCTAATTTTCAGGCCATCACCGCCTGGAATAATTCGAACCGGTATGCCATGGCCGTAACGGAACTGGCCGAGAAATTTGTGGAATAGGTGCTTAATTGCGATCTCGGATCATGGAAAAATTCCGCAATCCGTAATCCCAAATCCAATTTTATCCATCAGGGATAGCGCATTTCCTGATTACTGACAAAATTTTCGATTGTGGAGATGTACCAGGAAATAATTTTTTTGGAAACTGGGGTAATATTATTATGAAAATTGATTCCCAGTTCAAGTTCCTTCCTGCTTTTACGTAGATTCTTGACGATGCCGCAGATCTGAACCTGTCCCTTGATCCCGGGAAATTTACAAAGGAGCTGGATCTCTTCGTCGATTTTAAAAGAGATCAGCCCGTTGTTTTCTTTTTTTGAAATTTTGCAGAAACAGCCTTCCATGGTGATATCGAGCAGAACGCCACGGTTCTCTTCACCGGCCAGAAAGATTTTTGTCGGAATAAAACATTTTGACCGCTTCTGGTCGCGGAGCTCGTTTTTCTGGATAATTTTGGGATATTCAAGGAACAGTAAACGTGCCGGCTGCATGATTGCTTCAAAGAGTTTTGTCTGAAACGCAAAGACTGTTCCGTCAAAAATATAGCGGATAATAAATTCTCGGTCCCGGGTCAGTTTATGTTCAATGAGCTGGTAAGGCGAAGGGGTTCTGATGATGATAAATTTGCCATCCACGCCAACCAGAATACTTTCCATCGGCATGCTGACCCCTTCGATTTCAATTTTGAGCTGAAGGCCGATTTGTAAGAAAATTGGTATTTTATTATAGAAATCTTCATTTTTCATAGATCATATCTCCCTGCATCTATCTTTCTTTTCAGGGTATGATAAACATTTGCAAAATTCAACATAAATCCTGTCTGATACTGTTTAGGCCTGAGTTTCTGTCAAAAAAACAAGAAACTTAGAAAGTACTTTTTGGAATAAGTTAGTTCTGTCTACTGCCAAGGCACTTACACCCGCCAAGCGAGTACTGAAAAGAGTCCTGAAAAATTTAAGGTGTTTTTTCGCTTTAGTGGGATAAATTCGTGTTGGACCGAGGAACCGCTGATGGGAAGAGAAATGCCTGTAGCATTCAAGACAAGTCCTGGAGCGCCGATGCCTCTGGGAGCCGTGCCGATGCCGGAAGGAATCAATTTTGCTGTTTTTTCCCGCCATGCCGAGCAGGTTAACCTGCTTCTTTTTAAAACAGGCAAGGGACCGAAATGCGCCGAGATTATCCTGGATCCGGATATTAACCGTACCGGTGATATATGGCATATCCTGGTCCATGATATGAATGCGGATCTTCGTTATGGTTACCGTATGATCGGGCCCTACGATCCTGTTGACAGCGGCCATTTTTTTTCCGGCGATAACATCCTTCTTGATCCCTATGTCAGGGCGGTAACGGGCTGTACGAAATGGGGGGCGAGATATATCAGGCGGGGCGGCATGGATGCTGATAGTCTTTTTCGACGTCGGGGTTGCATTGTCCGTGATCATTTTGACTGGGAGGGGGACCGACCTCTCAATGTCCCCTTGCAGGATTCTATTATCTATGAAATGCATATCCGGGGCTTTAGCCGGCATGAAAGTTCCAACGTCAAACATCCCGGCACCTATGAGGGTATCGTCGAAAAAATTCCCTATCTCCAAAAATTGGGCATCACAGCCGTTGAGTTGATGCCGGTTACTGAATTTGATGAGAATGAAAATGTACGGATCGATCCCCGGACGAATGAAAGGCTCAAAAATTTCTGGGGTTACAGTCCCCTGGCCTTTTTTGCCCCCAAGGCCGCCTATGCGGTGAAAGGAAGGAACGGTAACCAGGTCAGGGAATTCAAGGAGATGGTCAAAGCACTTCATAAGGCAGGAATTGAAGTGATTCTTGACGTTGTCTTTAATCATACTGCGGAAGGCGGAGCCGACGGGCCGGTTTATAATTTTCGCGGCATAGACAACACCATTTACTATCTGCTTGACAGTCAGACACATGAATATCTCAACTTTTCCGGCTGCGGCAATACCTGTAACTGTAACCATCCTTTAATGAGAAGTTTTATCATGGATTGTCTGCGCTACTGGGTGACTGAGATGCATGTTGATGGTTTCCGTTTCGATCTGGCCTCAATACTGGGACGTGACTCCAAAGGCGAGGTGCTCAGTAATCCGCCAATGGTGGAACAGATTGCCGAGGATCCGGTTCTGGCCCGTACCAAGATCATTGCCGAGGCCTGGGACGCCGCCGGTCTTTACCAGGTCGGCAGTTTTTCCCCTCATCCGCGCTGGGCCGAGTGGAACGGTCGTTTTCGTGACGATGTCCGTTCCTTTATGTGTGGTCATGGAGACACGGTTTCTGCATTGGCTACCCGTATGGCCGGCAGTTCCGATCTGTATCAGTCCAGTTCCAGGCGTCCTTTCAACAGCATCAATTTTGTCACCAGCCATGACGGTTTCACCCTTTATGATCTGGTCAGCTATAATCGTAAACATAATTTACGCAATGGTGAGGATGATCGGGACGGTGACAATCATAATATCAGCTGGAACAGTGGAGTAGAGGGAGAAACAGATCATGAAGAAATCAGAAAATTGCGTATCAGGCGCATAAAGACTTTTGCCATGATTCTTTTTCTTTCCCAGGGGACGCCCATGCTTGTGGCAGGTGATGAATTTGGTCGCAGCCAGCAGGGAAATAATAATGCCTATTGTCAGGATAACGAGATCAGTTGGCTGGATTGGCGCCTGGCGGAAAAGAACGGGGAATTGCTGCGTTTTTTTCGGCTGCTGATTTCACTGCGTAAGAATCATCGGGTTTTCAGGCGCTGTGATTTTTTTCGGAAAGAGCATTTTTTTGAAGAAATTCGCTGGCAGTCTCTTACGCCAGGCAGACAGGACTGGTCAGCGGACTGTCATGCCCTGGGATTTTTTCTTGATGGTCGGGCCGTGGGGGGCAAGAGGGATGATGATTTTTTCGTTATGTTGAATGGTGGTGACAGCAAAGCCCGTTTTACCCCGCCTGAAGCAGCTCCGGGCCGTAGCTGGTGTTTGATTGTCGATACCGCCTCTGAATCGCCGGATGATTTTGTCGAGGAAAACCAGGCAGAGGTTGTCAGGAAAAAACAGATCAGCGTCTCACCCATGGGAGGCGTTGTCTTGATAGGAAAATGAAGGCCTCAGAATATCCTCGAAAATGACCTTTTGAAAATTATCGAATATATTGCTTAAAACAGCCCTGGCAATGCCCTAAAGATTCTAGAAAAGATTAAAAAGCAAGTTTCAGGGTTATACTTTTCACCTGAGAGTTGTCGTATTATTCCTGAATTATACCAAGAGGGTATAACTCAATACCGGGAAATGATAATCGCCCCATGGAAAATCATGTATCGAATCCGAGATTCATCTGTTTATGTTCTATCAGTCTTGGATTCCAGGCAGAATATTGAAGATTTTTTATTAAAAAGATACGCACAACATCTTGTGTGAATATAGTATTTCTGCACACGAATTAAATCAGTTAAATTAACAAGTCAAGTAAGACGACTTGCGAGTACGCGCGCTTTCTTGAGCTTGTCCCAACATTGTGCCAGGCTCAATGTTGGTTGCTGAACTGGCTGGCAAGCGGCTTATCTCGGTCGGTTATGCAAGGTACTTTCTCAAATAAAATACCTTCCGCCTTTCATCATTCGACATTTCGTGTTTGATGGCGCTCCTGCCCTTGATCAGACTTTTGCTGGTCACTGGTAAAGTTCGTGTTGAGATAATTTGGAAAAAAGAAAAGTTTCAGCAGCGCGAACATGACAAAGAGTTTAATGAAGATACTCCTCCACAGCTTGCGGCCGACCACCATGGAACGAAAACCGTCCCGATAAAAAAATACTATTAAAAAGATGCTGGCCTGGGAAAGATTGGCCGAGAAGAGATATTTTAATGGGTTGGCACAAAAGTTGTTTTTTTACAGGGTGGTCAAATTCAGGAAAAGATGAATACATATTGTCGATCATTGATAATGATCTTGATCCGGCCCTGATGATTTTCACCGTACACTTCCCAGCCGGGCCTGCCGTTTATCTCGCAAAAGACTGCTGCGGGTGAATGTTTATTGCGCTGCCGGTCAAACCAGGCGATCAGCATAGTCTCCTCATTTTCCTTTGTGGCCAGATTTTCTGCCGCCTCAAGGGCTGAATCAAAATCAAGATCCGGGTGTTTAACTGTCAGATGTGTTTCTTGCATAATATCCTCTTTCAGGTTAGGTAATGTTGGGAATATACTAACCATAATGACCAATAAAAATCAATCCTTGCCCCAATGGATCCGGGTGCCTATACTCTCTGTTTTACAGGTTGAAAGTCAATGCCATTAACTTAAGGACTTCTCCGAAAAAGTCCCCCTTAGAAAAAGGGGGGCGATTTAAAGCTTAGGTTAATGGCATTGGGTTGAAAGTTTATATTTTTTTCAGAGGTGATCATTCCCTTGCCACACCAGACAACACAGAAAATTCTTCCGGCAGACGAGCCTTCTCAACTTGCCGCAGCCGTCATCCGGCAGTGGCGTTTAGCCGGTTCCCTGGATCTCGAGCTGATCGACCGGCTTGGCCATCAGGGCCTCGACGATGATCCGGCTGTTGCCGTGCGGGGTGTTTCCGCTCTTTATTCAATTGTGATTGAAGGGTTGTGTGATGATTTTTCGTCCTCCGGGGTTGATGCCTGCAACCAGGTCCTGCTCAGGCTGTTTAATCTGATCCGTCCTTTTGCCGCCGGACAGGAGATGGATCGTTTGCTGACTACGCTGAATTATGACAGCACTGATCAACTCCTGAATCGTTATAAAAGGATTCAAAACAGGCGACCGCTTTCCGGCTCGGAAAAGAAAAAGATCAAAAAGATATTTATTCTTTCCAGGGTTACAGTGGGCGCGGATGTGGCGATTACCTCGATTTTTGTTCAGCGCCTTCTTTTTTCCTTTCCCCGGGCTGATCTGGTCCTTTTCGGTCCGGGCCATTTGCAGGAGATATTTTATGGAATGGAGCGGGTTTGCTGTCTTGATCCCGGTTATAATCGGTGCGGATCGCTGGTAGAGAGGTTGACCTTCTGGCCGGATTTGTATAATTTTGTCCAGCGGCTTTGGCGGAATTTAAGGTCGGATGAGGTTTTATTTTTTGATCCGGACAGCCGCCTCTCTCAGCTCGGCCTGCTGCCCCTGTTGCCGGAAGAGACAACTTGCTATTTTAATTCCCGCCGGACACTTGATCTGGGTGATGCAGATCTCTCTCTCAGCCAGATAGCCAATAACTGGCTTAATTTTATTTTGACTGAAAACAGATGCTGTCCACCGGCGGTATTGAACAATCCCGACCATGAGCAGGCGGCCCGTGATTTTTACAGTCAATTTGATCCCTCTGTGTCTCGGCTGGCCGTTAATCTCGGGGTAGGGGGTGATGGCCGCAAAAGAGTGGCCGATCCCTTTGAAGAACAGCTTCTCTTTTCATTTCTACAAAAAAAAGAGACACTGCTGTTTCTTGATAGCGGCTGTGATACGGAAGAAAAACTCAGGGTGGAAAAGCTGGCTTACAAGGCCCGGGAACGCGGCATTGCCGTTGACCGGGTTCAGGAAGCACAAGTGGAGTCGAAAAAGATTTTTTTTGCACATGGGATGATTATTTTTGAAGGCGGTATCAGCAGTTTAACGGCCATGATCAGGCAAAATCATATTTTTTTCGGTTATGATTCATGCTGCCAGCATCTGGTAACAGCCATTGGCGTGCCTGCGGTGATCGGTTTTGCCGGAGCTCCGCATCAACGGTTCCGGGCCAGATGGCAGCCGCGTAATCTGAGCGGCTCCACCATTACTATTCCCATTGAAAACAGTGAGCCGGATTTGCATGAACGTGATCTGTTGATCAAGAAAATTATCACGGCCATGGGCCGAGCCGGTAAATACCCGGCAGCCTGCATGTGCACAGACCAGCCTCTGAAACGTAAGCGATCATAGGCAGCGAATTTCGAAGTCTACGCTTAGCTGCGGCAATCTCCGGCACCTGTGAAGGCTTACCAGATAGGAGTTTGCCTGAATTTTGGATATTGTCTGTGATTGGTTATGCTGAAACAAGGAGTTGTCTTTGTTAATAAATAAAGAAAAGTTGCGTGATGCCACCGACCGTTTTAAGGATGTCAATGTCCTGGTCGTCGGCGATATTATTGTTGATCATTTTATCTGGGGTTCGGTGAGCCGCATTTCGCCGGAGGCCCCGGTGCCGGTGGTTAATGTAACTGGAGAGAATTTTTTACTGGGCGGTTCGGCCAATGTCCTGAACAATATATACAGTCTTGGTGCGCAAGCCGCCATCTGCGGCGTAATTGGCCGGGATTTCATGGGCAATCATCTTTTGGAACTGCTGTCTGAACTTGGTTCTTCCGTCAGCGGTGTGGTCAAAACATCTGACCGGCCGACAACAAGGAAGACAAGGGTCATTGCCCAGGGACAGCAGATGGTGCGTTTTGATCGGGAAGAAAGTGTTTCCTTGCTCCCGGAGGTCATTGATCAATTGAAAAACTTTATTGATGAAAGGATTAATGATTTTGACGCTGTGATTGTTTCCGATTACTCCAAGGGGATGATCAGCCGAACCTTGACGGATCATCTGCGCAAAAAATTGTCCTCGGGAAAAAAGATTCCCATGGTTGTTGATCCCAAACCCGGTCATTCGGATTTTTTCAGGCAGGCCTCCATCGTAACACCTAATAATCTTGAGGCGCAGATGATGAGCGGAGTTGAGATTTGTGATGATGCTTCATTGCTGCGGGCCGCTTCCAGGCTGCATGAGATTCTTGATTGCAAAGCGGTTTTAATAACCCGTGGTGAAAAGGGCATGGCCCTGCTTGAACGGAATCAATCCATTTTCACCATTCCCACCGTGGCCAGAGAGGTGTATGATGTCACCGGTGCCGGCGATACCGTGGCCGCCAGCTTGGCCCTGGGGCTTGCTTCCGGCCTTAACTACGCGGAAGCCGCCACGCTGGCCAATTTTGCCGCCGGCATTGTGGTGGGCAAGGTGGGCACGGCAACGGCCGGTTTGGAAGAACTTCTTGGAGCTATGAAATGATGTTTCCCCTCAGCATGACCGGTTTCGGCCGGGGAGAATTGACTGGTGATGAGCAAACCTGGACCGTGGAGCTGCGCTCGGTCAATCATCGTTTTCGGGATATCCGTATCAAAATGGACCCGCGGTTTGCCTCCCTTGAGGATCGGATTAAAAAGGAAATCGGAAAGTTTTTCAGCCGTGGCCACGTTGATGTGTCCATTTCCGTCAGCGGGGAGCAGGATTCGGGCCGGCTTTCCGTAAATGTCCCTTTGGCTCTCGAGTACAAAAAAAGTTTGCAGACCCTATGCCGGGAACTTGGTCTCACCTCGGACTCCGATAAAACTCTTGATTTGATCGCTAATTTCAGGGACGTTATTGTGGCGGTTGACCGGCAGGTTGATCAGGAGGAGATCTGGTCACAGCTTCGGCAGGCCCTGGCTGGGGCATTGAAAAGCAGTCTGGCCATGCGGCAGGTAGAGGGTGAAAATATGAAAAAGGATCTTCTGCACCGTCTGGAGTTGATTTCAGCAACCATTGATGAAATAGAACAGGTTTTCCCCGTGCTAGTGGCCAAAAGGGAGCAGCTGTTGAAAAAGCGGCTGGACAAATTGCTTGGCGGCATCGAACTGGACCCCTTGCGGTTGGCCCAGGAGGTCGCCCTCATGGCGGACAAGTCCGATGTGACCGAGGAGCTTGTCAGGCTGAAGAGTCATATTCAGCAATTCGGCGATTTTCTTGACCTTGATGAAGCCGTGGGAAGAAGGCTTGATTTCCTTCTCCAGGAATTTTTGCGGGAAGTCAATACCCTGGCGTCCAAGATTAATGATGCCGCCATCGCCCACCAGACCGTTTCATTAAAAAATGAGATTGAGAAAATGCGTGAACAGGTGCAGAATCTGGAGTGATAAATTAGTTTCGCTGATCTGATTAGTCTTGCTGGTGAACGATTACAGATCGTGGTTTTCGTAATTTTGTAGACCGCAGTGAACGGTTACAATTTGTCTTGTTAGTCTTATTGGTCTCGTCAGGATCAAAGCAAGACAGTACCTAGCCAAAAGGTATGAGATTTGAGTAATGATATAAACAAGATTGATTCAATGGCAATCAATGAGGTGGAGCTTGTTTTAGCAGAAAAGCGCACATCTTTAGCCGTGATGCGGACGGGTATCGCTGTGCTGGCTTTGCCTCTGTCGGTTATGAGTTTGCTGATAGCTACTTCAAAATATTATGATGTCCTCCAGGTTTTACATTTTCTTGTTCCGTTGGGGATACTCAATTTTGTTTTAATTTTTTTTGGCGCTTACCTGATTATTCACTCGATAATTCGAATGCGTCATTATGATCGCCTTATTCACGAAATCAAGCTGAAGTATAGTATAATTGGGGAATTTATTGAGTGAATTTGTGAAAATATCCAAACAAGACCAACAAGACCAACAAGGACCAAAAACAATGGACCAACGCATGATAAATATCGGCTTCGGTAACTCGGTGGTTGCCGGTCGTGTATTAGTTGTCGCCAATCCGAAATCTTCTCCCATGAAAAAAATCAAGGAAGAAGCCAAACAGCAGAAGAAACTCATTGATGTGACCGAAGGGAGGCGGACCAGATCCGTCATTATTCTAGATACCAACCATGTAATCCTCTCGTCGGTGCAGACGGAAACACTGACCCAGCGCTATATGCCGGCCAGCCAGGTTTTTCTTGATTCGGGAAGTGATGATGAGTAAGGGCAGTCTTTTTGTTATTTCCGCTCCTTCGGGCACTGGAAAAACCACCATTCTGAAAAAGATCATGGCCGAGGTTGAGAGACTGTCCTTTTCAGTTTCCCATACCACCCGGCAGCCGCGCAAGGATGAACGGGACGGGGTTGATTATCATTTTATTGATAAGTCCGCGTTTGTCGGAATGCAGGAACAGGGAGATTTTCTGGAATGGGCCGAGGTGCATGGGAATTTCTATGGCACGAGTCAGGCGGAGGTGGAAAAGCAGCTGGCGGCCGGGATTGACGTGATCCTTGATATCGATGTCCAGGGGGCGCAACAGGTGAGGGATATTGCGGTTGACGCGGTTACTGTTTTCATTGCGCCGCCATCCTGGGAGGAGCAGAAAAAAAGGCTCTCGTCCCGGGGAAGCGATTCCGCCGAGACCATTGAACTACGGCTGATCAACGGCCGCAGGGAGATGGAAGATGCCCGTCTCTATCAGTATCTCATTATTAACGATACCGTGGACGAAACTGCGGACATCCTGCGGGCAATTATCCTGGCCCGGCGCAGTGCAACCCGCCGTTCAGCGGATGGGCTTGCCCTGCAGATTCCCTCCTGATTATGGCCTCTTTCCGCAAAAGAAAAAAAAATCAGCCACAATCCCGTGGTGCTGAGTCAAAATTTCAGCCGGCCGCCTCGAATCAGGAAATCATCTGGGGGATTCATCCGGTTTTTGAATTGTTGAACAACTCTCCGCGCCGGGTCAGTGAAATAACCGTGCTGAAGGGCAAAAGCAGCTCCAGGATTCAGCAGATTATTGATGGGGCCGGAAAACATCATGTCAAGATTAAATTTCGCAACGAAATACGTATTCCCGGCGCTGGACAGGTAAATCATCAGGGAGTCTGCGCCCGGATCATGGCTATTGCCACCCTGGATCTCGAGGAATTAGTGGAGCGGCTTAAGCCGATTGTCGATCCGGTCTTGCTGGTTCTGGATTCCATCCAGGATCCACATAATCTCGGCGCTATTGTCCGTTCCGCCTCAGCTGCCGGCGTGAGCGGAATGATTGTCAATAAAGACCGTTCAGCCCCTCTGGGCGGTACTGCTTCAAAGATTTCAGCCGGTGCCCTTGAGCATGTGCCTGTCTGCCGGACAACCAACCTGACAACGGCCCTGCAGCGTTTGAAGAAAGAAGGTTTCTGGATTTACGGAACAGCGGCCAGCGGTTCACAGTCCATCTATCAGACGGATTTCAGCGGACCGGTCTGCCTGGTCATGGGCGGCGAGGAAAAAGGAATAAGACCGCTTGTCCAGGAGCAATGTGATGTACTCGTTTCAATTCCCATGCATGGCGCCCTTGACTCGCTGAATGTCTCGGTGGCTGCCGGAGTCGTCCTTTTCGAGATTATCCGGCAGCGGCGGATGGACTGAAAAACTGACCAGATAGGCATCCTGAGCCATGAAGCTGCAAAAACATCTGAAATCTATCTGTCGTTTTCTCCAGCGGGAAAATTTTCACCTGGTGATTTTCTGGGTGGTTACCCTTGTTTTGCTCAGCTCTGTGGGGATTTCCCTGTTGGAGCCGGATATCCCCCTGCGTAACGCCTTTTGGTGGAGTATTGTCACCCTGACAACGGTGGGTTATGGCGATATCTCACCGGTGACCATGGGGGGGCGGGCCATTGCCGTGTTGATCATGTTTTTCGGTATTGGCCTGCTGGGCATAATGAGCGCGACTTTAGCCACAATTCTGATCAGTAAAAAAATGAAGGAAGACAAGGGGATGAATACATACAAGTTCAAGAATCATGTCATTCTCTGTGAATGGAATTACCGGGCCAGGGCCATCTTGAAGGAACTGCGGGCCGCCTCACAGACCGAAGAGGCCCAGGTGATTCTGATTGCGGATATCGAGGAAAAGCCCGTGTCTGACGAAGCTCTCTATTTCGTCAAGGGAGTGGTTGATGATGAAACCCTGGAGCATGCCAATCTGTGTGAAGCAAGAACCGTGATTGTCCTGGGTGATGACCGGCTTGAGGCCAGCGCCAGGGATGCCAAAGTGGTGCTGACAACCCTGACCATCGAGAGCATGTGCCGGGAAGTCTATACCGTTGTTGAGCTTGTTGATTCAAAAAATAGACAGCACTGCGAACGGGCCAACGCCGATGAAATTATTGTCGGCAGCGAATTCAGCAGTCACTTGATTGCCAGCGCGGCCAGCCACCATGGTATCAGTCGGATCGTTTCGGAGCTGCTTTCCACTCAGTACGGCAACGATCTGTATGGCATCAAGGCTCCGGAAGAGATGATCGGCCTCCCTTTTATTGATATTTTCACCAGGATGAAAAAGGAGCGGCAGTCCATTGTGCTGGGCATCCAGAAGGGCAGGGATGGAGAACTGATTGCCAATCCCCCGGTTGATTCGATTCTGCAAAAGGATGATCTGTTGATTGTCATTGCTGCCACGCGGGCTTGAGGGAGTTGATCATCAAGACTGAAGCAGCGAAGAATTAAAAAGAAGTCTTTTTCCCGTTTTTTTTACAACAGCAAGCAAGGGTTTGAAAAATTACAAAAATTGATTTTGCAAGACCTGTCCCCCCTTCGATGTTGATGAGCAGATGCCTGTACACCTATCTTTTTTTCTTCATTATACTGGTATCTACCTTCATCTCAGCCTCTCTTTTTAAACGCTACCAAGTGGTTGGGGATGAGCTTTTACTCAATGCCGACTTTTCGCAGGGAATGACGAGTTGGAACATTGCAGGGCCAAAAGATTCGGTGCAATTTCTTCCCTCGGGCACAGCCGTTCTTTTCTCGAAAGAATTTGCCGCCGGAATTAAGCTCTCCCAAAACATTATCAATGTTAAGGGGGCGACCAAATTACTTGTTAGTGGTAAGTATCAAGTCCGTGATGTTATTCCCGGAAATCCGAAAAACACGTGGAACAGGGCCAGAATTCAAATAAGCAGTTATAACGAGGATGGGCGCTGGTTACCCGGCGCTGTAGTTATTTTTTCAGTCACGGGAAGCAGTTCCTGGCAAAACTTTTCACAACTTTTTACAACTGATGCAACTTGTGACCAGGTAAAAATTGTTCTGCAGTTGCTGCATGTCACCGGTACGCTTCAAGTGAAGAATTTGAGCATCCGCCAAGTGGTTGAAAATTCTGCTTATCCATACCTGCAGATAATCAGCCTGGCTCTAATGGCAATATATTTGTTCTGGCTTCTTGTTCCTTATATTGTTTCTTGTCGAAATATTCCCCTGACATTACTGCTGTTGCTGATTATTGGCTTAATCCTTTTTGGCGTTCTCCAGCCCAATAAATCATTTGACATATTGTCTGTGACCAGTTTAGACAGCATTAAGCAAGCGTTTATTAACTGGAATTACAAAATTTCCAAGGTGGGACATTTTTTTCTTTTTTTGTGCCTGGCGCTGTGCTTATCGCTGACCCCGAATAAAAAAAATTATGCGGTTCTTTTCGTGGATGTTGCCTGCCTTGCCGGTACCACGGAGTTAATGCAGTTATTTATTGAAGGACGGACCCCTTTGTTCAGGGATTTTTTACTAGATATGTCAGGGGCGATTGTTGGAATTTTATTAGCAGTGGCCTACAATATAAAAGGTTCCAAGTGTGGTAAAAGCGAACAGGCAGGAGGTGGTGAACACTGAAATCTGCGGAATCGTGCGAATGAGTGAGAAAGTAAAGAAGCTGTTAAAAAAACCAACATAACCAATCGCGAACCAACGACTATGAAGACACGAAGGGTAATTGTCATAGGCGGTGGCCCGGCAGGTCTTATGGCTGCGGGCCAGACTGCTGAAGCAGGAGCTGAAACACTTTTGCTTGAAAAAATGAAACGAGTCGGACTCAAACTCTGTATTACAGGAAAGGGCCGCTGCAATATCACAAATATAGCTGAGGTCTCCGATTTTATTGGCCATTTTGGCAAAACCGGTCCTTTTCTGCGCCAGGCCTTTGCCCGGTTTTTCAATACTGATCTCATGGAATTTTTCAATGAGCTGGGCCTGGAGTTGGTTACTGAAAGAGGCGGTCGTGTTTTTCCTGCAAGCGGTAAAGCGCCGGATGTCCGGAAAGTTCTTCTGCAATGGAATGAAAGGTGCGGGGTGCGAATCAAATATTCCGCTCCTGTTGAAAAAGTTCTGATACATAATGAACGTCTCACCGGTATTGTTTCTCAAGGCAGGGAAGTTCCCTGTGATGCCGTTATTCTTGCCACGGGCGGAGCTTCCTATCCGGCGACGGGTTCGACCGGAGACGGCTACAGCCTTGCCGAATCCGCAGGACATACGGTAGTCCCGATTCGGCAGGCGCTTGTCCCCCTTGAAACCTCCGGAGATGAAGCACAAAGAATGGCTGGACTCAATCTTCGCAATGTCAACGTCCGAATGTTTATCAACGGCAGGAGAAAAAGAGAAAAATTCGGTGAGCTCGTCTTTACTGAATTCGGGCTGACCGGACCTTCAGTTCTCACCCTGAGCGGTGCGGCAGTGGACAGCTTACGCAACCGGGACAAAGTTACCTTTGCTATTGACCTTAAACCTGCACTTGATGAGAAAAAACTTGATGCACGTCTTCAGCGCGATATCGCTTCGCGGGGCAGGGAGCAAATCAGCAGTTTTCTGCGCGGCCTGGTTCCTCGGGAAATGGTTCCTGTCTGCCTCGATCTCATCGGTATATCTGCTGATCGTCCGGTCTGCACTATTTCTGCAAAAGAACGGAGGCGCCTCAGGCTCTGGCTCAAGGATTTTCGGCTGGAGGTAACCGGCTACAGACCTTTTGCCGAGGCAATTATTACGGCTGGAGGAATAGACATCCGGGAGATTGACCCCAGAACCATGGAATCCAGGATAACAAAAGGACTTTTCATTGCCGGAGAGCTGTTGGATCTTCAGGCTGACACAGGTGGATACAATCTGCAGGCGGCATTTTCAACCGGCTGGCTGGCGGGAAGGAGCGCTGCACAAATATTATGAATTGCCAATTACGAAAATTATTACGCTTTATTTTTGTCTCTTTTTTGGGTATTTTAACAATTTTTACTGCCGAAAACTCTGTTGCGCAACCAATGGCTGAAGTTGAAATACATCGTCTGCGCCAGAGTGTTCAAGCGTTGAATCGTGCTCGTCAACAGGCGAGCTGGGAACTTGACGAGGCTATTGCCGCCGGCAGGTTTTCCAGGCAGGATCAACATGATTATCAAACCTTTATTGCTTTTCTTGGCGGCCGGGTAGGGGAGTATTGCCGGAATCTCTACTTGGCCGGCGGCCCGCAGGCCGTTGCCGGGTTGACATGCCCGGGTGGTGGTGAAGCCGCTCTGCCGACTCTGACCGCACCTGCATCTGCCGTAAAAACCACGGATGAACAGATAAAGGCCCTTGACGAAACGTTTACGGATTTACTGGGTGACTTTGATGAAATGCTGCTTAAGGAGCAGGATCGCATAGCCGCCCATCAGCCCCGGCAAAGAGAGTCCGGAGAGTCAGGTGGTTC
>JAOZOY010000093.1 GCA_029933005.1 Deltaproteobacteria bacterium
AAATTCTCCCTCTGTTTGACAAAGACTATAACACGACCGGTAGGACAAATAGCGCCCTATCAAAAAAAAATTCAGGAATTAAAATAGGGAGGTTGTCAGTACGCAACCATTTATTGAAAAATTACATAGGGAGTGAAGAAGGGGTTTAAATCAGATCAACCAATTTTCAAGACGCAGCTCCTCGATCCGATCAAAATGTCTGGTATTGCCGGTCACAAGGGTGAAATCTCGGGAAAGGGTAATAGCGGCAATCTCCAGATCCGCCAGGTCCAATGGGGTGCCTTTTTTCTCAAGCTCTGCTCGCAACCGTCCGCAGACATAGGCGGCCTTGCTGTCAAAAACGGCAATGTTGACTGCAGGTAGAAGTATTTTTTCGAGATTTGTCAGATGAAATTCAGCCCGGTTGCTTTTCATTGCCCCATAGACAATCTCCGTAATTGTAATAGTGGAGATAAATTGTTTCTGCCGGGGAAGAGCGGACAGCTTGTTAAGCAACTTTCTGGAAGGCGTTTTTTTTAAAACATTGGTTATGATATCCGTGTCAAAAAGATACATCACGTCCGCTCCCACCCCTTACTCTCAGCTCTTCAAGATCAGTCAAGGCATCCGCTACTTCATCAAAACCCTGCCATTTTCCGGCAATAGCGGCAAGACCCTGAATTTCCTCATGCTGCTCAAGAATCTGTAGGTCTTCAAGACTTACCAGCGCGGCCACGGGTTTATTCCGGCGGGTGATGATAAATCTTTCACGGTTATAAGTACTTTTGGCAATCAGTTCCGAAAGATGACTTTTGGCATTGACAATAGATACAGTGGGCATACTTTTCCTCAAAATGGTTTAAATGGTCTTTTAAACCATAATATAAGAATGTGCATATGCTGTCAAGAAGAGGGTCTGACAATCAAATTATAAGCCCAGAATGTTGCGTAACAGACCAGTCCGCCGAAAAAAAGGTTCATGATTTCCGGCCATGCCAGGGGAACAATACTGAAAGGCACATGCAGCGGGGTATACATGAGCATGACCTGCAGGAAAACGGCAAGAACAACCGAGGCCCAGATCCATTTATTCGAAAATAATGGCACCTGGTATGCCCGGCGGATAATGAAAACAAGAATACACTCGTACAGGACGACAAAATTAAAGACCATGGTCTGGGCCAGGACCAGGTCATCATGGGAGGCGGAGTTGCCCCCATGCCAGGAAAAAAGAAACAGGCCGATCCCGGTTCCAACCAATCCGGCAAAAGCAATCAACGCCAGTTTAGGGCCGGGCAGAATTCCTTCATCCCGTGGTTTTGGCGCACGGCTCATGATACCCGTACCATAGGGATCGACACTGTAAGCCAGGGCCGGGGCGCCGTCAGTCACCATGTTGATCCAGAGAAGAAGAATGGCGGTAAGCGGCAGGTTCATACCGAAAATTACGGCCAGAAAAATAATGAGAACTTCACCGAGATTGCCGGACAGCAGAAGCATGATGGATTTCTGGATATTATCATAGATCCCCCTGCCCTCTTCAATGGCATTGACGATGTTGCTGAAACTGTCATCGAGCAGGACAAAATCAGAGGCTTCCTTGGCCACCTCGGTGCCGCTGCCCACGGCAACGCCGATATTGGCTTTTTTCAGGGCCGGGGCGTCATTGACGCCGTCACCTGTCATGGCCACGGTATGGCCCAGCTCCTGCAGTGCCGTGACAATTCGCTGTTTATGGACGGGCACAACCCTGGCAAAAATATTAACTCCGTGGGCGAGTTTTTCCCGCAGCTCGTCGTCGCTTAAATGTTCCACGTCCTCACCGGTTAGAACTCGGCCTTCAATGCCGACCTCTCTCCCAATGGCTTTGGCAGTTTCTTTGTAATCACCGGTAATCATGATTACCCGGATTCCCGCCTCTTTTGTTCTGGCAACCGCCTCGATCACATCGGGACGGGGTGGATCGATCATGGCCTGGAGACCGACAAAGACCAGATCCTGTTCATTTTCATCCTGCTTAATATCTTTGCAGGCAAAGGCCAGCACACGCATGGCCTCGGAACTGTAAAGATCGTTTTGAGCAAGAATTTTCTGCCGGAGTTCGTTGGTCAGTCTGTTTTTCCTGCCCTGAACCAAGACATAGCTGCAACGTTCCAGGATGCGATCGGGAGCGCCCTTGCTCATCATCTTCCTGCCATGCTCATCAGCCACAATGACGCTCATGCACTTGCGATCGGAATCAAAGGGGATCTCGCCTTGACGAGACAAGGACACTGCCCGGCCCTTCATGCCGCTGACCATCAGGGCCGCTTCCGTGGGATCGCCGGTTTTGCGCCACTCTCCTTTGTCCTCATACACGGAACTGTTATTAGCGGAAAAACCAATCTGAAAAAGCAGGGGCTCAATATGCCGTGAGATTTCCCCCACGGGATCATAGCCCGTCCCACTGATTTCAGCCTCTCCGTCAAGGGTCCATACCTTCCTGACCGTCATCTCGTTTTTGGTCAGGGTTCCGGTCTTATCCGTGCAGATCACATCACAGCTTCCCAGGGTTTCGACAGAAGAGAGTTTCCGAACCAGTGCCTTTTTAGCGAGCAGCCTCTTGACGCCGACACTCAGGGCAATGGTAACCACCGCCGGCAGAGCCGTGGGCACGGCGGCCACGGCAAGACTGATCGCCACAAAGGCAAGAGAAATCAAAAACTGCTGGCTCAGCTCAAGATGAAGCAAATATTCCCGGCCGCAGGATATGCCGAAAACGACAAAACAGATGGCGATAATCACATAGCCCAGTTTACGGCCGAAGCTGTCCAGTCTTTTTTGCAGGGGCGTGGGTTCTTCTTCCGCCTCCCGGACAAGACCGGTAATTTTGCCGATCTCAGTCGTCATTCCCGTGGAAACGACAACAGCCTTTCCATTGCCGGCAACAACAGCCGTTGAAGAAAAAAGCATGTTGACCTGTTCGCCAATCTGGACGGAGGAAGGGATGGCAGAGTTGTCTTTTTCCACCGGCAGACTTTCTCCCGTGAGAGAAGACTCGTCAACGGCAAGGTTGATGAATTCCAGGATTCGCGCATCAGCCGGAACCTTGTCGCCAGCTGCAAGATGAATAATATCTCCGGGTACAAGCTGCCGTGAATCCATGACGACTTTTCTGCCGCCGCGCCGCACGGCAGCCTGGACAGTGGTCAATTCCTTTAATGCGGCGAGAGATTTTTGGGCGGAAAGCTCCTGAAAAAAACCGATCAGGGCGTTAATCAGTAAAATGACGAGGATAATGATGGAATCGACATATTCGCCAATGATAAGGGAAAAGGCTACGGCAAAAAGGAGAATATATATGATGAAACTTTTGAACTGGCTGAAAAAAATAACAAAAGGATTGAAGGTCGTTTCAGTTTTGAGCTCATTGAGGCCGTATTTCTGCTGACGGTTCTGAACATCTTTTTCGTCAAGACCCGCCGGGGTGGTTTCAAGATCAGCCAAGGCCTCATCAACCGTTTTTTTGTAGAAATTCATGGATTTTAAGCCTACAAAAATGCGTCACTTTCCAATAACTGATGGGAATGGCAACCGTAAACGTTTACAAGGACTGTGTGGTTCCCATTAATCAGTGATCCGGTGAACGGTTACTGGCAACCCATAAACAAATTCCCCTCAATCCCCCTTTAACAAATAGCGAGCTGGTGAGACTTCGAAGGGGGAGGTTAATGAACACCCTACGACACCAGCCAGACCGCCACTTTCTCAGCCGATCTCATGACCCGGTCCGAGACGCCGCCCATGAAGCCCTTGGGATCCTTTCGCCCGCGCCTGCCCATGACAATAGTACCTTCGTCCAGCTTTACTGCCAGCTTGATAATATCCCTGGCCGGATCAACGCCAATCTTCTTTTCAAGGCGACTGATCCGCTCCGCCGGAAAACCGTTTTCGAGCAATATCTGTTCCGGAGCATGAAAGATCGCATCCGGATGATCGATATGCTCATCGCACCACTCTTTTCCCCATTGTTCATGGAAGACCTCAGGGGGATCCATGTCCTTATGAGCCATGAAGGCCTCGGAGTGAAAGAGGGTGATCTCCGCATGGGGATTATCCTGCAAAATATAACTCAAATGATCCACTGCCCGTAGACAATGTAATGTTCCGTCAACCGGAACAAAAAACTTTCTGGAATTCACCTCGCCATCAACAACCCAAAGCGGGATATCAAAACATTTTTCCAGCATGGAACCGGACACACTCCCCATGACCATCTCACCGATTTTGCCAATCCCACGCCGACCGACAAGCAGCGCATCATACATGCCTTTGCGCGCCTCATAAACAAGATCATCGGCCACACCCACTCTGGAAACACGCACCGAAGTGGTCATTCTTTCAGCTGAAACACCCAGGCGTGTAAGCTGAGACACAACATTTTTCATGTACTGTGTGGCAGCGGTAAATTTTTTTCTTGCCTCCGGGGAAAGCATGCTCATCTTATCGAGTTCATTAACCCATTCGGAGCCGGGAGGCAGTGAACTGACCGAGATGATGCGAACAAGGTGAAAATTGATTTCATCAAGCCCCCCGAATAATCTTCCCAGGTAATGAATTTCATTCATGGAATAAACTGAGCCGTCAACAGCGACAAGTATCTTTCTTTCCATAATTTTTAACTCCAGTCCGTCAACAGACTTTTTACAGGTAGTGAGACAGGGAGACTTAGAAAAAGAGTCATAGGGACTTTACCGACAAAGTCCCTATGAAAACCTTCGCGCACCAACTGTCACCCGAACGTTTACTTTTTTTGTTTATATTTTTTTTCAATAGCTTGGCCTGCAAATCCAGAGAGAAGCTTGATAGAGTCAACCTGTTCCCTGGCCAACCTGGGACGATCCATTTTTTGATCCATATAAATGATAAAAACAGGTTTTTTCCGAATACAGATCGGGAAAAGATACATTGCCCTGTCCCTGGTCATATCCTGCAGTCCTTCCGGGAAGGTATCCGGTGAATTGGCCGGAATGGCCATGATTTTACACTCGTTAAAGCAGCGACTGAAAGCTGATTTAGAATCCGCCAGAGGGAACGTAAAATCACCAATTCGGTCACTGTTGTCGCCCCTGCCATATCGCCCCACGATTCGCCTTTCTCCACCCTGTATTCCCGGCATGGCAAAAAAGACACGATCAAATCCAACGCCGGAATGCAGCGCATCAAGGAGAAGAGAAAAAAAATCGTCCAACTTGAACGATCCAGCAAGCATATCCTTGATCCTGCCAACACATTCATCCAATTTTTTTCGGGCAGCCCCATCTCCTTCCGGTTCCGGGCTTGATTGTATCCGGCTATCATTCGATACCTCGGAGTACGTGGCAACTGTTTCAGAACTCGGGAGATTTTCAATCTCTTCCAGTTTAGCACGAAAATCCAACTTCTCAAGGCCGGAGCGAATGGTGTCAAAAATTCTTTCCGATGTTTCCACCCCGATTTCCAGCATTTCCACGGCCTCATCTTCGTCAATGGTCAACATGTAACCATAATGCTCCATAAGGGATTCAAGCCTGGTGACATTACAAATTGTGTCGACAAAACAATTACTGAAATCAACAATGTTAAGGAGATAAACCAGGGGATCATCGTTTTCTTTGGGCCTGGGCGGAAACTTATCCATGGCGGCAATCACATTGTCCGTCATATTCCAAAAACGAGCCACTTCCTTGCCCAGTTCAGCATAACTCAGACCATCCAGTACTTTCATGACCGCATCGTCTTCCGACATTCCCGCCTGCATCCGTCTTTCCACCTCCTTGTACTGGGCAGGAAGATAGATACAGGCTATAATACGGCCAAGGTTATGGAGAAGACCGCAGATAAAGGCCTCTTCAGACTCAACGTTCAGATCTCTGCTGCTGGCAATGTCCCGGGCAAGAAGAGCACTCAAAAATGACTGGGTAAGCAGTTTACTTATACCCTCTTTTTCAAATCCCGCCTGGACAAAATCATCAAACAGGGAAATCCCGATGGCAAGTTCCCGGATCGTCTCAAAACCAAGCACGGTCACGGCCGTTGAAACGGTTGTCACCCGTTGTCCAAGGGAATAATAGGCGGAATTGGCGAATTGGAGAATCTTATTGGTCAGTGAAAAATCCCTGAGAATAATTTCCGCCAACTTCATATAGTTTGTGCTCCTGTCTCCGCTGGACAGGGTCAACAATTCCTGGACATGGACGGACATGGCCGGCAGTTCACTCATATTGATTTTCGCAAAAATCTCGGAAAGCTTTTCATTTGGTTTATTTGATTGTTCAGTCATTGTGTTGGTGATGGCTCATGGGTGAGGGCTCATGGCGGCAAAGATGCACCGAGCTATGAACTCAAATGACAGGTAATGAATATTATTAAATAAATCCTATTTATTTTTATATCTTTTTTTCGATTTTTCGTCAACATCTGCAAAAAATATGATCTTCTATTTTACAAAAAAACAGCTAAAAATAGTGTCTGTCATTGCTACCCAATGATATATATAAATTTACAATTCAATTTCTAGAGTTTTCAGATGAACTCGATTAATAATCGATAGTCTCGTAAAAACTAACCAAATATTGAAAAGTACAAAAATAAAACCATCTATTTTGCCCAACGTCAGCACACATAAATTATTGAGCAAACGCGGCACCATTTCCGAATATCTTGCCTCATTAAAAGCTTCGCCCCGTTTCGGCAACCAGGTTGTCCACCATGAAAAAATCCTTGGTCGGCAGGCTCGGTTCAACCGCCTGCAACCTCCCTTGCCCAATGTTCTTAGCGGGGCTCTTGCCGCCATGGGCATCAACGATCTTTACAGTCACCAAACCGAAGCGATTAATGTAATCCGTCAAGGAAAAGATGTTATTATCGCCACACCCACGGCCAGCGGCAAGAGTCTGATCTACAACCTGCCGGTTTTCAGCCGGCTTCTTTCCAAACCGGGCGCAAAAGCCCTGTATCTCTTTCCCTTAAAGGCGTTGGCCCAGGACCAGCTCAAGGGAATTAATGAGTTGTCCAGCCATCTTCCGGAAGCAAATCGTCCTGCGGCCGCGATCTGTGACGGAGACACATCCACATATTGGCGCAAGAAATTAAGGGAAAATCCCGCCGATATCATGATCACAAATCCTGACATGCTCCACCTCTCATTTCTGGCCCATCACGGACTCTGGGCCCAGTTCTGGTCCGGGCTGACCCATGTTGTTATTGATGAGGTGCACTCCTATCGTGGCATATTCGGCAGTCACATGAGCTGGGTTCTGAGACGACTGCAACGAATCTGCAAACTCTACAATGCCGACCCCTTGTTTCTTCTTTTTTCTGCCACGGTGGGCAACCCCGGTGACCTTGCACGGGATCTTCTCGGCCGCAAGGTAAAGGTGATCACGGAAAGCGGAGCGCCGACGGGAAGTCGGCATTTTGTTTTTTTTAATCCCCATGACAGCGCAGCTTACGCAGCCAGTCAGATGCTGGAAGCAGCCCTGAAACGCGGACTGCGCACCATTGTCTATACCCAATCAAGAAAGCTTACTGAGTTAATTTCCGTCTGGACAACAAGTCGCCTGGGTCCTCTCAGGGAGAAACTTACCGCTTACCGGGCCGGTTATTTAGCCGAGGAGCGGCGCGAGATCGAAAGCCGTCTCAACAGCGGCGAACTCCTCGGTGTCGTCTCCACCAGCGCCCTGGAACTGGGCATTGATATCGGTGCCCTTGATCTCTGTATCCTGGTGGGATATCCGGGAACGATCATGTCCACCTGGCAACGTGGTGGCCGAGTTGGCCGACGCCGGCGTGAATCTTTGGTGATCATGGTGGCCCAGGAGGATGGTCTGGATCAGCATTTCATGCGTCATCCAAGGGATTTTTTTGATCGTGCCGTGGAAGCGGCCGTGCTTAATCCCGAGAATAAAGTCATCATGAAACGACATCTTCTCTGCGCCGCAGCAGAGCAGCCCATCGGCAAAGATGATCCATTGAGCCGTTTCCGGCAGGAACTTGATGAACTGGTTGATAAAAACAGGCTGCTCAGGAGCAGGGACGGGAATCAGTGGTTTTCAGTGAGAAAGAATGTTCACCGAGAGGTGGATCTACGGGGCAGTGGTCAATCCTTTATAATAAAAAAGGCCATGGATAACCGCATGCTCGGCATGATTGATGGTTCCCGCTGTCTGAAGGAGTGCCATCCCGGCGCGATTTACCTGCATCGCGGCCAAACCTGGCTTGTGCAGGATCTTGACCTTGAAGGCCATGAAGTCCTGGTGGAACGAAAAAATGTTAATTATTTCACCCGGACTCTTGGCCAAAAAGAGACGGAGATCCTCAAGATCGAAGAAACTGTCTCCCTGCGTCACTTCAGGGCTTCGCTTGGTTCTCTGCGGGTCACGGACAGGGTCACGGGCTTTCAGCGGAAACTGGTCAGGGGCCAGAAAACCATTTCCACTGAACCGCTGGATCTGCCGCCCAACATCTTTGAAACCGAAGGACTCTGGTTTGAAATTCCAACCGACCTCCAGCAGCATCTTGAAAAAAAGCAGATGCATTTCATGGGAGGCATTCACGCGGTTGAACACGCGGCCATCGGCATGTTTCCCCTGCTTGTTCTTTGCGACCGTAATGATCTCGGCGGTATTTCTTATCCTTTTCATCCGCAGCTGCAAGGTCCTGCTGTCTTTATTTACGACGGCTACCCGGGCGGAGTGGGACTGGCCCGGCAGGCTTTTTCCCAAATCGAAAAGATGCTGCAGGTTACTCTGGAGACCATTGCAAACTGCTCCTGTGAAACCGGCTGTCCCTCCTGTGTCCATTCGCCGAAATGCGGTTCCGGCAACCGGCCCATTGACAAAGATGCGGCCCGACTACTGCTGGAAGGTCTCCTGCGAAAAAATTCCGATCCTTTGCCCGTCAAATCAACACCTCCTGCCATCCTGCCGGAAGCCGAACTAAATAATGAAGATAAAAATGGCAGGTCACTGCCCGGGCATTATTGTGTCTTCGATATAGAGACCCAGCGTTCCGCCCAGGAGGTGGGGGGATGGCACCAGGCAGACCGCATGGGAATCAGCGTGGCCGTACTCTATGACAGTCTGCTTGATGAGTATCTTGTTTTCCGGGAAAATGAGATTGACGAACTGGTGAGCCGCCTGGGCAAATGCGATCTGGTGGTGGGCTTTAACAACAAACGCTTTGACAACCTTGTTTTAAGCGCCTATACGGATTTGAACCTTTCTTCCCTGCCGACCCTGGACATTCTGGAAGAGGTGAAAAACAGGCTGGGCTACAGATTGAGCCTGGATCGTCTGGCTGAAAACACCCTTGGAGTGAAAAAGTCAGGCGACGGTCTCCAGGCTCTGAAATGGTACCAGGAAGGCAGGATTGACAAAATTATCAAATATTGCCGCAAAGATGTAAAAATCACCAGGGATCTCCTGCTTTTCGGCAGGAAAAAAGGCTATCTCCTGTTCCGCAACAAGGCGGGCAATGTAGTGCGCTGTCCGGTGAAATTCGGCTGATC
>JAOZOY010000094.1 GCA_029933005.1 Deltaproteobacteria bacterium
ATATATTAAATCAATGATCATGAGAATAAGGTAAGCGGTAACCGTTCACCGGGGTTTACAAGATTACAAAAACCACGATCTGTAATCGTTTACCTGTGCCACAGACTCCGAACGGGCGAAAATAAGGTGTGCTGGTTGATTCCCTCCTTGCGCAGCTCAACGGGTGGAGTTAGAGTGATTCCTGGTGGCGTTGTCCCATATGCGTAGCTCACCGGAATACTGATTATTTGTGAATAATAATTGTAAGTTCATCAGTACCTCATCTTCGTCCGTTTGAGCCTTCTCTATAGCTCGAAGTCCCAAACGAACAGGTAAACGAGGAACGAGACTCCGAATCTAAGGCACTGGTAAACACTCATCGCTTTGTAATTTACTGAAATTCGTGCTCCTGGTGAACGGTTACCAATAATTCATATAGGAGAGGTTGCAACTCTTGTCTACCAGAAATGATTTTTCTTTATCACCAGAGATTGAACCTGCTTTTTCTATTTTGAAGGAAAGACAGGAATTTTACGAGCAACATGCTTTTCATCCCAGGCACGATAATCTACTTAAAGCCTTTTGTGATGTCATCTACCTTGATTATGATATCCAGGCTTTTTTTCGTGCCTGTGTTGCCGTGGCTGAGGTCCTTGGTGAATTTCAGGCTGTTTTTTATCTCCATGCCAAAAAGTCAGGTCAGCTGCGCTGTGTCTGTGACAGCAGGCAGGGCATTATTGAACCGCCAGGCCCGGCGGAAAAAAGTCTGCATCCTTCAGCATATCCCTATGAGATGGGAAACAGCCTCGTTATTCCGCTTTTCGCCAGATCCAGACGTCATGGTGAAATAGATGAAGATCCTGAAAGAACGGGACAGGACAGCCAGCAAATGTCCCGAGAAGATTTATACGATCCTGATCCCTATTTCAGCAGTCACTCTTTACTCGGCCTGTATGTTGTTTCTCCGCTGGATCAGTTGAGTCGGGAGGATCGTCTTTTTTTTGAGGTTCTCTGCCCCTGGATTGGCTATAAGTTGAACAATCGTCTGTTAAGCTGTCGCCATATTGAACATTTGGCCTTTTTCAATGCCCTTGGTCGGGATATCGGCCACGATATCATTATTCCGAATATGTATCTCAAGTATCTGTTACGGCAACTGGAGAAGAATATTCTCTCTCTTGGAGATATTGAGGAATCAATTAACATCAGGGTGGAGCTGAAAGCTATTCCCGAGGTTTGTTCTTCCGTATTGGCAGAGTATGGAGAGGTGCGGAAGGAACTGTCCGAATGGCATCAGCAATTGTTCAAATATCATAATCAGATTTCACTTTTTCTGGAAAGCCTGTTTCGCCAGGAGCATTTCAGCCGGGGACATTTTGTTCTGCAGGCAAAGAAATGTTTTGTGGAGCGTGACATTATTATCCCCCAGCTTGACATATACGCCAGCAGGCTGAAAACCAGAGGGATTACTATCGATCAGCCAAAGGATATGTATGAGCAGGAATTTCCGTTAATGGTGGATGTTGGTCTGTTGTCTCAGGTATATGCCAACCTGTTTTCCAATGCCGTTAAATATACGGAAGAAATCGTCGACCACAAGGGAATCTCGCGCAAGGCCATAGCCTATGGCGCGGAAAAAGTGGAAAATTTTCCACAGCCCGGCCTCACGGGGATTAAATTTAACGTCTTCAGCACCGGCCGGCCGCTGACTGCGGAGGAAAGGGTGACGATTTTTCAGGAAGGGGCCCGGGGAGAGCATGCGCAAGGAATACCGGGGTCCGGTCATGGGCTGGATTTTATAAACAGGGTCATCAAGCTCCATGGGGGCAAGACCGGCTGTGAAGCCAACGATGAAGGGAATAATTTTTATTTTATTTTGCCGCTTTCAAGCACAAAAAAATCTGTTTTTAATGAATAACGATAGGTCAGGCGGGAATGGAAAGACGTGGCGGCAGGTGCTGAGTTGATTTCAGCCATCGGATCTGTAATTATCGGATTGCTGGTGTTTGGCCCACATATCGTTGAACTGATTAAATGAGGATTGCGAATCATGCAAACCAACCACTATCTTCCCCGCATCTTGCCTGAACCTTTGCAAGGCTTAGCGACACTGGCGCTGGATCTGCGCTGGAGTTGGAATCACGGTGCCGATGTCTTGTGGCAGCAAGTGACCCCCGCGCTGTGGGAGGCCACAGCCAATCCCTGGTTGATTCTCGAAATGGTCTCTGACCAGCGTCTGCAGGCGTTGGCCGCTGATGCCGGGTTCATCGAAAAACTACAGCAACAGCTTGATGCGCGCGAGGCACATTTTAATGAGAAATCCTGGTTTTCGGAGACGATAGATGGCGTTTTTTCCGGGCATATTGCCTATTTCAGCATGGAGTTTGGAATCTGCGAGTCACTGCCGATTTACTCCGGTGGACTGGGAGTATTGGCGGGCGATTATCTGAAGACCGCCTGTGATCTCAATGTGCCCTTGATTGGGATCGGCCTGCTCTATCAGCAGGGCTATTTTCGCCAGATATTAAATGCCAATGGCGAGCAGATGGAATTTTATCCTTATAATGATCCGACCATGCTGCCTCTGGTGCCTTTGCGTGATGATAACGGCGAGTGGGTGTGTGTTACCCTGGATCTGCCTGGACGTTCCTTACGTCTGCGTACCTGGCGTGGCCAGGTGGGCAGGCGTACCTTGTTATTGCTGGATAGCAATGATCTCCTTAACGACCCTGGTGACCGTGCCATTACCAGCGAACTCTACGGCGGCGGTGAGGAGATGCGCCTGCAGCAGGAGATAGTGCTGGGTATCGGTGGTTGGCGGCTGCTGGAGATGCTCGGGATCGATTGTCCGGTGTGCCATCTCAATGAAGGTCATGCAGCCTTCGCAATACTCGAACGTACGCGCCATTTCATGCAACGTAGTGGCCAGCCTTTCCATGTAGCATTGAGGGCGACGCGGGCGGGTAATCTTTTTACCACCCATACACCGGTAGCGGCGGGTTTCGATCGCTTTACGCCCGACTTGTTTGCCCTCTACTTTCGCGAGATGGCAATGGAGTATGGAGTAGAAATGGATGATCTTCTGGCGCTGGGGCGGTTGAATATCGATGATCGAAGTGAACCCTTCAATATGGCATATCTGGCCATTCGCGGTGCCGGGGCTGTTAACGGAGTCAGTCGTCTGCACGGAGAGGTCAGTCGTCATATTTTTCAGCCACTGTTCCCCGACTGGCCCCGGGCCGAGGTGCCGGTGGGGTATATCACAAACGGTATCCATGTGCCGAGTTGGGATTCGGCGGCCGCCGATACCCTGTGGACCGACGCCTGCGGCAAGTCGCGCTGGCGCGACACCCTGGATTCCGTGGAGGTGGATTTGCGTAGGCTTTCCGATGAAAAATTGTGGTCTTTCCGCGCCGAGGGACGTCAACGGCTGATCGTATTTTTGCGGCAGCGCCCGGTGCGTCACCATTGTGGACGTGCTACTGCCCGTGAGCGGATTCCGGAGTGTAGCGAATTATTCGACCCGGATGCTCTGACCCTGGGATTTGCCCGGCGTTTCGCTGAATACAAACGACCTAACCTGCTGTTGCATGATCCACAACGCCTGCTGCGTCTTCTCTCTAATCGTGACCGGCCGGTACAACTGGTCATCGCCGGCAAGTCTCATCCAAAGGATGCCGTGGGTAAACACATGCTGCGCCAATGGCAGCATTTCATTAAAAGTAATGGCATGCATGAGCATGTGGTGTTTGTTGAGGATTACGATCTGAATGTTGCGGCAAAGCTGGTTCAGGGGGTGGATGTCTGGATCAATACCCCGCGCCGTCCCTGGGAGGCCAGTGGTACCAGTGGCATGAAAGTGTTAGTCAATGGCGGGCTTAATTTATCGGAACTTGACGGTTGGTGGGCTGAAGCCTATATGTCTGAATTGGGCTGGGCATTGGGGGATGGACTCGAGCATGTCGATATTGCCGGTTGGGACACGGTGGAGGCGGAGCAACTTTACCGCTTGTTGGAAGAGGAGGTCATCCCCTGTTTCTATTGCCGCAATGAACAGGGACTACCCACCGACTGGGTGGGCCGAATGCGTGAGAGCATGGCCTGCCTGACATCGCAATTTTCCTCTAACCGCATGTTGCGGGAATATACCGAGGATTATTACATGCCGCTGGCAGAAGCCTATCGGCAACGTAGTACCAATGACAATACTGCGGCCGCATTGGAAGCTTGGTCCGCACGGCTCAAACAACACTGGCAGCGAATTCATTTCGGCAACGTAACCTCAAGGGAGAATGAAAATGGATATTATTTCGAGGTGCAACTGTATCTCGACGACATGGACGTGGATGCAGTGAGTGTGGAATTGTATGCCGACTCTATTACGGGTAGTGAGCCACTGCGCCAGCCCCTGAGTCGTGGTGCAGCGCTTGCCGGCACTGTTAATGCCTATGTGTACAGTGGCCAAGTGGCCACTGACCGGCCTGTTTCCGACTACACACCACGTGTCATACCCGCATATCCGCAGGCTAGTATTCCTTTGGAGGCCAATCTGATTCTTTGGTATCGGTGAAGGGATGTGGTTTTTTCGCAGTAGTTATTCCTGATGGCTTCGTATAAAGTCCCCTACACCGTCATTTCGGCGCAAGGCGGGTGATAATGGCAAAAAAAGAGGCATTCAATGCAAAAGACAACAGATGACTATAGTGCTCAATCCATTGTAGAGACAGTTCAAGCCTTGCATACGGATGCAGGGCAGGGTCTGAATACAGTCGAGGTCACCAAGCGTCTTGAACAATATGGCTATAACGAGATCGAGGAGAAAGAAGAGACCCTCTGGTGTCGCATCTTCCGCCGCTTTTGGGGGCCGATTCCGTGGATGATCGAGGTGGCGGCACTGTTGTCGGCCATCGTGCAGAAGTGGGAAGACTTCAGCATCATCATGGTCATGTTACTGGTGAATGCCTTTCTGGATTTTTTTCAGGAACATCGCGCCCTGAATGCGCTTAAGGCGCTAAAGCAACGTCTGGCCAACGAGGTCATTGTATTACGCGATGGTGAGTTCAAGACTGTGCTTGCCCGTGAGCTGGTGCCGGGTGACGTGGTCAAACTCAAGATCGGTGACATTGTGCCCGCTGACGTGCAGCTCCTGAAGGGCGATTACCTGCTTGTCGATCAGGCGGCACTGACCGGTGAATCTTTGCCCGTCAGTAAAAAAATTAATGAAGTGACCTACGCCAACACCATCGTCAAACAGGGAGAGATGTTGGCGGTGGTGGTCAATACCGGCATGCATACCAACTTCTCCAGTGTGGTTTCACTGGTGGCCAGGGCCAGCCTGAAAGAACGCAGCCATTTTCAGAAAATGGTGATCCAGATCGGTAATTTCCTGATCCTGACCACTCTGGCGTTGGTACTGTTGATCGTGATGGTTTCCCTGTTTCGTCACGAACCTTTGCTGGAGATCGCCCGTTTCTCTTTGGTGCTGACTGTGGCCGCCATTCCCGTGGCCTTGCCGGCGGTGTTGTCGGTAACCATGGCGGTGGGTGCGGTGAACCTGGCGCGGCGTCAGGCTATTGTCTCGCGTCTGACCGCCATTGAGGAGCTGGCCGGTGTTGATATCTTCTGCTCTGACAAGACCGGTACCCTGACTAAAAACAAAATGAAGGTGGCCGAGCCGGTGGTGCTGAATGGTTACAGTGAGCGGGATCTGTTTTTTTATGCGGCACTGGCCTCGCGGCTGGAAAATAATGATCCCATTGAACTGCCTATTTTTCATTATATTGACAAACATTTTCAGGATCTGGATTGGCAGGCATATCGGCAGACGAAATTCATGCCTTTCGATCCCATACGCAAATGCACCGAAGCGAGCGTCGAAAAGGGGGAGGATCGTTTTGTAGTGGTCAAGGGTGCTGCTCAGGTATTACTGGAGATGGCACATCTTTCTGATGATGAAACACAGAATATTCAAAACATGGTGGATTTGTTGGCAAGCAAGGGGTATCGCACCCTGGCGGTGGGCCACCGCCGGGATGATGCCTCACTGGTGCTGCTGGGGTTGATTCCACTTTATGACCCACCCCGTGACGATTCTCAACAGGTGATCGCCGAAATGCATGACTATGGCGTACAGGTGAAAATGGTCACCGGCGACAACCTGGCCATTGCCAAAGAGGTGGGTCGACTACTGAATCTGGAGCAACGCACCATCCGTTCGACGCAACTGTCGGGCGCGGCCAGCAATGAACTGCTGGCCTTGGTCGAAGCGCTGACAACTGTTATTTATCAGCGTCTTAAAGGCGATGTACCGCTGAAAGAGGCTAAACATTTTGCTACCGAGGTGATGGCCGAGGTGAGCAAACTCTACGATACCCGTCTGCTGGAGCGGGAGTTCATCCATACCCATGAATCAGCCATCATCGAGATGATCGAAGAGGTGGACATCTTCGCCGAGGTAGTGCCAGAGGACAAATACCGCATCGTCAACACCCTGCAGAAAGGGGGGCACATCGTCGCCATGACCGGCGACGGCGTCAACGATGCCCCTGCTCTGAAAAAGGCTGACTGCGGGTTTGCAGTCTCCAATGCCACCGACGCGGCACGGGCTGCGGCCGACATTATCCTTACTGCGCCGGGACTGTCGGTGATCATCGAGGCGGTGCGCCAGGCGCGCATTACCTTCGCACGCATGAAGAGCTATGCCACCTTTCGTATTGCCGAGACCATCCGCATCATCCTGTTCATGACGTTGTCCATCATCGTCTTTAATTTTTATCCAGTCACCGCCCTGATGATTATCCTGCTGGCGCTGCTCAATGATATTCCCATCCTTGCTATTGCCTATGACAATACCAAAGTGCATCAGGAACCGGTACGGTGGAATATGCGCGAGCTGCTGACTGTCTCTCTGGTTTTAGGGCTTGTCGGGGTTGTCTCAACTTTTTTGTTGTTTTTTATTCTCCAGGAGCAGGGTTTTTCGGAAGATATCATTCGCAGTTTGATATTTCTCAAACTGATTATCGCCGGTCACAGCACTCTCTACGTCACCCGCGCCGAGGGATGGTTCTGGAAGCGCCCCTGGCCTTCGCCGTTGTTATTCGGCGCCACCTTCGGCACCGAAATTCTGGGTACCCTGATCGCGATATACGGTTTTATGATTACCCCCATTCCATGGGAGTATGCCCTGTGGATCTGGCTCTATGCCTTGATGTGGTTTGTGGTCAATGACGCGGTAAAAATGCTGACCTACAGCATGTTACTGCAGAAAAATAAAAATGCGTAGATACTTGTCGGCGCACACTGTACTTTTGCTGGAAACCGATTATAAAAGTAAATATATTCATACAAACAGCCGTTTGCAATAGGAAACTAAATCCAGATTAACTAAAAAAATTAAGGTCTAGGATAAGTACCTTAACAGTAGGTGAAACTAATTTATTTAAAAAGAGTTTTTTGATTTTCTGCCTCTTGTGACACGAGAATAAATTCTAGGATACTAAAAAAGAATTTATGCAAATCGATTTTTCATTTCTGCAGCTTTCAGAGCTGATTCTGGTTGGTATTGCGGTGCTGATCAGCCTTTACATGGGGCGGGCTGTTCGGTATGTCAAGCTGCCGGCCCTGATCGGCTATATGTTTGTCGGTGTTCTTCTTGGCCCGTCCGTGTTGAATGTCCTTCATGAAACAGCCTTGGAACATCTGTCTTTTCTGGCGGAAATCGGTCTTGGCTTTGTTGCTTTCACCATAGGCTCCGAACTCAGCCTGACCTCCATGAAACGGCTCGGGTATGGAATTGTCACTATTATTTTTGCCGAGTCATTCATGGCCTTTGCCGTAGTGATCACAGCTCTTTATCTCTTGACCCGTGATTTGCCTCTTGCCATTATCTTTGGCGTCATGGCCCCGGCCAGCGCCCCGGCCGGCACCGTGGCGGTGATTCAGGAATGCCGGGCCAGGGGCAGTCTGACAAAAGCCCTGTACGCAGTAGTGGGTTTTGACGATGGCCTGGCTGTCATCATTTATGGGTTTGGCGCGGCCCTGGCCCAGAGTTTGCTTTTAGCTGAGACGTCTGCGGGGCCGGTTTCTATTGTGCCGGGTCTGGCCGCCGCTCTTCTGGAAATCAGTTTCAGTCTGGTTATGGGCGGGATTCTGGGCTTGTTTTTCATTCAGATGATTAGCCGTCTTAAAAATTCGCATGATATCCTGATTCTTCTTTTCGGCATGGTTTTTTTGAGCACCGGTTTGGCAATTCATTTGCATCTTTCCCTGATCCTGGTCAATATGATGATTGGCATTGTCTTGGCCAATAGCCGGCGAGGACTTCTTGTGTCTAAGGCCAGACAGCCGCTCCAGGAAATTTTGCCGTTGGTATTCATCCTGTTTTTTTCATTGGCCGGAGCCCATCTGGATGTTAAAGCCCTGCCGGCCATGGGAAGCATCGGGGTTGTCTATGTTTTGGGACGGATAGTGGGCAAGATCGCTGGTGCGAGGCTTGGCGCCACAATGAGCAAGGTCGAGGAAAAGATAACAAAATATCTGGGCCTGGGACTCTTATCCCAGGCCGGGGTGGCCATTGGCCTGTCCCTGCTGATAGAGAAGGATTTTTCTCAGCTTGCCAATCAGTACGATCTGCCTCATGCTGCAACCATCGGGGCAGCGGCGTTGACCACTATCACAGCCACCTCTGTTTTTTTTGAAATTATAGGGCCGATTAGTACCAGGTTCGCCCTGACAAAAGCAGAAGAAATTCCTTTGGGGGAGAAAAAATGACACAAAAGCAAAGGCGTCAGGGGAATAAAATCATTGGCGATCTGCTGCCTGAACTTCGCGAAAGAATGATTCCTCTTGTCCGTGAAGAGGCTGGTGTCAAAGAGATTGTTGAGGCCTTCTGCAGTTCTTTTCACTCCCGGTTGCTTTATGTGGTGGATGGCGACGGCCGACTGCAAGGGGTCATTTCATTGGGCCATCTGGTCCGGCATGTATTTTTTCATTACCACAATTGTTATCCCCACACCCAGAATATTACCAGCCTGGCTGTCTCGGAGACGGCCGGAGATTTCATGCAGCGTGAACCCCTGGCAGTGACGTTGTCGGATGAGGTGGAAGAAGTCCTTGACCGGATGATTAAACATAATGTCAAGGAGGTTCCTGTTATTGATGAAGGACAGCGGGTGGTGGGAGACCTCACCATGGTTGATCTCCTCCAGCATCATGAATATATTAAGAATATGTACGTTCCCGAATAAAATCACGGAAAGATCAAAAAGATAAATCCACCGAATCATCACCGCAAAGGAGGCAGTGATGGCTGAACAGAGAAAGTTCAAATGTGCGGACTGTGGTCATGAATGGCAAGTTGCCTGTGGCAGCGGAAAACCTGGCAGGGAAATGGTCTGCCCGAAATGCGGAAGCCGTAATATCTATCGTAACCAATCACGGGGTAAAATCACCAAGCTTTCAGGTAACTCCTTATTCTA
>JAOZOY010000004.1:0-56086 GCA_029933005.1 Deltaproteobacteria bacterium
CCATCAGCCATCAGCCATCAGCCATCAGCCATCAGCCATCAGCCATCAGCCATCACCTGATCCATTCCTCCTCTGAAAAAATTTGCTTCACGATTTCATTATATTTTTGCAGGGATTTGGTTTTTTGAATTTTTTTCAAAATTTTTCTGCTGTTTGTAAAGGATTGTGAGAGATAGAACCATAATCCTTTCATTCTTCCAAGAATATGGCTTGGCCCGAACAGGATTTTTTGATACCGGCTAAAAATGTCATCGTGAAAAAGCCGGATAAGTTCCCGTTTGTCTCTCTGCAGGGGAATTTTTTTGATCCGGGCCGGTAGAAACGGGTCAGCCAGGGCCGCTCTGCCGATCATCCAGCCTTCCACTTTTTTGAAACGATCCTTAAGTTGCAGAAAAACACCTTCATCCGTGATGTCTCCGTTATAAATTACCGGATGACGGGATTGTTCAAGGCATTGGCCAAATGTTTTAAGATCCACCTTCCCTTTATACATCTGTTTGCCTGTTCGGGGATGAATGATGAGTTCAGTCAGGGGGAAATTATTGAAGATGGGCAATAGTTGCAGAATTTCGTCCGCCTGAAAGCGGCCCAGTCTGGTCTTGATGGATAAGTCTACAGGCAGTTTTTTGATTTTTTCCAGAAATGAGGCAATTCGATTCGGATACGGCAGCAGTCCCGAGCCTCTTTTTTTGTTGGCCACCATGGGATATGGACAGCCCAGATTCCAGTTGATCTGTTTGTGCCCCTGGTCAATTAAAGCTTGAGCCAGGGTGATAAAGTGATCGGGATCTTTGCTCAGGATCTGGGGGATAATTGGCAGCGCCCTGTTTTTCTCCGTTTCAAGATCCCGCAGATGACCGGGCTTGATGCGGTTGCCTTGCTGGGTGGAGACAAAGGGTGCCATGGCCAGATCAAATCCGCTGAAATAACGGACGAAGGTGTTTCGGTAAAGAGCATCGGTTATGCCGCGGATCGGCGCCAGGTACAATGTTACATTGTGGTCTTGATTCATTGCTGCTCACCTGCCACTCGTGCCATTAATCTAAAAAAATCTCTGGAAAAGTCCCCCTTTGAGAAAAGAGGATTTAGGGGGATTTTTCAGCCCGGACACAAATCCTCCCCACAGCCCCCCTTTGAAAAAGGGGAGCGCGGTTTAGAGTTTAAGTTAATAACATTGGTGAACAATCTATGGTTCCCAAAGTAGAATTACAAATATTGTCAAAAAACGATAGCGCTTGGCTTACAATCTGATTTTTTTATCAGCCATCATCCACCCCCCGGTGTTCGCGGAAAGGGGATGACATCTCGGATGTTGGCCATGCCGGTAATAAACTGGATCATCCGTTCAAAGCCCAGGCCAAAACCGGAATGAGGGGTGGTGCCGTAACGGCGCAGATCAAGATACCACTCGTAATCGTCAGGGTTGACACCGGTTTCCTGCATGCGGCTTTTTAGAATATCCAGACGTTCCTCCCGCTGACTTCCGCCGATAATTTCACCGATACCGGGCATGAGAATATCCATGGCCGCCACGGTTTTTTCATCATCATTCACCCGCATGTAAAAAGGTTTGATGGTTTTCGGATAATTATTCACAATGACCGGCCGTTTGTATATTTTTTCGGTGAGATATCGTTCATGCTCGGACTGCAGATCAACACCCCATGTCACCGGGTAAGTAAATTGTTGATCCGACTGGCAAAGTTGATCCACTGCCTCTGTATAGTCGATTCTGGTAAAATTGTTTTCAAGAACTGAGTTCAGTCTGTCATAGAGGTTTTTGTCGATAAAGCGGGCAAAAAGATCAAGATCTTCTCGACAGTTCGTCAATCCATGGGAGATCAGATGCTTAATTAACTCTTCAGCCAAGTCCATGTCATCGTTCAGGTCAAAAAAAGCCATTTCCGGTTCCAGCATCCAGAATTCGGCCAGATGACGACTGGTATGAGAATTTTCGGCCCGGAATGTGGGGCCAAAGGTGTAGACCCGGCCAAGGGCCAGAGCATAGGCCTCTGCTTCAAGCTGGCCGCTGACTGTCAGTGAGGCGGGGCAGCCGAAAAAATCCCGGTTGAAATCAATCTTGCCGTTCTGTCGGGGTAGTTTGTCAAGATTCAGTGAGGTAACACTGAACATCTCACCAGCCCCCTCACAGTCACTGGTGGTAATCACCGGCGTGTGGATTTGGAAGAAATCACGTTCCTGGAAAAAACAGTAGACCGCATGGGACAGGCTGCTGCGAATCCTTGCCATGGCGCCAAGGCTGTTGGTGCGGGGACGAAGATGATTGATTTCACGCAAGAATTCAAATGAATGTCTTTTCTTTTGTAATGGATAGGTTTCTGCTGCGGCCGTACCGTAAATCTCTATTTCATCGGCAACCAGTTCCATCTCCTGTTCTTTTGCAGGCGAGTGGACAAGCTTGCCCAGCACCCGCAAGGAACTGCCTGTGGTCAGTGCGCGGATTTCATCATAATTTTGAAGTTTTTCTTCGGCAATAATCTGCAGACCGGTAAGACAGGAACCGTCGTTGATATCAAGAAATGACATTCGGGCCGAATCCCGTTTTGTCCTGAGCCAGCCCCGAACTTCAATTATTTGCTTAACGGGCTTATTGTCCAAGATGTGAACAATGAGTTGATATTTCATTTTTTTGTTGTGATTTTGTAATAATAGATTTTTGATTAAAGATCGGCAAAAGGCCCTTTGCTCCTTCAGCCTTCAGTTTTTTACCTTAAGCATACTGGAAATTAGCCATGAACTCGATAAAATTGCACGAAAAAAATAAGGAGGATTATTGAAAATGAATCAAAATGACATGTTGAAACCGGAGCATTGCGGTCTGCTGATTGTTGATATCCAGGATCGGATGATGCGGGTGATCAGCGGCCGGGATGAGGTGGTTAGGAATACAGTGCTGATGATGAAAACTGCTCATGTGCTGAAAATTCCCGTGGTGGCAACCACACAGTATGTCAAAAGGATAGGCGAATTATTGCCGGGAATTACCGCCGAGCTTGGTGATGCAATCCCACTTGATAAACTTGAATTCGGTTGTTTTGAAAATGAGGTTGTGTTGGCGGAACTGAAATCATACAAAGATGTTGATACCTGGGTTTGCTGCGGCGTAGAAACCCATATCTGCATGTATCAGACAGTGCTGGGGGGCATCCGCGAGGGCTACCGGATGTGGATTCCGGCAGACGCAGTATCTTCCCGCACAGAAAAAAATTATTACACCGGCCTGGATCGAATCAGGCAGATTGGCGGCGTGGTCGCAAACACGGAATTAATCATTTACGAGTTGCTCCATAAGGCCGGCACGCCTGAATTTAAGAGTCTTCTGCCTTTTTTGAAGTAGAAAGTTTCCATACGCGCTGAATTCAGATCTATATAACTCAATTTTCCGACTTGGCATAAACCGTTGTTGTTTCGCGATTATTATAGCGCAGGTTGGGTTGATGTTATTTCATGCTGCCAAGTTTGTTGGGTTTGAGATGCTGGGAAATCAGTAAATAGCCTGTATTTACTCAAACCCAACAATTCCGGCGGGTATTAAAATTTAACCCAACCTACGAAAAAACATCATTAAATCCATACAATACATTAACCTGGAAAGTTGAGTATATAAATTTAATCATTCGGTTAGCCTGAATGCCCGCATTTGTTGGAAATCGATCCATAATTTGGACAGCGTGCTACGTCATTCCGGCATGTTGTTAGTCCTGCCCTTTACCCATAAGTCATAATACAGGAGTCATCGCCGCTATTGTCATCTCCGAGTGCTTTTATCAGGGATCCATTAGGGTTAAAATCTTCTGGATCCCCGATAACTACATTCGGGGATGAGGTACCAAGAGGACCAATTTATGCAAAATAACGTATAAACAGGCATTAATGTTTCCTTGTGTACTTAAATTTGTGGGTAAAGGGCAGTGTTAACCGGAATCCAGAGGAATTATCCATACGTTGACGAGGTCTGAAATTTGAAGCTGAGCGAATGTTTGCCCTTCCTTTAATAAATATTGAAGAAAATTTGAAATCTACCGATCTGTTGTCTTAGAGAATATTTTTACAATTTGATCAAAAAGGCAGGTTTTGAAATATGGCTGATATTCCCACATGCTTTGATTCCCCCCGTATCGTTCCTGAACCCCAGCAAGTCTCGCCTGACAGGAAGAGTCATGAGTTTCATGGCGGACACAAGGTGTATTATGATGATGTCTTCGAGCGGATGAGGATGCCACGCGCTCCTTATTGGTCTGTTGCCTGGTCTGATCTGATGATGACCATGTTTATTCTTTTTGTCGTCCTGTTTGTCTATCAGTCATCTCATCCTGAGTTTTTCAATCAAGAGAAAAAGATTTATGTGACCGGGACTGAATTGGAAGTCGCTCAGTCGGCCGGTTTTCCTGGGCCGGTCGAGGATTTATCCGGCAGGGCGGTGCCCAATATTGCCAAATTTTATGATTTAAGCAGGCAAATTCTGAAAGAGGAAGAGCTTGAGAATTTTGCCTCGGTGGATCTTGTTCCTGATCAAACCGTGAAAATTGTCCTCACCGGTGATCTGCTTTTTGATACGGGTCGGGCGGAATTAAAGCCTGCGGCCAGGAAATCTTTACAAAAGATGATCCCCTTGCTGGATCAGGCTGATTATTTGATTAATGTTGCCGGTCACACAGACAATCTGCCGATTCAGACGGCTGAGTTTTCCTCTAATTGGGAACTGTCATTGATGCGGGCCAATCAGGTGGCCCATTTTCTTATGAATGAAAGCGGTTTGCCCCAGGATCGTTTTTCAGTCAGCGGTCATTCCTCCTTTAAGCCGGTACGTTCCAATGAGACAGCTGTAAACCGCGCTGCCAACCGCAGGGTTGAGATTATTATCAGTAGAGCAGGCCAGAAGGTGGCCGGGAGGTTGATCAGATGAAATTGATGCGTGATTCTTATCAAATGCTTAATGAGAGAAACATGATCGGCTTTATTTGTGCTGTTTCTTTTTTTATGCTTGGTTTTGCAATTCATGGCAATTTGGGGCTTTATTTTAATCTGTCCGGCCTGCTGATCGTCTTGGGTGGCAGCTTTGGCGCCACTTTGCTGACCTACCGGCTGGATCGGCTGCGCATTGTTTATACCGTTTTGATTGCGTCTTATCGCCGGCAACCAAAACAGCCCGAGGAGATTGTCGAAATTCTTGTAGATTTATCAGTCAAATCAAAGTATCAGGGCCTTCTTTCTCTGCAGCAGGATGAAGAGGAAACCTCTTTTCTTTTTCTTCGCCGTTCCCTTGGCCTGCTGGTTGATGGTTACCAGGGAGAATCGATTCGCGATATTTTGAACACGGAGATGTATTTTTTTAAAATGCGTCGTGAAGACTGTGAACGAGTGCTGCGCACTATGGCAGAGTTCTTTCCGGCCTTCGGTCTTGTGGGCAGCGTGGTCGGGTTGATCAGCATGCTGACGGGGATAGGAGGTGACAGCTCTTCTCTTTTAATGACGGTTCCCGTCGCTTTGACCTCGACATTGTATGGCGTCGTTTTTGCAAATTTCTTCTTTATTCCCTTTGCTGGAAATTTGCGCGAAAAGACTGACCAGGAGCTTTTGCTCCAAAAAATCATTATGGAAGGCGTTATTGCCATTGAACGGGAAATGGATCCTAGAAAGCTTGAGCAGAAACTTAAGTCTTTCCTGACCCCTTCTTCCCGCCAGGTGAAACTGGTTTCTCTTGAAAAGATTCAGGAACGTTTTCATATCCAGCCGCAAAATGTTTTGAGGCAAAAAACTGAAAGAGAAGAAATCGTGGACCAGAAAAAAAAGAATTTGAGAAAAGAATTCACAAATATGGTGAATGTGTAATAAAATATTTTTGGTAGTTTGGCCAATTTGATGATTTGCCTGAATAGTTGTTATTTTTGTTGAATGTGAATTTTCTTTCGTAACTTATTAATAAATGTTGGCATATCGACAACCTCCCCTTTGATAAAGGGGGGACTTTTTCGGAGAAGTCCTCAAGTTAATGACATTGGGTTGTCACCACTTATTGATAAATTACGTTTTTTTGCGGTTAGGCAAAACATGAGGAAAAAAATATGAGCGGGATTGAGTGGATAGAGCAAAACGAAACGGAAGACACGGCTTATCTTCGGCATTTTTTTCGTCTTCCTGTTGATGAGTCGACAAAGATCAAAGTCAGTATCGACGGCCGGGAGTACCCGGTTGTCAATCTTGCCTATTCCGGCGTGGGGATCAGACTCCTGCAACGTGATGTTTTCACTGTTGATGATTTTCTCAGTCAGATCGAACTCGAAATTGAGGACAAATGTCTATCTTCACGGGGCAGAGTTATTCATGTCTCCCTGGATGATGCCGAAAGCTGGCTGTGCGGTGTTGAGTTCGTTGAACTTGATAAAGAAGGCCAGGCGATTTTAAGAGATTATGTTGATCATTGTCGCGAAGCTTTATTTGCCGGTCGGGATTCTAAGATCCAATAGTCGGTACGTTGATGTTCAGATATCGTGATTAAATGAAGTTTGAAATTTTGGGAAGTTCATCTTTATTTTTTTACTTTCAGCGCCACCACTAGAAAAAGATAAATTTTTTTTATAATACGAATTCTACCTGTTATCCTGCCCCGTTTTTGTCTTTTTTCAGACAAGAAAATTCGGTTACTCCTATATTTGCTTATCCATGCTATTATTCTCTTTGTTTTCTTGGTTAGATTAATTTTTCTTTTTATTTCCTGGAGATATGCAGTTCGGGCCAGCTCTTCGTGAACGGCATGTTTTCTTAATTTTCAGTGCAGTCATCTTCTTTGTTTCAAATCTTTCTAAATCGATTTTAGTATAAAAAAATTATAGATCAGAATAGAGGTATTTGTTTTGTCTTTTATGGCTATGTTGTCCTTAACTAGGTAGTATTACAGTTTATTGTGAAGCGGCTGCTCGCCTTTGTCGAGTAATTTGTTTTCGTTTTTTTGTGACACTGTCTTGTTAAATAATTTTATAGCAATGGTGGGGCAGGGGGGTAGGCAAATTAAAAATAGAATTAATATTACAGCGACATTTTTCGGGAGCATTACGCGTATGTTCCAGAAATATATGTTGCGGTAAAAGATGCTTTTTTAAACCCCAATCGTGTCACCGTTAACATGAAATATTTGTTAAATTCCATAACAAGATACATTAAATTCGTGGTTAATCTGGCTACAAAGCACTGATTTTCAGGGCTGGGATACGCGCGTAGTGCTCCCCATTTTTCCGTCATTCCCGAAAATCCTTATTCGAAGATAAGCTTTGACTTCGATCCAGGATTTTCGGAGTAATACAAAGGCAACATCACTGGATCGGAGTCTACCCTTACCTCCGGCTAAAAACATGCCGGAATGACGGTTTAGCTGGTGTGTTTGTAGAAAATGTCGCTGTAGTATTAAGGAATAAGGAGATAAAAAAATAATATTTCATCTCTTCCCTCTGATTTGATATGATATTTTGTAAGAGTTCACCAGCACTCTTGGAGTCTTCGCTTACCTCTTCGCCCGTTTAGGAGTCTACGCTTACCTGGCCTCCTCACATAGAGGAGCTATAGTTCGAAGCTCCAAATGAAGGAATTTAAGGCATTGGTAAACTTTTACAGCCCTGAGTTGACCAATGTTTATAGCCCCCGGTGAACTGATTACGATATTTTTAGTCTTTAGGGTCTATTTACTTCGTTGTTTTTAATTGTTCAAAAATGGCATAGTCTCTTTTGGGGAGGTTTACTGTAAGATTCAATAATTACGGTTCATAACATACAAATATTTAACTTAGTTGTGGCGCAAAATGTGCATTAGCTCCAGGTGAAAGAAAAAATATGCGACAGATAAATAAAAAAAATAACGCTAAGGCTAAAATGTTTGCTCAGGGAAAAGCTGGATTTTCCCTGGTTGAATTGATGGTTGTAATTGGCATTTTGGCCATTGTAGCGGCTATCGCGACACCAAATTTTATTTCTTGGAAGCCCAGATATCATCTCAAGTCTGCTGCGAGAGATTTATTTTCCAATCTGCAGAGAGCACGATTGCAGGCTGTAAAGGAAAATATCCCTATTAGTGTGATGGTTGATAATAGCGTAACTCCGGGATTTTATTATTTCGATATCGATGGGAATGGCGCCTACACTGCCGGGGAATTTCGGGTTATGTTCGCAAGCTATGGAAGTGGAGTTGATTTTGGCACAGGCAATGCCACTAATAATTGGAATAATGCAAGTTGTACCCAGGCAACTGGTATAACATTTTCAAATCAAGGTACAGCTAACAACGGTAGTATTTATCTTGAAAATAAAAATAACGATATTTGTTATGCGGTGACTGTTCAAACATCTGGATCAGTCAAGTTGCGACAGTTTTCAGGAATAATCCCGTTTAGCGTAAATAACTGGAAGTGATGAAAATAGTGAATAACCAAAAAGGATTTACCCTTATTGAAGTAATGATCTCTCTGCTTATTTCAGGGATTGTCATGATCTCAATTTATTCCGTATTTCAGTCTCAGCAAGATAGTTATGTTGCCCAGGATCAGGTTGCCGAAATGCAGCAGAATATTCGGGCCGGGGTGGATATGATGCTGCGAGAAATCAGGATGGCTGGATATGATCCTGATGATTTAGGTACTGCCGGAATTACTATTGCAACCCCTACTAGTGTTACATTTACCCTGGTTGCCGATGATGATGGTGTGGATAATAATAGTGATGGCAAAATTGATGAGTCCGGAGAATTGAAGACAATTCAATATGATCTTTATGATGCTTATGGCGACGGTGACACTGATCTTGGCAGGCAGATTGGCGCAACAGCAACAAGCAAGAGGCCATTGGCTGAGAATATTGATAATTTAGAATTTCGTTATCTGGATTCCAGCGGGAACCCAACAGCTGTTTTGAATAATATCAGAAGTATACAGCTATCAATTCTTGCCAGAGCCGACCGGCCGGATCGTAAGATATTGAATACGCTATCAAATACAGCAAAATCAGGGGCCGTCTGGGGACCATACAACGATAACTTTCGCCGCCGTATTTCAACAACAACAGTCAAATGCCGTAATTTGGGATTATGATGATAAACTTATACAGTATGCAGAACCAGTCGGGTTTTACCCTTTTGGAGGTATTAATTGCCGTGGCGATCCTGACTATCGGTATTTTGTCAGTCAACGCCATGCAGGTCACATCTATTAATGGCAATTCTTCAGCAAATAACATGACGAAATCTACTAATTTGGCGTCAGACTATTTGGAGAAGATGTTGAATATGCCATTTGATTCCGGAACCAATGGGACAGATGATGATGGTGATGGTGCGACTGATGAACCTGATGAGAAGTTTGATGATGGGACAGGAGCAAATAACGGCAGCGCTGGACTCGATGATAATGGGCTTGATGATGATAATGATGGTGCGATTGATGAAGCTGGTGAGCTTTTTGCGAACAGGTATAAACCGTTTGTTATAGGAAGTACTGATGGTTTTGTCCCATCATCTGATGGCAAATATAATGTTTTCTGGAATGTTGCTGATAATTATCCTCAGAACAATATGAAAACCATAAGAGTATTTGTTCAAAATAATAGTGCGACAGTAAAAACGGTATCATTTACCAATTGCAAAATTAATTTTTAAAAATGGTGGCACCGTGCAAATTTTAAATACTGCAAACAATGAGAACGGCTTTGTTTTGGTTGCCTCATTAATGATTCTTATGATTTTAGTGGTGCTCGGTATTGCCGCTATCAACACAACTACAATTGAACAGCAGATTGCCGGAAACGAAAAAGTCGCCAAGGATAATTTTTACAATGCAGAAGCTGCTGCCCAGGAAGGAGCTCAGCGTTTGGAAAACGAGAATGATTCGGATAACCTCAGGGCTAAGCGTAGCAGTTTTAAATGGTTATTCAGTGGAACGGACGAGGATGGTTTCCTTGATGACCCTGCTGAGTGGCAGGCAATTATTAATGATTTGCTTTCCGGTTTGAATAATTCTGCTATATCATTAGTTGCTATAGACAAAGGAGTGGTCAAGGGTAAAAAGTCCTCGTCTCTGAAAATAACTTCCAGTTCTCTTTATGAGTATCATCTGCTCGGTCGAGCTACTAAAAATAATGGTCAGAAAATTATAGAAATTGGCTATAAAAAGAGGTTTTAAGGGGTAAGAATAATGAAGACCGCACAAAATAATTGTTTGTACGGGTATAAGGAAAAATGGGGTCAAAATTTTTTCAATTCCCCACTTATAGCCATTAGCCTTTGTTTCCTGTTTGTAGTCAATTCTTCGAGTTATGTTTACGCGGAAGAATTCAGTAATGATCCCATGGAAACTAAAATTCAGGCCGCTCCGGCTAATATCATGTTCGTTCTCGACAATTCCGGCAGTATGGACTGGGAGTTTATGACTCCAGAAAATGATGGGGAATTTCACGATGAACGTTATGTTTTTGACATTTCAGACAATCAATATAGTGATATATTAACCGGAAGTAAGCTTCTCGAATGGAAATCCCAGTGGGCTGGTTACAACAAAATTTATTATAATCCGGCGACAACCTATCATCCCTGGCCACGCTGGGAAGAGATGGACAGTACCAAGGCTGCTGACGGAACAACAATAAGTGCAGGCGGCACTTTACCTCCCCACGAGGCAGATATTAAAGAACCGAGATCCAACCCAGTCGGCAATACTCCGACCTTAAGTATCCTTGATACATTTTATGCCAATGTACCGGTCAATAATTTTACTATTGTGGATGATGATGATGGCTCTCCGGCCTTTACCTCCACCGGAAGCTGGAATGAATCTATTATGACTCCTGAATGGAATGGTTACTCAAAGTACACAAGTACGGATGGGGACAGGGTAGTTTTCACGCCGGATATACCGGAAACCGATGCTTATAATATCTATGCTTGGTGGAACTGTTTTGATGATCGAGATCGAAACGCGCTAGTCGAGATTGACGCCGACGATGACGGCGTCATTGACGCCTCAGAGAGAAAAGATCAGCGTTCGACCAGCAATAACATCCCGGAAACTGGCGTGTGCGGCGAGTGGCTGCCTCTTTTTGGCGGCGTTAGTTTCGTGTTTTCCCAGGGACACCATGGCACGGTAACCATTATCAGGGATAGTCCGGATGGCAGTTCCACCGTTGCTGATGCCATTGCCTTTGTCGTGGCAGGAACAATCATGACGGAATCAGCCGTTGATATCAAAAATGCTCATTATTATATGGTTAATGATATAGATAATGATGGGGAGGCTGAGGCAGGTGAGGTCTATCTCGTTAATTTTATCTGGAATGATGCAGATTCCGACTCAGAAGTTGATGATGGAGAAATAAGCCGAAATTACTATCTGGTTTCTTTCAGCAGCAGCACAAGTAATCATGAAGTCGTGCAGTATCTGTTGCCTGTGAACTCTGACGTTGCAGACCAAGGCAATGATGATATTCCTGATACTATTCAACCAGTAAAGACTAATGAAGACGGTTCGAAATCCTATTTGACCGATATGGAAGATCTGCAGAATTTTGTCAACTGGTTTTCTTTTTACAGGCGGCGTGAGTTGACGGCCAAGGCTGCAATTGCAAGAACTATTGATGATCTTGAATGGGTTAATGTTGGTTATTATACACTGCACAGCACCGGCGGTGCCCGCCAGACTGTTTTGCCTGTCAAGGTAGATGCCACTAATGAAGTTATTGTAGATAACCAGGACAGTGGTTTTACAAAAAGCAGTTCATGGTATGAGTCTGGTTCCCAACCAGAATATAATGGCAGTTCAGTCTATACCGGCAGTTCCGGAAAATGGGCAAAATGGACTCCAAATATTTCGGCAACAGGAATGTTCGAAGTTTTTGCCTGGTGGAATTGTTATTATAATCGTGACCAAAAGGCAAAATTCACCATTAGTCACGCGGGCGGTACAACGGTAAAATATTTAAACCAGAGAGCATCTTCCAATCACACTGTAACAACCAAAAATGACTGTGAGGATGCCAGTGGTTCGGGTTGCTGCGGCTACTGGGTCAGTCTTGGTTCCTATACTTTTAACCAGGGAAATACCGGCTATGTCCAGGTGGAACGTCATGCATCCAGCACCGGCAGTTCCACCGATGCGGATGCGGTTAAATTTGTAGGGGGTGGTTCTGTAAACGTCGATGAGACTGATACTCTGCTCGACACATTGTACTCCATTGATTCCAATGGCGGCACTCCGCTTCGTCAATCTTTGCGTGATGTGGGGCGCTACTTTGACCAGGATGACGGATATACCGGCAATCTTGGCACCTCACCGTATGAGAGTGAGGCTGATGGTGGCGCCTGTCAGCAGGCCTTTGCAATTGCCATGACAGATGGGTACTGGAATGGCAGCAGTCCCGGTGTTGGTCATCAGGATCAAGGCGAAGGCGCGCCCTATCAGGATAATGTCGCAGATACCTTGGCGGATGTGGCCTGGAAATTTTACGATGCTGATCTGGCTGATAGTCTGCCCAATGATATGCCGACTAATAATTATGATAAAAATAAAACTCAGCACATGGTCACTTTTTCAGTATCATTCGGGTTAAGCGGCTTGATTGATACTAATGATATTGATGATGATGGCAGCGTTGATGATCCTGGATATGTAGATGACCCTTATTTTCTGAATCCTGACACCCCAACGCCGATCTGGCCTGATCCGACAAATAGTTGCTACTCCTGTCCAAAAAAAATAGATGATTTGTGGCATGCTTCTGTGAATGGCCGGGGCCGTTTCTTCCAGGCTGATGATCCTGACACACTTGTCTCTTCATTGAAGGAGTTGTTTAAGGATATCAGTTCAAGAACAGCGTCTGGCGCTTCGGTGTCTGTCAATGGTGATGAGTTGAGTACTGGACTGGTTTTATACCAGTCAAGTTACACGGCCGGGTTATGGACAGGTAATGTGACTGCGTACCCCATCGATCCCGTTTCCGGAGAAGTAAAAAAACAGGAAGATGATATCCTCTGGCAGGCCAGGGAGCAATTGCAGAATCAGGACTGGCAGTATGGACGTCGTATTATTACCTCTGACCTGAACGGTTCGGGCATCGCGTTTCGTTACTCCGCCGCCGGTTTGTCAACTACGCAGAAAGATTGTCTGGATAATAATGCTGATGTGGTTAGATATTTGCGCGGTAAAGAGATAACCGGTTTCAGGAGTAGAACCAAGAAACTTGGCGATATTGTTCACTCCGCTCCTTTGTTAGTAAATTCAACTATTTATACCGGTGGGAATGACGGCATGCTGCATGCCTTCAACGCCGATACTGGCGAAGAACGTTTTGCCTATGTTCCTCTTCATGTTTTCAGTTATCTGTATGACTTGACCAAAACTGATTACAGCCACCGTTTTTATGTAGATGCCACTCCTTATGCCAAGGAATTGGTATTTTTTGCTGGTGATTTTACTGATGACGGCCTGGATAATGATGGTGATGGCGTCATTGATGAAGCCGATGAAGATTACTCGGATTCAGTTGATAATGACGGAGATGGCTCAACAGACGAGAAGTTTGAGAAGAAACAAATGACATTGTTGGTCGGCGCTTTGAAAAAGGGCGGTCGTGGCATTTATGCCCTTGATATCAGTTCAGCAGATACTGTTGATGAAAACACAACAGAGGCAAGTCTTGTCAACATGGTTAAATGGGAATATCCTCCAGCTCCTGCCGGCATGATATTTGAGTATGCCGGCGACCAGACCAGTGACGGCGTGGATAATGACGGCGATGGCGTAACTGATGAGGCTGATGAAGATTACAGTGACGGCTATGATAATGACGGAGACGGGGACACTGATGAGGAGGGTGAAAAATGGCTTAATTTCGGTGATGATGACATGGGATATACTTTCAGCGATCCTTTTATAGTTCGGTCTTATAAATCTTTCAATGAAGCCTCAAGTTCTGATCATCCCTGGGTAGTCATTTTCGGTAACGGCTATGAAAGTAGAAATGGTCATGCCGTCCTTTATATAGTTGATGCTCTGGATGGTACGTTAATAAGAAAAATTGATACCGGGGTTGGTGGCAATAATGGCTTATCCACTCCAGCTATAGTCGATGTGGATAACGATGATCGGGCTGATTACGTTTATGCCGGGGATCTTTTGGGCAATATGTGGAAATTTGATATTACTGCCCATGATCCGGATAACTGGGGCGTGGCGTATGGGACGGATATTGGGAATCCAACTGGGAAGCAACGTATTGATTATGTGGATACGGATGGAGGTATTCCGGCAAACCATGATGACCCTCGGCCTCTGTTCTCGGCAGCCGGCCAGCCGATTACATCAACGCCGGATGTTATGTATCACTGTGAATATGAAAAAAATGGATTTATGATCATATTTGGAACAGGTAAGTTTCTTGGCGAGGATGACCGCTCTGATACAAGTCAGCAGACAATCTTCGGCATCTGGGATTTTGCCAATATGGTAGATGCTGATTCCGATGGTCGGGATAATGATCATGATGGTGTCATTGATGAGGGTACTGACGGACTTGACAATGATAGTGATGGTCATGTTGATGAAGATGATGAAGGAGAAGAAAAACTGGATTCCGGCGCTTATCTTGGAAGCTGGAGTAGAGCCACAAATACTATTGACAATCTCAACGGTGTTGAGCTGCTGGAACAGGCAGAAATTGACTGGCGTTATCTTAATGGCTCGTATCTGCGAACCTTAAGCGATTACAGTCCCCAGTGGTATTTACAATGTGCTGATGGAGTTGATAATGATGGTGATGGCTATATTGATGATGAGGATGATGGGAACGATGGTCATGGTACTCCTGAAAAGTGTGTTCCTGTCTCACCTTCAGCATACTTCAGCGATGGTGAAGATAATGACGGTGACGGTGACGTAGATGAAACAGGGGAAAATATTGGTCATGCCGGCTGGTTTTTTGATCTGCCTTACATGGTAGATGCCAGTTCTGATGGAATTGATAATGATGGTGACGGTGACACCGATGAAGCTGGTGAAGAAAAACGAGCCGGTGAACGGGTTATCAAGGATGTGCTCATCCGTGACGGCAGGGCGATTGTCATCACCTTTATACCTGAAGATTCTCCTTGTACTGGCGGCGGTTATTCCATTATTCATGAAATGGACGCCTGTGACGGCAGCAGGTTAAGCAGCCCGGTGTTTGATATTAATAATGATGGTGTGATCGACGATCGTGACTTGATTCCAATAATAGATGAATTTGGAAATACGATTTATGTACCGCCTACGGGCAAGATGTTTGATGGAATTTTGCATACTCCTGTTATTGTCGGTGATCCCGATGAAACGCGTAACAGGGAAATGAAGATTTTCAGTAGTTCCGCCGGGACAACAGAAGTTGTATGGGAAAAAAAAGAGAAGGTCGGTTTTTATTACTGGCGGGAACATTAAAGGATTTTGGTCGCGATACAAGGGTTCGTTCAAAAAATTACTATACATTTTGAGTGAGCCCGAAGGTGGAACCAAAGAGGTATCAGAATATGTTAGTACAACAGAAAAAAAAATATTGGCTGCTGTTGGGTGTAATTGTTTGGTGCGGGTTCAGTTGTGTATTTCGCGTTGACTGTATTGACGTTGATAGTGCCATTGCCGGTGAGCTTCAACCTTTACATTCTGGTTACCCAGAAGTTTTTGATGTCTCTGGTGTCATTGATTATATTACTGATGAAAATATAGTAATTAATGATTCTTCTTATGTGTTTTCTTCTTCAGTCAGGTTTTATGACTCTCGTGGAGTGACTGGTAAAGTAAATTTTCAGGTAGGGTCAATGGTTGGCGTACTGCTTAATGATAATCGTATCATTCATACGGTCTGGCTCATCAAAAAAGATGAAAAGCGGAAGAAAAAAGAACAAGTCAAGTTGGAACCTAAATCATCTGGCCCCGTATATTATGAAGATGGTGTATGGACAAACTGATAAAGGATATCCTTTTGGAATCCCGTCATTTGTCAAAACAGAATGTCAACCGACTCCGAAAGCTATTGTAACAAATCATAAAGCAGATCATCTGTTCGATTTGTCAATAGTTCTATATTACGAGAATTCCAGCTGAGTTGTCATGGTTGACTGAAGTCCCCGGATTACTTCTTCAATCACAAAGCTTTCAAATGAAAAACCAGTCACTGGATGAAGAAGAAGCCTGTCCAGATCGGTAATTTTCAGAAAATAATGCAACAACCCCTGGTCCCGGAATAATCCTTTTCTTGCCTTCTGCACTTTCTTGAGTGGATTTTGGTAAAAAGAGACAGGAAAGCCGCCTTTAAGCCAGACGTACAGACTCTGCCCGGTCTGCAGGGATGGCCGCAGCTTAAGAAAATCCCTGGGACGGGCAGTCTTGTCACTAATCATCTCATAGATGACTGGAAGGGGGAGATCATAAAATTCATTTTGTTTGAAAGGCCACAATTCCACCGTGGCGATCCGGCCGGCCAGGCTTTCACTGATTCCCCTGACGACCTCGGGAGAGCTTGAACCTGTCAACAGAAATCTGCCTTTCTGTTTCCTTTCGGCATCAATAACACCTCTGAGCGTTTTGAACAGATCCGGATACTGCTGAGCCTCATCAATAATCATTTTTCCCGGATTAATGGCAAAAAAAAGTGGTGGGATCGCTGCTGATCAGTTGATAGTCGTCCGGGCTTTTAAGATCATAGTATTTCCAGTCATCCCGTAACCCGCAGACTATCGTTGACTTGCCACACTGCCTTGGGCCAATAACTGCAACCGCCGGAAACGTCTCAAGCAGACGGTTGATTTTTTCTTTAATAGTTCATTTTTTTGTCCATGATATTAAGATGTTATTCATAAATATCATGGGTGTCAGCGCTGAGCTGGTTGTTTTTTTCACAAGCAGAAGAGAATTGATTTCCAAATGCCCCCCTTTTTGATTTTTGTGACAAAAAATGTAACGAAGTGACGTTTTTTGTCACTGAGTAATGATGTATTTGCCAAAAAATGATTGCTCAGTGTTGGCATTATTCCATCTAAAGATGTTTAAACATGAAGGACTAAAAGAAATAATGAGAAATATTCTTTTGAGTTTCTCTGGCTAATTTATTGAAATAGTTCATTTGTTTAACATGGAGAGTTTTACGGATAAAAAAAATATTTTTAAAATCGTTGTGTCTGGCATCCACTCTGCATTCCCAAAAGACAAAATAGTAAATCGGCATGTTTATTAAGAGGCATGTTAAAGCAAAATAACTAAAACTGGAGGGAATTTTATGAAAATTCACAAGAATGAAAAAGGTTTTACCCTGGTGGAGTTAATGATTGTTGTGGCGATTATTGGTATTCTGGCAGCCATCGCTATTCCACAGTTTGCTGCATATCGGACTCGTTCGATCAACGCTACGGCTAAATCCATCGCCCATAATGCCAAGGGATCCCAAGCCGATCTTAATTCCGAGCTTGGCTGTTTCGGCCATTCCGAGGCAGCAGCAGCCAACTTGACTGCTAATGATGCAGGTGCTGGTGTGGCAGATTCCGGGTTAACGCCTGCTTTGGCAGCCCCGGCATCTGCGACAGTAGCTGGCGCTCGCCTTGCCGGAACTAATGCTGTAACAACAAAAGTATTTGCTGTCCCTTTTGGGATAGGTGCTAATATGGTGACCCAGATTGTCAATAGTGCTATAACGGCTGGTAGTTGTGCGTCCGGTGGTTGCTCTTATATCATCCATGCCAAGGCCACCAATGGTGACACTGCCTATGCCATGGATTCCGATGTCGAGAGTCTCCTCTATAGCGTCAGTAACCCGACCTGGACAACAGCAGGCGCTGGTCTTCAAGCCACTGCGGTTGCAGCTGTCGACTCTTTAGATGATCTGAACGGTGTGAATGGTGGCGGTCTTCCGACAAATAACTGGGCATCTGCTTTCTAAGAAAAATGATTATCAGGTAAAGTAATATTGGACACTGATCCCTGTGGAGATTTTAACTTCACAGGGATTTTTTATAGGCCCGTATAAATGCACGTAATGATTGAACTGAAAGATGTAGTCAAGGACTTCGGAACCGGTCGAACCTGCCGGAGGGTACTTTATGATCTCTCCTTGACGGTAAGAGCAGGTGAGGTGTTCGGATTTCTCGGGCCGAATGGGGCCGGCAAGTCCACGGCCATTAAGATATTGCTGGGTTTCCTGCGGGCCGACCGGGGGACACTGGCTGTCAAGGGAAGGAAGATCGGTCAGGATGAATACCGGCAGGCAATTGGTTACCTGCCTGAATTGCCCTTTTTCTACGGTCATCTCACGGCCCGGGAGACTCTGATGTTTTCCGGCCGTTTAAGCGGTCGGAAGAAAAAAATCGTCAGAACAAGAATCCCGGAACTCCTTGAGCGCATGGATCTTACTTCTGCCGTTGACCAGCGGGTGGGCAGTTTTTCAAAGGGCATGAAGCAGCGGCTTGGCATGGCCAATGCCTTGATCCATGATCCTGATGTCCTTATACTGGATGAACCGATGAGCGGTCTCGATCCCCTTGGCAGGCACCTGATGAAGGATCTTATTTTTGATTTGAAATCTCAAGGAAAAACGATTTTTTTCAGCTCCCATATTTTGAGTGATATTGAAGAGCTTTGTGACCATATTGGTCTCATTCATCATGGGCATCTTCTTTACGAGGGAGATTTACCAACCTTTCTTCAAGGAGGGGATATTGAAACACGTTTTGTAAACACGATAAAAGAATGGGATGAGCTCCATGTTGAATAACCTTCAGGCAACAGGCGGATCAAAACAAGGTATGAAAGTCAAGGGCACGGAAGGAACGGTTTATACTATAGATTTTTATGAAAAGCTCTGGTTGTTGGCTCACTCCACTTTTATAGAAGGTGTGCGCCACCGCGCTCTCTGGGCTATCGTGGTTCTTTCGATTCTGCTGACTATGACCAATATATTTGTGGCGGAACTTTTTTCCTGGGATCTTGGTAAAGTTTCAGTTGAATTTGGTCTCTCAGCCATTGCTTTTACAGGCCTGCTGTTGATATTTTTTCTTGGCATGAAATTGTTGGCCGATGACCTTGAGAAACAGCACATTCATATGATCATGGCCAGACCTGTAAAGGGCTGGCACTATATTGTCGGCAAGTTTTTCGGGTTTACCTTTATTCTTCTGCTTGCCAGTGGCATTATTTCTATCGGCACAGCCCTGTCGATGCAATATCTGATCTGGCAATTTCCAGCCTATATACCCCCGAATTTTTCTTGGCTCACCTATCTGATGGCCATAACCTGCCAGTTGATGTTGTTGCTTATGGTATTAGCAGTAAGTTTTTTGTGTTATAGTTTTGCCAGTCAGCCGTTTGTGGCTCTACTCTTATCTGTCTCCTCTTATCTCGTGGGCCAAAATATGGAGTTGCTCAGGCGAGTAGTGAGAGAAAACGCTTACGCCGGAGTCGTCGCAGGGCAGGAATGGCTTGTTCTGGCTCTTTCCTGGATATTTCCCAACCTGTCACTTTTTGATAAAAAATACGTTGCGGCCTATGGCCTGCCCTTCAGTGGTCAGGAGTTTTTTCTTCTTTTTCTTTATTGTGTTTCCTACTGTGCTATCGTGCTTTTTTTCACAGCGTTGCTTTTTAACAGGAAAGAGTTGTTATGAAATGTCGTGTGCGGGTTGCAGGCATCGTTATATTGTCAATTTTTTTGTTTTCTGCTTATTTTATAAGCTATAATGCTTTGTTCATTAAAAAAAAAGAAGTCGCCTCAGAAGCCATGGATAAGGCGGGTGGGGTTCTTGTCAGCCTACCACCAACAGTTCTTCGATTTCTTGCCGGTGAGTTCAAAGGGCTCGTGGCCGATTACCTGGTTTTGGAGGCTGGAGCCCAGATGGGAACCTATGTCAGAAGAACGGTAGATGGAAAATATGAGGTTATAGACAAAGAGCTGGACTGGCATGAGATCCATCAGCTTTTTGTCGCCAGCCAGGTTCTGGATCCATCTTTTCAGCAGACCTATTTGCTGGCCCAAGGTTCTTTGCCTTGGGAGGCAGGTCTTGTTAATGAGACACAAAAGATACTGCAGACAGCAGCGCTCAATCGGCCTTGGGATTGGCAACCCTTGCAATTGAAGGGCTTTAACTATTATTTTTTCTTAAAAAATTTTGGTGAGGCAGGAAAAATTTTCCTGGAGGCTGCTAAAATTCCCAATGCTCCATCATACCTGGCCATTCTCGGTGCCCGTCTTGCCTTGCAGGGAGGGGAGACGGAAGCCGCAATTTTTCTTTTGCAATCAATGTTGCAGGGAAAGTCGGAAGATGATCCTGGGTATGAAGATATTGTACAGCGACTTAATGCTTTGAAAGGTACGTTGGTTCTGACTAAAGCTGCCAAGCAGTACGAAAATCATTATGACCACCCCCCCCCTTCAGTCTCTCATCTCGTCACCTCGGGCTTCTTGTCGAAATTGCCGAAAAATCCGTATAATGTTGCTTATTGTATTGACACTGCCGGCACGGTTCATTTTGATAAGCCTAATTGCAGAGATGCGAATTAACAGGTTATCCTGTTGTCAATAAATTTTAATTCAATTCCGGGACACAATTCCACAATTCCGGGGAAACCATACTTAACACTTGTTAAGTGTAAGGGCCAATGACACTTGTTTTACGGTTGCAGGCTGATTTGCGACAAAATGGGAATTCACCCCCTCAATTTTACGTAACACCTCGCACCATTTTTTTGTAGTAGCCGGTCCGACAAGGTCGATCAAACGAATAATTTTTTCTCACAGAATGCTATGAAATTCTGCGATATGCTTTTTTGCTTCTTCAGTGACGCTTAGTAAAATCTTTCGCCGGTCTCTATCTCTGTACGCTCTCTGTAACCACCCGCAGTAGACCATATAAATAGTGCCTGAACGGGAACCAACTTTGCAGACCTTCTGTCACTAAAAGTTGGATACCCTTTAAAAAGTTATCAATCCAAAAAATAACAATCGCCGCCGGCAAAAGAAAATTTATTGCCATTTTCTTGCACTGTAGGCGGACTACTCCCTTGGGCGAACAAGAAGTAGCCGTCGTTACGCCGCTTTTTTAAGTTTTTCTTCTCTCTCTAACTCTTCAAGCTGTTTCTTGCGAATCTTAACACCAAGTTGCTGGATATTGCGCGCCAACACTGCAAGAGACACATAACGTCTAAAACCATCAATCCCATGGTCAGGACAGCGATCAAGGCCATGGACCTCCAACGCATGTATTGCTGATTCAACAGCCGAATGCTGATGACGGGCCTTGATAAAAGAGGGGAAATATTCTCGTTCCTTGTCCCTTTTGGACAGCTTGCCTTTCCTGGGGAGGATTACAAAATCAAGCAACTATCGCAGGCCCTTTTGATTGGCCGGAGAATGAAAGCCTTTATTAAAGCTGCAGGCGTTGAGAGAGGGAAAGTTGTTTTGGGCTTGCCCAACCATTGAGATTGCAATCTGGTCATCTGTTTCATGTTGCATCACATGATGATGAAGAATGAAACCATGTTGATCCTCAAGAACACTCATTTTGAGCCTAAGTTCCACGGGCACGCCGGCTTTCCCCTTGCTGATCCATTCGGTATATTCTTCAAAAATCAAGAACACTTTTTCTTTATGAGGAATCTTTCCTTCCTGAATCGTAAATACTTTGTTGCAAAGTTCCGGGGTGGTGTAGATGTGCTGGAGTCCAAGCAGCAAGGAAGGTATGTCATCACGAGATTTGAGGTTAATTTTGATTTTGTGAACAGGAATTTCACCCAGTTTATATTGTGGATTCGTTACTTGTCTCATGGTATTATCGTTGGCGAAGATTTTGATTATCAGCCCATATGGCTCGTTCAGCAAAACTACTCGAATTGCCAAAAATAATAATATATTCAACAGGATATTGCAATATTGCTGGTCATGACGAAATGTGCGGAGATTAAAGTAACTGAAAATTTTCGCGACGCAATAGTCCGCCAACTTTTTGTAATCACGCTATTTAATTGTTTTCGTTCAAGCGCTAATATAGTTAGTTTTTTTTAAATCCTGGAAGCCGCAAGAGCTTCAAGCTCTGACTGTAAAAGGAGAAGTAAATGGCAAATTACGCAATTTTAATCGGGGTAAGCCACTACTATGATCAGCAGATCAAAGATCTGCCGCATTCTGTCCACTCCATAAAACAGCTCTATAATACACTAATAGAAAAAGGGAGTTTTGAACCAACGAATATTCTTGTCCTAACTGAAAATGAGAATGGGCTCGATCCGTTAAGGATGCCTTTTAAATATACTGTTATCTCTACTTTGCTGAATATATATCGCAGATGGCCGATTAAAAAGGATGATTTCCTTCTTTTCTACTTCATGGGCCATGGTTACGGTTCAGTAAAAGGTGATCAGATTCTAACCATGGATACTTGCTTTCAATATCTTAGAGAGACAGCACTGTCCACAGGAGCACTAACCAAACTTATCAGACCGATTCGGGCTCAGCGTAAATTACTAGTCTTTGATTCTTGCAGAAATGAAGTTGAAGGAACCCAAGGCACCCAGGAGGGGCTTGGCAAAAAGCGTATTGATGAATTTATAACGCTCTATGCATGCATGCCGGGAGAACAGGCTTATATCCCTAGAAAAGACAAATTGCCGCTTCTTACCAGTGCATTTATTAAGGCCGTGAAAGACAGTAGATGTCTCAGCATACGTGATATGTATAATTTCGTATGCGATAGTGTTCAAGCCAAATCGTATGAGATTGCTGTCAGGCAGACGCCTGAACTCGCCGCGGGTGGAAAGGAATTGGGCAAAGTTGCTTTTTTATCAAGAATCCTTAGAACTGCAGCTGATGTAAATGTGGAAGCCGGCTTTGAAAATCAAATAATCGAGGTAAACCAATCACTCCATTATCTCTATAAGGAGAAATATCCACATTATGCACCAAGTTACACACCATTTATGAACGCAGCTCGAAAATTGAAAGACTGGCAACAGAAAATTGATCAGAGGGTGTTCAGAAAAGTTGCATTTTCTCTTCTGGAGAAAGGTGAAGACGCTGATATATACACTGTCTCCTATATGCTCCGATGGGGATCCGACGCCATCCTGTTCAAACCGTTAACAGAATGTTTGGCAAGTCGAAAATACAGGGGAACAGTGATCTGGCAGGCAATGGATGCTCTAGAGGTCATTTTACGAAATGAACAGACTTTAAAATGGTTGACCGTTGACGAACAACTCAAAGAAAGTCTTGTTACCTCATTGAGAAGAAGTGCTGAAGAACACCCGACTAGAAAAGGTACCGCTTTTGCCTCCAGTGTAGTTTGGGGTAAAATTCTTCAGATTTGTAAACGCGTTGATTTACCTGCAAAAATAGTTTTTCCAAAACAGGCACTTGCCCAGTTGCGATAAAGCTAACTTACCAGAAATATCTAACCGCGAAGAAAGTGAAGATATTTTCTAAAAGCTTTACCCAAGCTGTCTGGAAGTGTGTTGACTTTAGCAGGTAGAGAAATGTGGTAAATTTAAAAATATAATTGAATGTAATAAATGCATATTGCATCAAGGAAAAACCTGTGTTACTCGACAACAAAAAAACAGGAAAAGTAGGAGACAAGCTCAAAGAAGATATAGAAACCTCATATATGTAAGCGAGGACAAAACAGTTAAATACAATTTTATTCATGCCAAGAAGATCTTGGATATCCTCAAAAGAGAATGCATCTGGCAGGATATTCCTGACCAAGATGGCATAAACATCTTTAACAGGGAAACAGCCGGCGCAAAAAATATGGATAAATATCGTACTATGCTGGAAACAGCTATCTCTTCCATAGAGGGGAAGGAGGAGGAAAAAGGGGTTGAAAGTCTGTTCAGCCGAGGTGGTACGGTTTTCTCCAGGGAGACTTTCCAGGGGATTGAGGATTTTGCAGTGATAAGTTATCTCATCATTACCAGGGCGGCTTGATGGTCGATTTTTATGAAAAACTGGAGACAGTGATCTCCGGGAAGATCGACCAAATCTGTTTTATTATTTTCATTTTAACCAAGCAAACGGAGATTTTTATCCGACAGGAAGTGAATTCCGTCAAAAGATTATATTTCTATACGACTTCTTCGTCAGGATGGGAGTTACCGTTCACCGGGGTCTACAAGATTACGAAAACCACGATCTGTAATCGTTAGCCAGTGTCACAGATTTGTTTGTTTAAGCTTTGGCGCTATAACCCCTCGCGACAAGGCTCAAACGGGTGAAGATGAGGTGCTGGTGAACGATTACCCAGGAATTATTCAGGCAGGAAGAATTGACCGGGTATTTGAAGAACACGCTGGAGACCCGCAAATCCGTCTTTCAGCAACAGGCTGGAAAATTGAAGTGGTTCTCTTTTGGGAAGGACGTTACAAGTCAAGCCCGATTAATGAAAGCACATATTTTTTTCCTGCCGAATGCTTTTCAATGACATATTTGTGGGGTATAAGAAGCTTTACGGAATTGTTTTTTGTCGGAATTGGACGCAATATGATTGCGAAATTGTAAATTAATAACATTTCAGGAGAAATTATGCGCAGAATTTACACTATAGGAGTCTTGGCGTTTTTGACTCTCATTTGTGCCATTTGGGGATTGATGGGTAGTAAGGAAAATTCAATTTTACAAAATGATCTGCAAACTCTGGAGAGAAAATTTGAAAAATTACAGGTCATCAGTAACCAAAACCAGGAAGCTCTGGATCAATCAAGCCAGGATCTGTTACGTTTGAAAAAGAATAGGGAATCTCTTGCTACTGAAATTTCTATCCAGAAAAAGGATTTTGAAAAACTCAATGCTGAGGTAGCCTCTTTGACTGGGGCATTAAATAGCAGCGAAGAGCAGGTCACCCTGCTTAGTGGGCAGCTCCAAAAAATGATGAAAGCCCGAGACGGGTTTGAACAACAGTTGAATGACCGGACTGCTGAATTTAGTCAATGCCGGCAACGGTTGACGGATGTTGAGGAAAGGGAAACAGTATTAGGGAAAGAGATTGCCTCGCTTACAGCGGCTTTGGAAAGCAATAAAGAAGAGGTGAAGCGCCTCAATTCCGAACTTGCGAAAGTAATTGAGGAGCGAGATCAGTTGAAAAACAGCTTGAATGCCAAAATTGCTGATTTTGATAAAATGCAACAGCAATTTCAAGTAATTCAGACTGGGCTTGAGCGATCAAATCAAGAGTTGGACCAAGTCCGTTCAAATGAGAAATCTTTTGCCGCGGAAAATGTTTTACTAAAAAATAAAATTGTGAAAGTCGATGCCGAGGTTGCCAGGCTTACCAGAGAAAATGCGGAAAAAATAAAATTGGTGGAAAGACTCAAGATTCGCCTCTCAAAACAGACTGAAGCCAAAACCAGTATACAAGAACAGCTGTACACCTCGACGACAGATTTTATGCAGTTGCAGGAGCAACTGAAAAAGATTCAGGAAGAACTGGCAATCCTTCGTAATGAAAGCAGTGCAACTATCACTGCCATGCAGGTCGATCTGGATAATAAAAATAAAAAAAATGTCGAGATTGAGGAGACACTGAACCGGTGTTGGTCAACCGAGAAAAAGTTACGTACCATCTTGGAAACGAGTAATAATAAGGTGAGCGAAATTCAGGGCGACCTGCGCAAGGCGAATCTGAAAGTCAAGGAGTTACAGACAAAAGTTGCACAAAAAGAAGATGAGCTTGGGGAAAGGCGTAAAGATTTGCTGGATTCCGAGATCAATAGAAAAGTCCTTATTTCACAAATAAGCGCTCAAAATAAGGCATTGAAGGAATTAAATAAAACACGTGCTGACATGGAAAAGGAGCTTGCCGCTAAGTTTAAGTTAATAACTGATCTGGAAAGCCTTTTGAAGAACCAGGAATGATGAGAGAGGTTGTTCTTGAAGAGAGAGTCCACAGATAAAAATAATCTGTGGACTCTGATTGTTTATTCGGAGTTTTCGTTTACCTGGGCCTGCGTTGCAATACTGGTGCTATGGTAAGCAGGGCAAAAAAATGGGCGAAGATGTAAGCGCAGACTCCGTGAGGTGCTGGTGAACGCTTACTGGGATTTTATTCGCTGATGTGATCGTCTTCGGGTAATGATAATTTATCTGAAAATAGAGTGTCTCGGAAATCTTGTACCAAAGCCGCTGCTTTTTTCCTCGAACGCCAGGCTTTAACCGTTTTCTTGAATTTGTCGCCATACTCACTCATAAATTCATCCAGTGAATTTTTAAGATGTTTCAAGGTTGCGGTCAATGCAGACTTTTCTTCTTCAAGCCTTTTTATCTGTGCATTCAGTTCGGACTCCAGAGTGTTTTTTGCTTGTTCCATGGCCCTTAGATCTGCTTGATCCTGTTTGATAATATCAGTTTTTTCAGATTGAAGTTTTTTCTGGTTATTCAGCGATTGTTGTAATGTTGCTTCAGTATTTTGCAAGATCTGGGTTAATTCACTAAATTCCTTACTCTTTTTTTGGAATTCACTTTCCATGTTATCTAAATGTTCTTTGGTCGAACCTACTTCCTTGAAAATTTCACTGCGATCGGCATTGTGACCAAATACATTTTTGTAGTCATCCAGTTGTTGGGAAAGCGCTACCAGTTTATTTTCTAAAACATTATTGACCTTGAGAGCGGAAAATTGGCTCATGATTTGAGAATAGTCCTGTAGCAATCGAACCGTGGCCAAAGCTGAATTATTCGAGTGATCGGCATTATAATAACCGAGTGAGGTGTCTCCCCGGACTACACATTTCAGCACCAGCTTAAACATATCCACCAGTCCCAGGTCCCTGAAAGCTGCATAAATATCCTGGAAATCACGTTCATCCATGAGTTCTCCAGGTGTTCTGCCACCCACTATCATCCGCTTGGAACGATTGGAGAAGATACGTAATCCGGCGGTTTTGATCCTGTCGCCGACAAAGGTTTCAACCATAACAATTCCAATGGCAAAAATATCTGACGGGATACCTTGCTGGAAATGAATGTAAAGAATATCGTCAAATTCCCATGTCCCATTGTTGCTGTTTTGAAAAAAATCATCAATGGATACCTTCATCAGGGTATAATGATCAGTATCCGGTTTGTAAATGTCATCGCTGCTGAGCAGGACTTGATTCTCCTGTACTTCTTTGACAATAAATCCCCAGATGGAATTGTAGAGAATATCACCGGCTACAAAATAGTTATCCAGACTGTACATGGATGTAGATTCCGTACTCCGAACTTCACCTTTTTCATCACTTAATTCGCTCAGCCAGTTATCTTCATTTGTGAATTCTTCAAATTCCCATATCGGTTCAAGGAGCAGCTGTCCTTCCTTGTATGTAACATTGTAACGTTCAAAGGGCAGTCGTTCGGCCATGAACATGGTTTCGGGAGCGGCATAAATAACACGATTATTGGCTTCCTTGATGGGCAGGCCATAAGAAATCTGGTCCGGTCCCTGCATGTCATCCTTGACTACCCGGCCCAGATCAATCAGTATCGATTGTAATTCATAGAGATAACGGGTGGAGACGCCCTGTTGCCGTAACTCGTGCATCAGCTCCATGTCTTGTTTTGAAGAAAGTCTGAACATGATATTGTCAGGACAGATATCACCATGAACAATGCCTGACAGGTGGATTTGTTTCAACGCCTTTAGTAATTCCAGGACGAGATCCAGTCTTTCATCAATCGGCAAATTTTGCTGCATCAATAAACGGCTTAGCGTGGTCTGGTATTTTTTCATGACCATGAGACGCTGACCATTTATAATTTGTACATTTAAAAATTGCGGGTCGCCGTTGTCACGAATTGCCTGACGAAAGGAATGACGCAGACGGTAAAGTTTGAGATTCCATTGAAAATCTTCCAGATTGTTGGCGGGCTTGTTTTCTATATACTTGTTTAATTTCTTGAAAGCGTGAGCGGCTTTATCGCCTGCCGCTTCCGGCGGAAGTAATTTGATGTCATAGGCATTGGTGCCGACCGATGAACTCAATACCACCAACTGATCATTATTTAACAGCTCATCATCCAGATATTCCAGCAGATAGGGGTCATTAGCCAGAGATTTGGTTTTAAGAACCTCGCGGTCAAAGAATCTTTCCCGTGTTTCCGTTTCCGCAAGTGGCGCCGTTCCCTTGTAAGTATGAACAAATTTAACAGCTACTTTTCCACCTGTCTTCCTATCCACGCCATCCAGAACAAGAGCGCTGGCCCCAATGCCAAGGCGTGGTATACTGTTCTTGTCAGGATCAATGGGGAAAAAATATCGGTGGGTAGGAATGGAAATATCCTTGAATGGATTATAATTCTGGAATCCGATTTCCGTATTCAGTTCCTGTTGTTTTGGCTCATTATTCACAAGTTTCATTTTTTATGCTCCACAAGACAAAATATTCATACGATTATTATGTCAAATGTGATTTTGTTAATCTTCTTAAAGAAGACTGATAATTCCCAAAAAAAGACCTGATGCACCAAGAGCAAGGCTAGTAAGTCCCAACCATGTTGTTGAACGGACTGATATTTGCGGGTGTTGACGACAGGCATTGATTTTGTCCCAGAAAAAGTTTGTGGGTGTAATTTCAATCTCATACTGGTTTTGGGGTTTAAGATTATTTAAATAGGATCGATACCACGAATTCATGACAATGGACTGTTCAGGATGCTTAATTTCCAATCCACCTGGATGTTGCCTTTCGAAATTTTTGAGAAAGTCATAATCCATTGGCTTGGCCTCGCAAAAAATATTCTTCTCGCATGACTTAAGTCTGATTTTAACAATAGAATTTTGAGGGATTCCAGATTGTTTTATCCAGACCCATCCTTCTTGCGCTTGTTCTTTTGGTGCGTCATAAATTGTATATTGCATAATCTCTGTTTTTTGTTTGAGATGATAAAAAAGTGCTTTTTTTCTGGATGAAAAGCACTATAGCCAGGATGATCCATGTATCCAATAACAGGGTGAAATAGCTAACGTTTTTTCTATCCCGTACTGCCGGTAAGCGAGGACAACGAGATGGCTGTGAGGTCTGTACCGGTGTTGCTTGAGCGATGCCGATGATACCCCGCAGAGGGCATAAACTCCGCAAATGTGGCACCTTATGAACAATTACTGATCTATGACAGAGCCTCTAAAATAAATTTTATGAATAATGGACACCATTTGAAATGTCAACACCAATGTTTGTCGCTCTCATGAAAACTATCGATCCAGACAGATACTGCTTGATAATTAATTGATTTATTGTGAACAAATTTTCTAGTTTATTTTTTTTGCGAAGTAACGGCCATCCCGACGAACCGGCACAACCGATAAGCGAATGAAATAAGACATCGAGAAATGAAAGTTAATCTCTCGCAGAGACACGGAGAAATACTCTGTGAACTCTGTGCCTCTGTGAGAGACTTTCATATAAATTAATAAAGATGATGGATTAAATGAATTAGTGCAGCATATGGAAGGAGAATTTAAATCGGATTGTGGTGATTATTTTACAGTTGATCCCATAGGATTTGTACAATGAAAACTTCAATAGTGATAAATATTAATGAGTTAAAGATGATGGTTTTGCTAAAAAATATTTTTTGCCACTTTTTCATTCCCGCGAAGGCAGGAATCTGGTCATTTGGCAATTTTTGAGCTGTAACCTTATATAACAATTTGAGATGTTATCTGATATCGGCGTATTCAGCTAAAACCTGACTTGGATGGTATTGTCAAATCGAGTTTAATCTATTAGAGTTAATTTGTTGTAACTGTTGAGTAAATGCCAACGTCATCCCCTTTGTGTTGTATGTCTTTTGTTCCTGAGTTATTACATAAAAATGGAAAAATCACACAACATTGCCCAGACCCTGGCAGACGTAGCCGCTCGTGCGCCGGAACGGACAGCCTTGATCTGCAGATCATTGACCGGTTACCGGAAATGGACGTTTGCGGAGTTTGCCGATTATGCTGCTGGATATGGCCGGGCACTGGTGGACAAAGGGGTTGAAAAGGGTGCCCGGGTCATACTCATGGTCAAACCTTCCATGGAGTTTGTCTGCCTGACTTTTGCCCTTTTCAGGATCGGTGCCGTGGTGATCCTTATTGATCCGGGCATGGGCTATAAAAATCTGCTGAAATGTATCGGCGCGGTCAGACCCCAGGTCTTTATCGGCATCCCGAAAGCCCATCTGTTTAGAAAATTTTTCCCTGCTCCCTTTAAAACGGTCAACCGTTCTTTTTGCATCGGTCCGTCATTTGGTCTTTTCGGCAGCCGTCTTTTGCCGCAAAGGCCGATTGTATCTTCTTCATGTGTGATTTCGGAAGCCGATGATCCCGCTGCCATTATTTTTACCACCGGCAGCACCGGTCCGCCCAAGGGTGTTTGTTACAGCCATGGTATTTTCCATGCCCAACTGCGGTTGATCAGGGATTATTATCAAATTGGCCCAACGGACATAGATCTGCCCGCCTTTCCCTTGTTTGCCCTTTTTTCAACTGCCCTGGGGGCCTGCGCCGTGATTCCGGATATGAATCCCGCCCAACCGGCCAAGGTCGATCCGAAAAAATTTATCAGGACCATTGTTGACCAGCGCGTGACCTATTCCTTTGGTTCACCGGCCATCTGGAACGTGGTCAGCCGCTACTGTCTTGATCAACAGCAGAAATTGCCCGTCAAAAAGATCCTGATGGCCGGCGCACCGGTTTCCGGCGAGTTAATTGAGCGGCTTAAAAAGATTATGCCCGAGGATGGAGAAATTCATACGCCTTACGGCGCCACTGAGTCTTTACCTATCGCCTCTATAACCGGCACTGAGATCCTGGCTGAAACCTGGAACCTGACCCGCAAGGGGAAGGGCACCTGTGTCGGCAGACCCTTGCCGGGAATTGATATTCGGATTATTCATACCAGTGATGATCCAATTCAGCTCTGGGATGACCGGCTGGAAATGGAACTCGGTCTGATTGGTGAAATTGTTGTTAAAGGCCCGGTGGTCACAAGGAGCTATGCGGATAACGAACGGGAAAATCGTTTTGCCAAAATTGAGGACAGAAACGGCTTCTGGCACCGGGTAGGCGATGTAGGCTATTTTGATGGTCGGAGCCGCCTCTGGTTTTGCGGCCGCAAGGGACATCGGGTCAAAACTGTTGACGGGACAATGTATACGATCTGCTGCGAGGCGATTTTTAATGAACATCCCCAGGTGTACAGATCGGCCCTGGTGGGGATCGGTGAACCGGGCAGCCAGGTTCCGGTGATCATTGTCGAGCCTTTTGCCAGGATTCATGATGAGGGAAAATTGCTTGCCGAGCTGCGGACATTGGGCTTGCAAAACAGTCTGACCGCAGGAATTGATCATTTTCTTATTCATCCTGCCTTCCCGGTTGATATTCGTCATAATGCCAAAATCTTCCGGGAGAAATTGGCCGTATGGGCGGCTGAACAGGAGACAGAAGACAGGAGACAGGAATCGGGAGACGGATGACGGAAGAGACAGGAATGAAGAAAGTCATTGTAACCGGCGGCGGTGGTTTTGTTGGCAAAGCTATTGTCCGCTTGCTGCTGAACCGGGATATCATGGTCACAGTTGTCGGCCGCAATACCTATCCTGATGTGCTGAAAATGGGGGCGGATGTTGCAGTGGGTGATATCCGGAACCGGGATTTTCTGGTATCCGCATGTGAAAATGCGGATACGATTTTTCATGTGGCTGCAAAAGCCGGTATTTGGGGCAGTTGGAAGGATTATTACTCGGTCAATGTTACGGGCACGGAAAATGTCCTGGCCGCCTGCCGGGCCAATCGCATTGGTCATCTGGTCTATACCAGCACACCCAGCGTCGTGTTTGCCGGAGATGATCTTTGTGGAGTTGGTGAAGAGACCCCATACGTGGAAAATTTTCTTTGCCATTATGCCCATACAAAAGTGCTGGCCGAAAAGATGGTACTGGCTGCCAACTGCGCTGAGCTGAAAACAACAGCCTTGCGGCCCCATCTGGTTTGGGGGCCGGGAGACACGAATTTGATCCCTCGCCTTGTGGAACGGGGCCGCAAGGGGCAATTGAAAATTGTCGGCGATGGCACGAATATGGTGGATATCTCTTATATTGAAAATGTCGCCTCCGCCCATGTCCTGGCGGCAGACAGCCTTCATGGAGACGGCAGTGCGGCAGGTCATGCCTATTTTATCTCCCAGGATGATCCGGTGAATCTCTGGGGGTGGATCAATGATCTCTATTTTCGCCTGGAGATAGCGCCGGTGAAAAAAAGGATTGGTTTCAAAAAGGCCTATTTTGTCGGAACTGTTCTTGAAAAAATTTATTCCTGGCTTAAGATAAGAGATGAACCCCGCATGACGCGTTTTCTGGCTGAACAGCTGGCCAGATCCCACTGGTTTTCCATTCAGAATGCCAGGGATGATTTTGGCTATACTCCTGTCGTTTCCACGGAAACAGGCATGGAGAGGCTGCTGAAATGGGTTAGAGATTCCGGATTGCTGGCCTGACGAAAAAAATACCTGCACCCCATCTGTGCACGATCAGGCCGACTCACATAGGTTTACTATAGTTCGACGGCCTGCTTGCACACAGCTGGGGCACTGGTGAATTTTTACAGTACGGAGTTTTCCATAGATTTTAGCCGTGGTGAACAATTACGGCTTGATAACCTTGAACCGTGAATTTCTGAATCTCGGTACTGACATAAAGGAATCATGAAGTGAAATCTTTTGACGGAACGGAAAATGATCATAAAATGCTAATCGGCTGGACGATGACAAAGGACTATGAGGAGGCGGAAGAACTTGCCGGGGAGTGTGTTCGTCAAGGGCTGGCCGATACCGCCCAAGTGGAAGGTCCGCTCCGTTCTTTCCATATGAATAATGAAAAACTGGTCAGTATTGAAGAATACCGCTTGACCTTGCATTTTTTTCCCTTCCGTGCCGAACAGATCGGCTTGTGGATTAAAAAAAATCATTCTCAAGATATGCCGCAATGGTTGACGGTAGCCGTACGACACTTTCCGGATGAAAGTTCATGTCATGGTCAGGAAAGTAGGCGCATAACGGCGAATGAGGTTGTTGAACTGTCAAGGAGAGGGTCGGAATTATTAAAAAAACAAAATTATTCTGAGGCGGAAAAAGTTTTTTTTGAGGCACTGAAAAAGGAACCTGGGAATTCTTTCATCCTGGTGGGGTTAGGTGATCTGTTTCGGGAAACAAAACAGTTTACCAGGGCACTTCACTACTACCAGAAAAATTTGGAAATTGATACGGGAAACACCTTTGCGCTACGGGGGATCGGAGATACGTATCGCGGCCTGAACAAGCCGGAAAAATCTATTTTCTACTGGCAAAGATATTTGGAGCAGAAAAGCGGTGATATTCATGTTATGACCCGCCTGGCGGATTCTTATGTAAAAAAAAGGAATTTCAGTACAGCGGAAGATCTCTATCTGCAGGCTCTGGCCTTGGATCAGAATGATAAATATGTTTTACGGGGAATAGGAAATCTCTATTATAAGAAACGTGATTTTCAACAGGCCTTAACGTATTTCAAGAAGTTTTTGGAGTTAGATGACCGTTATGTCGCCGTTCTGACCATGACCGGAAATATTTATCGCCGTCGCGGAGAGTTTGACCAGGCAGTTTCATATTATGAAAAATGTCTCAAGCTGGAGCCGAAAAATACTTTTGCTCTCTATGGAATGGGTGATACCCTGCGCGGAATGAAGAATTATCATGGCGCCATTGAATGTTGGAAAAAAATCCTGGAAAAAGAGCCGGCCAACCAGAATCTCCTGTCCCGGGTGGGTGATGCCCTGGTTCTGCTGGACCGGCTGGATGAGGCGATTTCTTGTTATAAGAGAAGTCTCGATATCAGTAATGAAACATTTGCTCTTCTTGGCCTTGCCCGGACTTATTGTATGCAGAAAAAATATGTGGAAGCGGAAGGTTATTGCCGGAAAATTTTGGAGAGGCAACCTGAGAATGTTCGTGCCAGAGACGAATTGGAAAAGATTAGTAGGCTGATGGATGATGGCTGCTAGTTCATGGTTCATGGCTGCCCCCCCTAAATTCCCCTTTTTTAAGGGGATTTTTTCGGAGAAGTTTTTAAGTTAATGGCATTGGGTTGCAGGGTGTTGTGTGCTGTCATGAATGAACAGATTTCTTGGAGAAAGTTATGAAAATTCTTGGTGTGTCAGGTTCACCAATTAAAGACAGCAACACGGATCGGGCTCTTAAGGTTGCCTTGGAGGCAACCTGCATGAAAACGGAATTTATTAAATTGAGTGATTATGATGTTGGGCCGTGTAACGCCTGTCTTGGATGCATAAAAACAAATAGATGTGTGCAAAAAGATGATGGCAAGTTATTGACTGAAAAGGCCTTTAAGGCAAACGGTCTGATCATTGCCGGCTTTACGCCTTATTCTACTCTTGACAGCCGCACCAAGGCTTTTATGGAACGGCTTTATGCCTTGAGACACCGTCACGCCCTGATGGCCGGAAAACCTGGCGCGGCCATTGTTACATGCGCAATTCCGCCTGATCATCCAAGTATGCCGCCGGCCTGTGAAAATGGCATAAGGGCCATTCAAAATTATATGATGGAAGAAGGCATGGATTTTGTGGGCGGCGTGTCGATTTTAGGCAATGTTCCCTGCGTGAAATGCGGTGAGAACGGGCAATGTCAGGCTTCCGGATTGAGAATGATTTTCGGCAAGGATGCCACCCCGGAAAGTGTGGGAATGAATCAATTTGAAGATGATCCTGAAATTGTTGCGGCATTGAAAAAAATAGGGCGGGATATTGCTGATAAGATGTATGTTTGATGGTAATTGTTAAGGTTGGATGCTGAATAGTTACATTTGAAGCTTCAATTACTTTCATGAATCCGGCATCAGGTTATCTGCCAGGACACGGTTGAGAACATCAATCCCATCGGGACAGAAAGGGTGTTTTTGAGCCATATCCGAAATATTTTTCGGTTTCATGAATTCTCCGCTTTCCACCTCTTCCTTCTGAAGCTGCATGGGCCCGTCATGGGTACAGGAGAAAATTCGTCCCCAAACCCGGTTTTTCCCGTCATCGTGAAAGTGATCGAAAAGATGTGTCAGCTCTTTACACTGCACACCAAGTTCTTCCGCTAACTCCCGTTTTGCGGATAATTCATAGCTCTCTCCGGCAAGGACGACCCCACCGGCGGCAATCTCATAATGACCTGGGTAGATATCTTTGGATTTGGTTCGTTTCTGGACAAACAGTTCGCCGTGACTGTTAAAGACAAGGATGTAGGTGGCCCGGTGAATCAGGTTCCGGGCTCTCATTTCAGCACGTGTAACCTGGTCAATTTCCTTGTTTTCACGATCGACAATGGTGATGATTTCCTGACCACTATTCATATTTTCCACTTTTTTGCCACCCTGATAGCGATGATCACCTGGATCATGTTTGTCCATACAGGCACATCTCTCTGATTTAACGAAGAAAGATAGTCTTTTTGTCAGTGTTCTTGCCAGGACCTATCTCAATTCATAATTGCCTCTCAGCCTTAAGAGTATCAAGCTGTTTCGGTATTCATCTTGCTCATCAGAAGAGTTTCTCTCCCGCTGAGTCAACTCAATTGCACCCGTGAGCCAGGATAATATCTGATAGGACGTGCCTACTGATACCTCCCAGGTTTCATCTCTGGTTCCCTCTTCCTGCTCACCCTTTTCGTAAAAATACGAAGTTGACCCATAGAGTTCAGTTCTTGAGGCTATGCTGTAAGTGGAGGAAAGGGAAACACCCCTGGTCTCTGTAAAACCATCGGCATTTTCACCGGAATAATCTAATCTGTAGCCCCCTTCACCACTGAGAGTTACGGAGCCTCTGGAAAAACTACGGACCAGATCAAGGCCATATATTGTTCCCGTACTTGACTTGCCGTCCTTGGGGTCATGGAAGTAGGATCCTAAAGAGCCGTTTAGAGAGTAGGCTGGGTTGAAAGTATGCTCAAAACCAGCAGATACACTGTGAACATTGTAATCATCGTAATCACCTCCATCCTCTTCCTCTTGGGACGAGGCTTTGGAGGAAAACAACAGCAGTCCATAATCCAGGTGCAGTAGAGTATGTTGAGACCAACGCCACCGATAGCCGATGTTAAAATCATTTGATTCCTCGGACGGGTCATCGTCTTTATAGTCTATACGATTCCAGGAATAACCAAGAGCGAGGCCATGGGAATGACTGAGCCAGTATTCAAGCCCCAAGCTGGGGCCATATTGAACATCATCTGCAATATCCGAATCAGTATTTTGTAAACGGTTGTCATAATACGAGACGGTCACACTGTCCGCTGCGCCGAATTGATAAGTAAAGCCCGTATCCACAGTGTTTCTGGAATACTCATTCCTGGTCCGTCGTACCCCGGTATATTCCGGATCATCTTCCAACGGTTCCTCAGATCTGTAATATGTGTCCATGATGTGCCAGGACAGGTTTCGGCTGAGTTGTTGATCCCAACTTAATTCACCCTCGTGTCCGATATAGTTATGATCACTATGACGGTTATAGTTGTTCAATGACATCCTATAAGTAGCCGCAAAGGTCCTGGTTGCGGTGACCTCTTCCACCCTTAATTCAGGGAAAAATCTGGTTATGAAATCAGAGGACTCGTGGTCAGGATCCAAGTCTATGTTACTGTCATAGCTTTCCTCAAGCGTAAGTGCTGGTAGAAAGTGCCACTCCGCCCATGAAGTCGCAGAAAATAAGACTGCCACAACAACTAAAAAGAAAATTCGTCTGGAAAATCGGAAAGAATAAAAATTGAATAAATTCATATCAAAAGTTTCTCTTCTGTTGTTTGCATTTAAACGAATTTATGAGGAAGGATCAATATAGAGGAAGGATCATTTTTTTAGTCACGTAACAACGTGCCTGGCCATTGGGCGTGTTGTTTTCACCGTGGTTATGTCATTAATTCACGGCCTGGTTATTCGGTTCGCAAAGGAAAAAAAGGGCGGGTTACGGGCTGGGATAGATCCCAGCCCGTAATGTGATATTTAAAAGAACACGATCTGACTTTAAATTTACTCTTTCACACGGTTTTCAAGATCGGCGATTGACCGATACTTACTAGCCAGTTCTTTTTCCAGAGCACTGCGGGTTTTGTTAAGATTATCAAGCGCATCATTCTGGGCACTGATTTTTGAAAGGAGAACATTCATGTTAACCTTGGTACGTTTTAACTCATTATCGGCTTTGGCCAAGGCCTGGCTTTTTACCTCAAGAGAGCTCTCCAGGTTTTTGATTTGTAATTCCGATTTACGCATCGAGGCTTGAAATTCACTGATTTTGTTGCTGCATTCATCCATGAAGGAACGGAGTTTTTTTTCTGTGGCGTATGCTTCGTCCAGATCCTTAACTGTTTTGTCAATTTCTTGAGTTTTGTCTTCCAAAGCACCCTGTAAAGCAGTAATTTTTTCACTGGATTGATTCTTGAGAGTCTCAATCTCTTTCTGGATGTTTTGTGACAGCTGCTGCTGCTGATTCAATTCCTCGGTTTTGCTTTTCAACTCATTCCGTAGTTGATCCGCTTCTTCGGTTAGAGCCGTCAGTTGACTGCTAAGGGCAACCACTTGCTCTTGACAGTTGGTTGATTCCTTGGTCAACCGTTCAACCTTGGATTGAAGCTTCAGGTTGGCAACTTTCTGTGAAGAAAGTTCGGGACCCCAAGATTTTTCTTTGGCAGCAGCCGTGGCCAGTTGTTGCTCTTTTTCAGCCAGGGCGGACTGCAAGTCAGCGATTTCCTTGCTAGCTTGCTCCTGTAGCGTGCTCATTTTTGTCTGGAGATCCTGCAACTGAACCTGCTGTTGATCCAACTTGTCAGTCAGGCTGTTCCGGGCATCCAGCATCTGGTCCCGTTCTTCCGTCAGTGTTGTCACGACAATATTGAGATCGTCAATCTGTTTTTTACTCTCATTTAATTCTTTGGTCAGTGAGGCAATACTGTCTTCCATTTTTTTGACGGTGTTTTGCTGTGAACTGAGTTTTTCATTAAGGGATGTTTTTGTTTTTTCCAGGAGAGTCAGATTATTGCCTGACTGATCCAAGGCTGCCTGCTTCTGGTCGCTGGCAAGTTTTATTTCTTCCAATTCAGAGTTAATCGCCTCCATTTGTTTTTTTAGAACAGAACTTTCCTTGTTGCCAATTGCTCCCCAGATGATAGTGATAAAAAGTAAAGACGCCAGAACCGCAATGATTGAATTTTTGTTCATAATTTTTCTCAGGTTGTAGGATAATTAATGCAATTTCAGAGGTAACTATGTCAGAAGCACCCCATCTTCGCCCATTTCGGAGTTTACGCTTACTTAGCCTTTTTCGAATAACACCAGTGCAGAGTCTACGCGTTGCTCCGCTTCCTGTTCGAAGCCCCAAATGAACAAGAGGAGTCTCGCGTCATTCGCTTACCTTGAGTACTCCTGATGGTTACATTTTGAGATTTGTAAAAACTTTTTATATGCACCTGAACAGTTACTTTTTGAGTTGTTCCAAAAAGTTTTAAAAGTAAGCCCTATTCATTTAAAAGGATCTTTTGAAAATAGCTTCAGATTTTAAGGCGTAACCACAACATATTTTAAGCCGATTTACAATCATGAAGTCCTTGACGTTGTTTAACTTGCCTGCGGTCTCGGAGACTACGCTTACCGGTTCAATTAGATTGACTTAATCTATGTCACATTTGGACCTTAATTATGCGAATTTATTTTTGTACGGATCCTAATTTAAAAAAATACAGAAAGTAAAGAGTTGTGTCAAGATGAGAATTAAAATTTCGGATGTTAAAATCTTGCTACCAGCCAGCATTTTATGTTAGGTTCTTAAAAGTTTGAGATTATCCATAGCCAAGAGGCTATTTATAAATAGCTTTTTTTCATTAGTATTTTTTCTTTCACCGTCTTTCTGACGGGCATGATTCTCTTTAAATATTCAGGGAGGCGGCAAGAACTTACAGGGTGTTTGTCCGCTGTGATTTAAAAAATAACGACCAGGCGATCCTGCCGTCGGAAACAATTTTAAAGGATGTCATAAAAGAAAATAGAAAAGGGAGGATTGTTATGCAAATTGATTTTCATCACGCCACGACTTATGTTGCCGCCCGTCTGGCCGGTATCCCGAAGAAAAAAGCGGATATTGTCGCCCATGCCGCCCAATATGTAGATGATGCCACATACGGCGGTACTATTTATTTTCACAATAGGGCGCTTTATCACCGGATCAGTTCGGCCCACCCCATGCTTGATAAGCGAAATTTCAAAGCGCTTGCCAACCATCATGTTTGGATTCCTTTCCATTTCCTGCCCGGCAACGGCGGACTTGAACAGAGAAAAAATCCGGAAGGGAAATTTATTGAGAAAATTGTCTGCGCTCCTGACAGTCCCATTGCCCGGGATATGGTCAGGCAGGCCATTGTCGATCAGGATCGGCTCTATGGCCTGCACAGGCTGGGCGTGGCCATGCATGTCTATGCCGACACTTGGGCTCATCAGAATTTTGCCGGAGTACTGCATAATATTAATGAGGTTGAGGATGCCGCGGAGACCGGGACGTCAGGGGTTTTTGACTCTTCCCTGGGCGACATAATCCGGGGCATCGCCGATGATGTTATCCCGCCGCTTGGCCATGGCCGTGCCACGGTTTTTCCTGATATGCCGTTTCTTTCCTGGCGGTATGAAAACGGCGAGGGAAAAAAAATCAAGCGGAACAACACGGATGATTTCTGCGTGGCTGCCAATAAACTCTGCATGGCAATGCAGCGTTTTATTGCAGGAGACCCGGACACGGATGTCAGCGGCATCCCTTCGGCGGACATGAATAAAATTCAGGATCTGTTCAGCAACACAACTCTAGAAAAGGGCGAGGAGCGTCATCAGGTCTGGATTAAGGCCATTGAAGAAGATCCCTTCAGCTTTGGTTCTGAAAAAATTTCATATGATGCCAAGGGAAAGAAGTCATGGAAGAAAGAGGCCCTTGACAGCAGTTATGATCTGCATCTGTATAAATACAGAAAGGCCTTTCTCAAGAGTAACTGGAAACTTTTTCATGACGCTGTTCTGGCTCACCGTCATTATGTGGTGCATGATCTGTTGCCTGGATACGGGATCTGCGCGGCGTAGGCGCTTGGCACTGTCCGGGTCAAACTCTTTGGGGCTGGTTAGAAGGTAGGATCAGCCTTGTTTGGAGGCGATTTTTTTATCCGAGTTTTTATAACATTTATTTGAATCTCGATTTTGTAAATGATAAACTGTAATAGTTTAAGAAAAAATCGGTTGTTATTTGTATTCAAATTTGTGTAGATGAGGGAAAAATATGCAGAAGCAATCACCAAAAGAAAGTCCTTTTTTGATAAACGAGAAAGGTTTTACCCTGATTGAGCTGATTCTTGTCATCGTGATTCTCGGGATCCTGGCTGTTACTGCAATACCGAAATACGCCGACATGCAGATCGAGGCCAAGGAAGCGGCGGCCAACGGGGTATATGGTGCCTGTCAGGGGGCTGCATCAATCAACTTTGCTGCTGGTCTGACTGGAGCAACTCAGCCGGCCGGAGGAAATATTCTTGGGCCAAAAGAATTGTTGGAAGCCTTGGACGGCACACCGGAAGGCTGGGTTCCGGATGGTACTACTACAGCAGCTCATTGCGGTGCATCAACAAGCGGTTGTATCTGTCTGGATGAAGATTCCAGCGGAGACTGTACTGCTGCCGCGGATAATTTTATTATTCAGGTTACAACAGTTGAAAGTGCTACGGAAAAAGCCGTGCTGACAAAAACGTGGTAAAAGCTTTTCGATATTTTATCATCCTCTGGCCACATTCATCATGTCCCACATGGGCATGAAGATGGCCAGGGCGATGAATCCCACCATAACTCCCATGAGGAGAAGTAGTATCGGTTCGATCAGAGTCGAGAGATTTTTGATGGTATAGTCTGTTTCTACCTCGTAATAGTCGGCCACCTTGCCCATCATGGTGTCAAGTTGGCCGGATTCTTCTCCCACCGTAACCATCTGGATCACCATTGCCGGAAAGAGGGAATGCTGTGACATGGCGTGATTTAGGTCGGTTCCCTTTTCAACTTCACGTCTTACCTCATCCAGCATTGAGACAAGAACCCGATTTTCCAGAGCTGCGGTTGAAAGTTCCAGGCTGCGGATGATGTTGATGCCGCTTTCAGTCAACACGGAAAAGACGCGGCAGAACCTTGACATGTAAATTTTAATCGATAGTTCGCCAAGAACCGGTATTTTCAGGTGGAGTCGATCCCGTGTCATGACAAAATCAGGATAATTGAGGCCAAAGTGATAGAGCAGGATCAGGCCGACTATGACGAGCAGAATAAGAAAAAAATGATTGGAGAAAAAACCGCTGATGTTAATCAGGATCCAGGTCGGAAGAGGGAGTTCAACCCGGGAATTTTTAAAGAGAACGATGAATTTGGGAACCACAAAGGTCATCAGAAAAAAAACAGCGCAAGTTATAGCTCCAATCACTATTTTAGGGTAGCGGGTTGCCATTTTGATCCGTTCCCGGATACTTTTTTCATTTTCATATAAAAGGGCAAGATAGTTAAAAGATCGATCCAGGTTTCCTGTTTCCTCACCGATGCGGACAATATTTCGGAAGAGGGGGCTGAAAACTTGCGGATATCGGCCAAATGATTCACTCAGACTGGCACCCTTCTCAATTTTGACGCTGATCTCTTTTAAGATCTCTTTTAAACGAGGCTGCTGGATCTGCATGGCGATCACGGTTAAAGATTGGAGCAGATTCACACCGGCCCTGATCAGGGTGGCAGTCTGCCGGCAAAAGAGAATAAGGTCGTCAAGCCGTACTTTTTTAAATTTGTCCAGCCAGACGGTTTTTCCGACCGGCCGGCTGCCGACTTTATCAGCCTGATCTGCGGAAATTTCAATTGAGATTGGACTCAAATGATTCTGCAGCAGCCATTCTTCCACCTCCGGAATGGATCTGGCAGAATGGGTTCCCGAGGTAATGACACCGGCCTGGTTCACGGCCTTGAAACGAAAAACAGGCATTACGACACCATGGTATTCAGGGTAATGCGGAGAACTTCGTCCAGAGAAGTTATCCCGCTGATGACTTTTTTCAGGCCGGAATCACGCAGGGACATCATCCCTTCTTTACGGCCCTGACGATAAAGTTCATGGCTTGATCCCTTTTTCATGATCAGCGACTCGATTTCCGTTGAAATGGTTAAAACCTCATAGATAGCCAGCCGGCCTCGATAGCCGCTGAACTCGCATTTAGGACAGCCTGTCGGTCGGAAAAAAAATTGTTTTTCATTATGGTCAAGGCCGAGTTCCAGCATAACATTGTCCTCAGGCTGAAAAGATTCTCGGCATGAACAGAGTTTTCTGATCAACCTCTGGGCCAGAACCAGACCAACAGAAGAGGCGATGAGAAAGGGGGGGATGGACATGTCGATCAGACGCGCCACCGCTCCGCTGGCATCGTTGGTATGGAGTGTCGACAGGACAAGATGGCCGGTCAATGCAGCCTGGATGGCAATTTCAGCCGTTTCCACATCACGAATTTCACCGATCATAACTACATCCGGATCTTGGCGCAGGATGGAGCGCAGGGCCGAGACAAAAGTCAGATTCGCCTTGGGGTTAACCTGGACCTGGTTGATTCCTTTTAATTCATACTCGACTGGGTCTTCAACCGTGACAATATTTTTTTCAACGGAATTAATCTGATTCAGAGCTGCGTACAGAGTGGTTGTCTTGCCACTTCCGGTGGGGCCGGTGACCAGAATAATTTCATGGGGCTGCTTCAGATGATTTTCAAATATTTTCTGCTGTTCAGGCTCAAAGCCAAGATCATGAAGACCTATTTTTACCTTTGATTTATCCAGAAGGCGCAAAACCACTTTTTCGCCATTGTTCAGGGGAAGAGTGGAGACGCGGATGTCAAACTCCCGACCCGATATCGGGATTTCAAAACGACCATCCTGAGGCTTGCGCCGTTCTCCGATATCAAGTTGAGACATGATTTTAATACGGGACACCAGACTTGGAAGCATCTCCATGGGAAAATTACGCATATGTTTAAGCAAACCGTCAACCCGAATGCGGATTCGGACCTTTTCCGACCCCGGTTCAAGGTGGATATCACTGGCCTCTTCCCTGGCGGCCCTGAGCAGAATGTCGTTTATTATATTGACCGCTTCGGATTCATCATTTTCTATTTTATCCCCTGGAGCGAGCAGAGATTCATCTTGGGCGGGATAGTATGTCTCAATCGCTGAAACGATTCCAGATTCCATCGCCACGCATATGACAATTTTGTCATGGATATGATGTCTCAGTTCGTCGAAGGCAAAGATATTGAGGGGATCGGTAAAGGCAACCAGAACTTCCCCCGGCCGTCGGCCGATGGCGATGAGTTTGAATTTCCTCGCCAGGGTTTCCGGGATCAGCGGCACGATCTGGGGATCAACCACGATACGCTTAAAATCGGCAAAGGGCAGGTCAAGCTGTTTGGCTAGAGTCTTGGCAACAGCACGGTCATTGACATAACCGAGTTCAAGCAGAGATTTTCCCAGCTTGATTTCTCTTTCCCGGCTGTAATTCAAGGCCTGCTGCAACTGAGTCTGGTTGATCAGCCCGCCTTCAACCAGGATGTCTCCGAAACGTTTTTTTGTTATGATTTCAGCCATGATTGGTCTTGTTGGTCTTATTAGTCCTGTTGGTCAAGTTGGTCTCGTGGGTCTGCGTGGTTAGCTGGAAATCATATCAGCATCATAATAAGGAAAAAAAACAATATTCCTCCGGTACTGTAGCTGAGCATCGGAAAAAAGTTTTTTTGTCTTTCAGGGATCATGCCGAGGGACTGGGCCGCGGTTTGAATTGATTTTTTGTCAAAAGAAAATTTTTTGTCGCTGTACATCACCAGCAGGGTGCGGCTCATAAGTTTGTTTATCAGCCTCGGCACACCGCCGGTGTAACGGTTTATCAGCCTGGTTAATTTTTTATCCAGGCGCAGATCGGTACGTTCGGCCGTGGTGAGACGGAAATGGATGTATTCTCCTACCTCCTTAACAGAGAGAGGGTGAAGTGTTTCCGTGATAGTGATGCGTTGTTTGAGCTGGCGCAGGCTAGTATGACTGATCTTGTCGGCAAGTTCCGGCTGGCCCACAAGAATAATCTGCAGCCATTTATATTTGTCGGTTTCAAAATTTGACAGAAGACGGAGCTGCTCAATACTTTTCGTGGGCAACCCCTGGGCCTCATCAATGATGACCACCAGTTTCTTCCCATCTTTTGCCAGGGTGAAAAGATGGTCGTTCAGGCTGTGGAGGAGCAGATCCAGAGAGGTACCGCCGTCAATCTCATGCCCCACGTCACGCAGAATTGCCAGAACCAGTTCTTTAGGTGAAAGTTGTGGTGAGATGAGCATGGCTGTCTCATAATCCTTGAAAAGCCGTGTCGTGAGATAGCGGAGCAGCATGGTCTTGCCGGTACCCACTTCACCGGTCACCACGATAAACCCTTCTCCCTGTTCCAGTCCGTAGCGAATGACCGTGGCAATGGAGCATTGACCCGAGGATGGAAAGTAAAAATCCCGGTCAGGTGTCAGCCGAAAGGGCTCTTCCCTGAATCTGAAAAAATCAAGAAAGTTCATTTTTCTGCCTCGTCGGGGATGTTGGAATCGTTTTTTCGCAGATTCAGGGGACGTTCATAGGAGGATGAAAATGAGTGAAGTCCTGTTTTTTCAGCTTCATACCGGAAATAGCTGTCAGCCTCCGTGCTGTATTGCCTTGCCCGGTTCATTGTAACGATGGTCGGGGTTAGAAAGATCATTAATTCATAATTGCCGCCTTTTTTGTCTCGGCTCTTAAAGAGCCAGCCCAGCAATGGAATATCCTTCAGTAGCGGAATGCCGCTGATTTGTTCCATGTTTTTGTTGCCCTTAATGCCGCCGATCACCACGGTAACATTATTTTCCAGATAGAGGCTGGTTGTGATTTCCTGGCGGTTGATGAGCGGCTCTTCGCCCACTTTATTCGTTTCATCCACATTGTCATTGGTGACATTGACATCAAGGATGATTAGATCATTCTGCAGTATTTTTGGGGTGACCTTGAGGCTCAGATTGGCCTCCCGAAAGGAGGTGTTTATGTAGTCGCCCGACTGGGAGGTGTAGGGAACCTCCTGTCCCTGCTTGATTTCAGCCTCCTTGCCGTCAAGGACAAGAACACTGGGAGCAGATAGAATCTCCAGTTCATTGTCTTCCTGCAGGGCCTGAATTTCATAGTTAAGGTTTATATTGTCCTTGATGATTCCCAGGGTAAGATTGGTCGTAGTGCCGGCAAGGGAGAGATCGGAGTTGAAGGTGACAGGGTTGGTTTTTTTGGCTAAAGCCTCTGCGTCGCGGGCGTTCATATAATTCCATTTAACGCCGAGCTGCTGTTTGGCTGCGTCTGAGACGGCCACGATGCGTGCTTCGATGTGGAGCTGGGGAATGGGAGTATCCAGTTCCTTGATCATTTCGCTGATCAGTTGGATATTTTCTTGCCTGTCCCTGATCAGCAGGCAGTTATTCCGGCTGGTGACGGTAATTGTCCCCAGTTCGCTTTTAAGCGGTAGAAGTTGATTAAGGTGCTGGTCAGCCTGGCCGAAGTCGGTGCAGATTTTCTCGGTTGTCAGATCCTTTTGTTCCTCCTTGAAATCCATTTCTTTTTGGACGGAAATAACGTTGTTTTTTTCACTGAAATGAAGTTTCTGGGTATCGATAATAAGCTGGAATACATCATGGAGGCTGACCTGTTCCATATCAAAGCTGATTGTGTTATCAATATTGTCAGCAACAAAAATGTTGATGCCGCTCTGGCGGCCCATGGCCCGCAGCAAGGTTGAAACCTTAATGTTCTCACAGCGCATGCTGGCCGGATATTCCCTGAGCCGGTCCACCAGGTCCGCCCTGGAGAAGGTCGGCAGGAGCAGTGACAGAAAGAGCAGGGCACACAGGGTTTTGGTCTGTTTGACTGAAAAGAGTCGTATTATTGGCTGGATGAATGTCATTGATTTGTCCTGTGGGTTGCCGGACGGTTCCTCATGTCTCCACCGTCAATGACAAGGGGAGAGAGGAAGAGGGTATGAAAAACACCATCATGTTCAAGAAGAATTTCCTTTTTGTGGATTTCAATCACCCTGGCATCCTGAATCCGATCGCCGGCAGTGACTATTCGATTATTAATGACTGCAAACGGGTTTTTCCTGTGCCAAATGATCCCCTGAAGAGCAAGTCCGGCAAAATAATCGATTTTTTTCTCCTGGATCTGTTTAAAGTTATTGATCTGTTTTTCGCTCCAGTTAAAGGGGTTGCGCTTCGGCCCGGGCTGAGCAGCCATTGCTGTAATGATTTTTTCCGGACGGATACGCAGGACAACAGGCAGATCGTCCGTAGCGTCGGCGGCCCACGCTATGGTTATCTGAAAGATCAGGATTGCGATGAATATCAGTTTAGGAGACATAGCTTTTTAATGAAGAATGCCAAGAGGATAAAGAATGAAGAGAAGGTACGGAATGAGTCATTCGTACATGTTTCTATCTTCTCTACTTCTTTATTTTTTTACTTCCTCTACTTTCTTTGTTTTCAGCGTCATCCGGCTGACAACAATACTGAAATGGATCGGAGCGACCTGAAAAGGTTCCGCGTCAGCCGGCCTTTCAATCGTCAATTCAGTTATCAAACCGACCTCCGGTTGATTTTCAAGATATTGTAGATAATTGAACAATTTCAAAAAAGAACCCTTCCCCTCAATTGTCGTCGGATAAAGCATGAAGCCGTCCTTGCTTCTTTTTTCCTGCAGGCTTACTTGTGCCAGTGAATTTTCAATATTGACCGGCGCGTCCGTGTTAAGTGTGAATATGATCCTGTTAAAACGATCGCTGTCACCCTTTGTCAGCCAGTTTTCATGCAGCAGCGTCCTTTTCAGGAGTAAAATATCAATTTTATCGGCCAGATCACGGTTCTCCTGTGTTAACTGTTTTTCTCTTGCCGCCATCATACGGTTCATTTCATCAGGTATGGAACCTGCTAATTCTTGGAACTGGAGGATCTTCTGCTGCAACAGTTTTTCTTTTGGTTCGATTAAGAGGGTAACACCGGCCCACAGCAGCGTGACACAGGCCAAAAATACTAAAAAAAACTGCCTGGCCTGGATGAGCGCCTCGGGATCATTTCGTAGCAGGAAATAGACCTGTTTCACTTTCGGTATGAATAGATCGTTCAACTTCTGCAAATTCATTGTAAGTCAAAGGCAATGTCGAAAGTAAAGGGCTCAGGAGCATTTCCTTCAACCCGGTCAAGATCCTGTAATTCAATATGTCGAAAAAGAGGATCTTTTTTCAATGTACGCACCAGCAGGGGAAGATCCTTGTAACGCAGTGCGGAACCATGGATTATCCCGGATTTTTCCATAAAACTCATTCTGCTGCATTTTACTGATTGCGGCAGAGAAGAGGAAATACTGCTCAGAATTTTGGAATACGATATTTTTTCAAGGCCCATATTTTCCAGACCACTCACCTGGTTCAGGATTTCCGTATATTCCTTTTTTTTGCTGATGTTTACACTGTTCAGACTGCTAACCCGTTCCTGCAGCTTTTCACTTTCAGCGACCCGTTGCAGCATGGATTCAATTTCCGAATCGTTTTTTTTTACCTGATAGTTGAGATATTGAATCCGGCTAAAAAGAAAAACACAAATGACTGCGATAAAGACTCCCAGAATCACAGGTGTCTTCTTTTTTATCTTTTCCGCCAGGGGAATTTGCGGAACCAGATTGAGCCGTTTCAGCATCTTATCGTGTCCTCGCACCCATACCGATGACATGGAAAAGAGGTGGACATTTCAAAAGCTGTGTGGGGTTGCACAAAGGTTCTACACGAATATCCAGAGAATTTTGGACGACCTCGCTGAATTTGTCCCATATAATTTCAGCGCCGGCAATTTTAATGGTTTTTATCGGATCTCCTTTTAAAACCGACGTGTAATAATCTCTGGTACGCATGACTTCCAGAGTAATCTGCTGGATATAATTATCCCAGTCACCTTCATCCGTTTCGGTTTCAAGGGGGGAAAAGGGAGTTGATGCCACAGGAGTTATTTCGTCGCTTGTTTCAAGCTCAAGGGATTCTTCGTAGTCCGTCGGTTGCAGCAGGTTGAAGTCGGAAAGGATGGAGTTTTCATCTTCATTTTCAAGAATAATTCCCGGCCGGTTTTTTGGGCTTTCCATGTTTTGCTTGTTCTGGTCGACAATGGAGAAATCGGAATTCTTCAGTGCGGTTTGAAAAGCGGACTCCGGCTGCTTGATCTTCAAGGTGCGCGTCAGGGAGATTATCCGGTTTTCATAAACGCCGAATGTCACGGAATCATACCAGATAAGGGCGGACATGAGGGTGTCGGTTTCCGGCAATAGGTGTTCCTGTCCCAGGTAAGCAAAGGCTGTAAAAATAGCAGGTTCCAGAAATTTGAGTTCGAGATGATGCCGGTTCAGTTCTTTTTTTGTTTTTTCAAAGGTTTCCAGAGGATAAAGATAAACGCCAATGAGTAAACTATCCTTTTGATGCTGGACGATCTGCCAGTCGTAGATATAGTCGGACAGGGGTTGATCAAGGTTTTTAGCAAGGTGGTAGGGCAGTGTTTTTCCCACGGTTTCATCCGGAATTCTGGGTATGCTCAGTGAAAGGGTTTTAAAGCTTTCCAGGGGTGGGACCAGGGAGACTTCTCCTTTTATACCCGGTGTGGCGGCCAGGAGACGGGGCAGGGTCACCTCATCTTCAAGTCCGCTGTCGGTCATGGCCAGGATTTCCAGAGAGGGTGGCTGTCCCACGGATCGACGAACTGTGGTCAGGTACGTGGCATGGGCGTCGCCGATAAGCCCATAGCGATTCTTTTTTCTAAATCTGCCGAACATAAGAGATATCTATTAAATCAGGCTGTTTGGTTATTTTTTATATGAAAGTCTCTGTGAGAGATTAACATTCATTTCTTGATGTCTCATTGATTCGCTTATCTGTTGTGTCGGTTCGCCGGGATGGCCGTTATTGTTCCTCAAAGTCAGGCAAAGAGACTTCAAGAGTCATGGTGGTGTGCAGGATCCCTTTTTTTGAGGCGATGATCATATTTTCCCGGAGCACTGGGTGTTCAGGATCAATTTCGCGGGCCTTTGTGAAAAAACGATTGGCCGGTCCAGTCAGACCCAGTTCACTTAAGGCAACCGCCAGGTTGATAACCGGTTCAACACTTTGGGGTTGAATTTTTCTGGCCTTATCAAAATAATAAATGGACTGCCAGTATCGATTTTTTGTCAGGAAGCGGGTTCCCTGATTGTTTAAATCGACCATCTGCTGATAAGCTGTCCGAGTTTCTGGTTCGGGCGAAAGAAGTGTATTGTCTTCAGCAACTACGGTCAATTCGGTCGGGGTCCTGTCCTGCTCGTTTTTCGCCTCCACGGGTTTTTTAACCTGGATGATTAAGGCCGATTGATTGCGCGTGGTATAGAATGAAACAACCAGTACCACGGCAACGGTTAGGAGGAGAAAAGGCAGAAATTTATGCCACTGTTTTGTTTTGTTCTCCATCCCGTTAGCTGAAATGCTCGGTCCAGCCGGGGCCGGTTCAATCCGCTGGATTTTTTCCAGTGTTTCAAAAAGTTTACTCACGGTTTTTAGCGCCTTACTCCTGAAAGTCTGTCATAAAAAAATAATAAACTGGAAGTAGCTTTTGAGACAAGGATGAGCGCCCACGACAAGGCACTTACACCTGCCAAGCGACTACTGAAAAGAGTTCTGAAAAATGTGATGTTTTTTCCGCTTTAGTGGGGTTAGAAATTTAAAAGTCAGAGGGTCGGACATCACCCGCATCAACGTTATCGGTATAGGCCCGATCATCATTAACATAAAATATCGCCTCAACACTGCGGCCGTTTGCATCCCGTTCGTTGCCCGGATAATAAGCCCAGCCGCTTGCCTCGTTTCCCTTCCTGGGGTGTGAAGTGGCGTCATTCAGTGCCATGCCGGTGACCGCCGCCTGATTGTTTGACATGGAGTTTGTCATGTCCGGCAGATTACAAAAGGGAAGGGCCTGATTCTGGATCAGTGAATAATGTTCACCTCGAACCAGCCGGAGATGGCGGATGGATTCCGGCCGGGTGGAAAGCCGCAGCTCATTGAACTGGACTTCTTCGAGTGTGGGCCAGTCCGGATTGTCTCCGGTGATGCCGGTATTAATGCCCGAGGACAGGATTTTGGCGTGAGCCAGCTCAATGCCGCCCCGGATTGCCGCAAGTTGCCCTTTAACCGCTGCGATTTTCGCCTCTTTCACGATATCAAGATAATGAGGAATGGCCACGCCGGATATGATGCCGATAATGATGATGACGATCACCAGTTCAAGAAGGGTAAAGCCATGCTGTTTTCGAGGGTGGGACATGGGAGATGCCTTTTATGATTTATTATCGAATATCAAATGGTTGTAAAATTATGGTATGAAATTTTCCGGCCTGTTGTCCAGCAAAAAATAACATCATTTTATATATTTAACCTCCATCTCCCTGACAATCTGATTTTGGAAGGCTTTGGCCCTGATATATGAAGGGTTCCCGAGAGACTGCAGACTTGATGAAACTTCACTGACGGAAAAATTTTGAACAACCGGATAACCTGTCCAGCCGGACCAGTTGCCGCCCCCGTCATGTTCAAGCATCCGTAGCCTGATACCGGATTCCGTACTGTACAAAGCCTGAGCCCAGAGATAGTCTTCGGCGGAGGAAACAGATGTGGTCTGGGTGTAGCGGGCGATGAGGAGACCGAAAAGAGCCAGGATAACAATGACAAAAATGGCACCAAGCAGTCCGATCCCCCTTTCGTTTATGATATGGGTTTGCTCAGGGTACATTGCGGATATGAATTTCTTTGTGAAAGTTGATGGATTCGCCTTTGACGGAAATGGTGAAATGGATTGACAGTCTGGCGTTGCTGTTGGATGTTCCGGCCTGAAAGTTGAAATAGTCCAGTGATTCGGTTGGAAAAATGTTTTTGATCAGCGGTTTGGGATTGGCAAAGGCCCCAATTCCATTGGCGTCCACATCAGCCGTCAGCCGGTAAAGGACATTACCGGAAATTTGGTATTGCACACATTTATCACGAACCGCGAAGAATCTTTTAAATGGTGATGAGGCACTGATATTTGCGTCAAGTGTCATTGGATTGATATTATTTGAAGTGACGGTATAGAGGCGGGAGCCGCCGGAAAAGGTTTTCCAGCCGGTATTATAGATCGACACCAGGGAATTCCGGGAAAGGCCGGCGGTCTGGTCTGTTATCGAATTGGTCCCACAGGGATCATCCTCGGTATATTCACCAAAGATAGTACGCATGGCAATTTCATCAATCAGACCAAAGCTGACTGTTGTCCCTCCTGCTGAAACATTAATGGCGTTTGGAACGGCAAGGTGGATTTCCTGTTCCATTCTCACCAGTCCGGTTTTCCCTTCCTCGTAGATCCGTGTTCTGTTTTCAATGGATGAAAAACCTTTGAACGCCTGATTGATAAACTCAGCGCCTGCAACACCAATGATCCCCAGCAGGATAATGACAATGATCATTTCCATGAGGGTAAAGCCAGTTTCGTTATTGCGGTTACAAGATTTCGTCATGTTTTAATAAGACTTTTGCCGAGCAGTAGAGACACAGAGAAAAAAACAAAAAATTTTGTGCCTCTGCGAACTCTGAGAGAAAAAATCATATATTTTTATGCCAGATTTTGGCTTTAAAAATTGCATGAAACCGCTACAAAATTGAATGTTTCATTAAGGGGCGAGGTGACGGTCACCACGATTCTCTTGGTGTCGGTGGATGACGACTGGGTCGTCGCCCCGGCTGGATTGGCAGCCTCGATGGGGTTGCTGTCACTGGGAATATACTTAACCGTGACGGATCTCGTGTAGCCGGTCATGGTGAAGGAGTTATTTTCCAGATCTTTAAATGTATCGGTTTCCGTGGGCAAATTGTTATAGTCATCCACATCGTCCCAGTTGGAACGGTCAGTTGTTAATTCTCCTGAATTCAGGCCGATATTACCGGCCTGGTGCGAGCAGTTGTCAATACTGGCCCGACCGGCATTGCTTTCATGGCTGCAAATCGGTCTGCCGCCGTTGGGGGTCTCTTCATCCCATTTTTTTGACAGAATTTCATCCATCATGGCCTGGCCCAGGGAAATGGCCCGCTGGCGCAGCATGGGATCGGGACTGCGGCTGATGGATTGAAAAAAGGGAACCAGGATCAATGAGGTAGAACCGAGAATAACAATGGTCATGATTAACTCAAGCAGAGTGAAGCCGCCTGAAAATTGATTTTTATTCCACATAACCTGTATCCCCATAAATGGTCACGGTGGAGCCGCTGGACTCAGTGATGGTGAAGATGGTGTCGTCCAGGGGAGCCAGGCTGTCATTAAACGGTGTGCCAAGACCGTTGAACCAGATGTTTCCCGATGTAATGGTAATTTCCGCGTCATCAAGGAGAGAACGCCCGCAGAAGTCATGGACGCAGTCCGCGGCGGAACAATCCGTACAGTCCGTAGCCCGCCGTTGAACAGTATATTTGTTGCCGGTAACAGTGATCCCCCAGGCGGTTGCGACACCGGTAAATTCTCGGGTTATGGCCAGATGCTGCGCATAACGGACAGCTCGCTTGAATTCTCCCACCGCCGCAGCCTCCTTCATGGAGCCGGGCCATTTGACCGCAACAGAGACAGAGAGGATCCCCAGCAACAGGATCACCATGACGAGTTCAATAAGGGTAAATCCGTCATATTCAAGGCTCGAGATCATCTTGAAATTTCCTGCCAGTTGATGATCCGGTCATTTCCCCGGTAGATACCGAAGGTGGCGGTGGCTGTCGAGTCATTATCATGATTGCCGTCATTGTCCCAGTCGTACTGGAGCCAGGCCGCGTCGGATTCTTCACTTGCCGTCACATTAACAATACCATCATTACCGGTTCCCGGTGCTTTAAGAAAGAGATTGAAATCCCCAAGCAGCGGTGGTTCCAGGAATTGTTCAGCTGCAAGTCCCGCGGCCGCACAGCCTTCACCGCTGTCTCCGGGGCTGCCGCTGTCCTGAACGCAGGTTTCGCCGGAGGTCAGGTTCCCGCTATAACCGTCAAAAGAAAGTGTTACCTGGGAACAGCTGTCAGCAATATGGGTGACAAAGTTCGTGCCATCAAAATATTGCACGGATAAAGGCAGGAAGAGATCTTCGGTCTCGGGACCAAAATTGTTTTGCAGCCGCAGCCGGCCCCAGTAAAGATTTGTGTCGCTGACAGATATCGTGTAGCCGTCACATGTACCGTCGGAATCGGAATCGTAACAGACATTGTCAGCGTCGGTGAGATCAGGCGCGGTGAGGTTGAGATCCACCAGGGCCGCAAACTGCGTTTCCGGAGACGTTGGTTTTGTATAGATCAATCTGTCACCGCTTACCGTCAACGTGCCGTTGCCGTCAAGATCATTGTGATTGGCGAGAGTTGCATTGCCGCCGTCCTTGCTCAGGCTCAGTGTGGCAGCGGTTGTTGCCTGGTTGCTGTACGTCCGGTTTGCCAGGGCGCCTCCAAGCTTCCAGAAATCGGAGGCGTAATTCAAGGTGCTGACGCCGGCAGTATTGAGAGCGGTTACGGTAAAAATCGGCTCCGTGTCAAAACCAAATTCCTGGCCGAGGTAGGTGAAATTGCCGGCCGGGCAACTATCAGAAAACTGCGGACTATTGGCGCTGACGGTGAGTTCCGCCGGATAAAATCGGCCGATATTTGCGCTGGTTGAAGCCGGGATCGCAACAGCGGCCAGGCCGAGATAGGATGGCGGGTCGGTTGTAAAGGTAAAGACGCCGACCTCGCTGATGGATTGCGTCATGGTATGTTCGCCATTATCTCCGGCCGCCATGTTAAAGGAAGGAACAGTAAGGCTGCCGCTGCTGCCTCCGACCGGTGCTACCAGGTTTTGTATAACTGTTATACCTGCAAGTTCAAAGTTAGGAGTAACACTGTTGTCGCAGAAATCCGTATCAGCCTCACTGTCCGCTTCCCAGCACATTGCCTTGACTTTAAGGTTAAATGTCTGGCCTGCCTGAGTAAATTTTGAACATGTTGCATCCCCTGAAGCGCAATCACTATTGGCATCATCCGAGTAAACACAGAGGCCCGCAGGTCGAACTACAAAGGTATCACTACCGGTCATTTCAAGGCCTGCCTCATCGCCTGTGCCTGAAAATGAGGCGTCCATCTGCAACCTGCCAGCATCTGGATACGATATGATAAAATTTGATTCGCCGCTCTCGTCAAAAGTGAGACTGATTGATGTGCCGGGGGAAGAGCCGGAAATAGATGTACTGTTCACCGTGATTGATTTCATGCCGCTGCCGGGATTGATATATGTGGACTGAAAATTAATATCTTCAGTATGATTGGCAAAGGCCGGAATACATTTTTGGCTGTCGTCGTCTTTCTTTACCGCCTTGATGGTAACAGCAGAAGAAGTCTTGCAAGCCACTTGGGTCGGTATGTTAAAAACAAAACCGGCCTCATGGAAGGGGAGCACACAGTTTCCTGAAATACCGTTATTGAAACAGGTAACAGAGGCACTGGGATTAGCGGAACTTATGGCCAGGGTCATAGTTCCGACAGTGGCGTGGCGCAGTTCATAGGCTGCCGAACCGGTAAAGGTTTTGTCTTCTCCTCCCACCCAACCCACAGGGGAAAGAGTGACATCCGTAAAATCTGTGGTAAGTAAAGAACAGTCAGCATTTGCGCAGGCTTTTATTATAATGCTTTCAGGTTCACAGGTGAGGGCTGAACCGTCATGATGAATTTCATAGTGGTCCACTGCTGAACAGGAAGGACAAATATGGCCAGTATCATTAAAAATATCATTGATCTGTGAAGCTGATAAAGCGGAAGAATAGATTCGTAATTCGTCTATTTCTCCCTGGTAGCCCCCCCAGCCATGAGGACTGCCGCCTATAAATGTATCAAGATCTCGATTTGCCAGTGTAAAAGGGGTGGGAAGATCGCTTCGTGTCGATTCCAGTAGACCATCAACGTAAAAATAGAGCGTGTGATCTCCGTCAAAAACAGCAGCTATATGATGCCAGGTATTATCGTTCCAGCCGCTTCCATTTGATATGCCGATCGTATATGTATTATTGAAATCGCCGCTATTATCTCTTGTAAAATAGGCGGATATAGATGTGCTGTTTGATGTCATATAAAGGCCCCAGTCATATTTTCTGTTTCCTGAGCTTCCAATTTTTGTCAAGAGGAATTTTCCGCTTTGTACAACTGATGTTCTAAACCAGAGCATCATGGTTTGCGCATTCTGTTCAGAGTATAATCTATCCTCTATTTTGACATAATCAATTGCTGCAAATTGGCTGTTGTTACATATTGTCCCGCCGGCAACGGTCTTGGCTGTGTTAATGATCGAACCATTATGAGCATTGCCGCTGGAGTCTGTTACCTCTCCGGCGGTACCGTTCCATATGCACTCGTCGAAACGGTATTCGGTCATCGGATCAGGCAATAGACATGAAGAAGAAGCGGATTCCGTCAGCTCGAATTCCCGGGCGCCTACATAGCTGCCGTCACCGTAATTGCTTAAAAGGTGAATGCGAAAGAGCTTGCCGCCGGTATCTTTAAAATCAAATTTCTGCCAGTCATTGTTTTTTGCTGCCTTAAAAACGTATTGCGGCCCAATGGGATTGCCATAGATCTCAAATTCCTTTGCCCCGATATAGCTGCCGTCACCATGATTATTAATGGTATGAAGTCTGACTCCGGCGATATCATTAAGGGGAGCGTCAAGAGCCCATGTATCCCATCCGTTTTGCTTTGTGGCGGTAAACGTATAACTTGGTCCAAGAGAAGTTCCGAGCACCTCCAGTTCCTTTGCGCCGATGTAGCTGCCGTCACCATGATTATTAATGGTATGAAGTCTGACTCCGGCGATATCAT
>JAOZOY010000004.1:56186-75876 GCA_029933005.1 Deltaproteobacteria bacterium
TCCAGGTTATTTTCAAAACGTCCGGCAGCGCTGAGCCAGTATTGTATGATATCGCCGTTGTTCATCCTGGAGGCGGGATAGTTGTTGTGCTGTGATGTATAGCTGGTTAGCGTTCCGCCTTCTCCCCAGTTCAGGAAGTTGACAGGATTTATTGGGTTTTCATCAGCGGGAATACGTTGCCATCCTGCCATGCCTGTATCAGAATTCAGTATTTCATCATCGGTTGTAAAAAGTGAAAATTGTTTAATTGACCTGTTGTGTTTACCATAATTAGAGAGGCGGAATTGATTGAAGCATTTTTTTGGAGAATTCGTGTCAAAACGGAAAATAATATCATTTACAAAATGACCTGAGGAAGATAACCAAAATTGATCGGTGGCAAGATCATGCAGTCGGCTTGCTGGGTAGCTGTTATGCTGTGAAGAATAAAATGTTATTTCTCCACCGTTGCTTGGATCAAGCAGGTTGTCACCATTGGCTGATTTTTTGTTCAGTGAAAGTGGAGCAAGAAGGATCAGCCCGATCAGGATGATTTTTGTCAGCTGCATTGACTTCATTTAGAAAATTCCGGCATGATTTCGGCAGTCAGGTTTTGTCGATCTTTTGGCCTATGGTTTTGAAGCTATGATTTTATTTTATTGTAACTATTCAGGAGCACCCTATTTTGTCCTATTTCGGAGACTACGCTTACCTGGCCTTCCCGAATAGCACAAGTATGTTTCAAAGGCACAGGTAAGCGAGGAACGAGACTCCGAACGAATCAATATGGAGTACTCTTGAACAGTTACGCAATGGTGGTTAGGCCAATTTGGTGGTCCAGCTGAATAGTTACATTTTATCTATAAAAATTATAGATATATATGAGAAGATGCGTCAAGCAGGAAGGTAAAAAAGTGATACATTATCAGGTAATATGGAGAGTTTTGTTAAACGAGTTGATCAATCGTTGCAGTTCGGGAAAAGAGTTTGTCAGGTAAATTTGATTACGAATGGCCGCGCCATGGGGGATGCCTTTAAAATATTTGCCGGCATGGTTTTTTATGGAGGCGACGCCATATTCCGTGGGGCGGTGGGTGGCGATAAGGTCAAGATGTCGTTTGAGGGCAGTCAAACGAAGTGTCAGGGAAGATTCAGGCTGATCCGGCCGGAATATCCAGGGCCTTCCTAAAGCTCCTCGGCCGATCATGACCCCGTCGCAGCCGGTATCCTCCATCATTTTCAGGCCGTCCCCATAGTTTAAGATGTCTCCGTTGCCGATGACCGGGATGGAGACTGCTTCTTTAACGGCAGCGATAATTCGTCGGTCGGCGTTGCCGGAAAAACCGTCACTCCAGGTCCGGCCGTGAATACCAATTGCGGCAGCGCCGGCGTCTTCGGCCATGCGAGCAAATTCCGGTGCATTAAGATATTGATGGTTCCAGCCGGAGCGTATTTTGACGGTCACTGCCATTTTTGCCTGCTCGCATACCCCGCGAATGATTTTTTCCGCCAGTTTCGGGGTCTTCATCAGGGCCGAGCCTGCTCCTTTTTTAGTGACTTTCCGCACCGGGCAGCCCATATTGATATCAATGAGATCAATAGGCAGTTCCGAGAGGATCGTGGCCGCCTCTGCCATGATTTCCGGCTCACTGCCAAAGAGCTGGAAGGACACGGGTCGCTCCATTTGCACGGTTTGCAGCATCTTGAAAGTGTTTGGCTGGCGATAGATAAGACCGTGGCAACTGATCATTTCTGAATAGACAAGACCTGCGCCGTATTCGCGGCACAGCAGTCGGAAGGGGAGGTCAGTATATCCGGCCAGCGGCGCTAAAACAAAAGGATTTTTGAGGGTTAGTGATCCTATCTTCATTTGATTTTTTGACAGTTTTTTTATACTGGAGAGTTCTATCATTACATAGTATGATGCCCAACTTATTTGGATTGCTTTTGCCACCCTGAATACTTATCCTGGCTGAACTGATCTCGGGCCAACGAGACCAACGAGACCAACAGGACCAACAAGACCGGAGACCATCCATGACACTTCAATTAAACCTTAATAATGATCAACTGTCCACGGAAGAGTTAAATGAGCTTGCCGCAATGAGAAAGCGTTGTGCCAGGCGGATTCTTCTTTCCACAAGCCTTGCCTCTTCCGGCCATCCGGGGGGATCTCTTTCAAGCCTGGATCTTCTTTTGACAACCTATGGCTGTATCAGTCACAGGCCTGACGAACCGCTCTGGGAAAATCGTGACCGGGTAGTAATGAGCATCGGTCATGTTTCTCCGGGGGTATACGGCGTCCTGGCTGAATACGGTTATTTCAGTGAAGAGGCCTTCCTTACCGGTTTCCGGCGGGCTGGTTCAGGTTTCCCCGGTCATGTGGAACGGATCGTCCCCGGTGTTGAATGGGATACCGGCAACCTGGGCCAGGGACTTTCAACTGGTGTGGGCATGGCCATGGCCATGAGATTGAAGGGGATGGATCAGAGAGTTATTGTTTACATGGGTGATGGTGAACTGCAGAAGGGGCAGGCTGTTGAGGCCATGCGTTTTGCCCATAAGTACAAGTTAAATAATCTGGTTGTCATTGTTGACCGCAATAAACTGCAAATTTGCGGTCCCACCAATGATATCATGCCCATGGATGTGAATGCTCTTTTCAGTGCTTCGGGCTGGAATTGCGAACTGTTGACGGATGGACATGACTATAATCAGATTTTTTCAACTTTTTCCAAAGTTTTTGGCGGCCGGGTGGCTGATCCGTCCCTGCCCACCCTGATCAATGCCCAGACCATCATGGGCAAGGGAATTTCTTTTATGGAGAATCTGTCCAAGTACCATGGATCACCCCTGAAAAAAGAGCAGCTGGATAAGGCCATGGAAGAGCTTGGTGTTGAAAATGATTTTGACAAGTGGAGCAAGTTGCGTGAAAAGCCGGTGACAACCGAGACCCGGCTGGAAAATAAGGTTTGTTATCCACAGATCGATCCGGGCACGCCGGTCACCTATGACGCGGACACCAAGACGGACAACCGTTCAGCCTATGGCACGGCTCTTCTCGGTCTGGCCCAGGCCAATAATGATCCCGAGAACAAGGCTAAGATTATCGGCGTTTCCTGTGATCTGGAAGGCTCGGTGAAAATGGGCGGCTTCCGCAGGCACATGGAAGAGGCCTTTATTGAATCCGGCATTCAGGAACATCATGCCGCCACCATGGCCGGGGCCATCAGCCGTGAGGAGCTGGTTGTTTTTTTCAGTACCTTTGGTGTTTTCGCCGTTTCCGAAGTTTATAACCAAAATCGGCTTAATGATATCAATCATACCAATCTCAAGGTCGTGGCCACCCATCTTGGTCTGGATGTAGGAGAAGACGGACCCACTCATCAGGGCATTGATTATATCGGCCTGATGCGCAATTATTTTAATTTCTCCATTTTTCTGCCGGCTGATCCGAACCAGACCGATCGTATTATCCGTTACGTGGGCGCTACGTCGGGAAATCATTTTGTCGGCATGGGCCGCTCGAAACTGAACATGATCCTGGCGGAAGACGGTAGTCCTTATTTTGGCGGTGATTACCAGTTTGAGCCAGGTCGGGCCGACTGGGTCAGAAAGGGAACGGACGGAACAATCATCACCTATGGCGCCCTGACCACCAATGTTATGGAGGCTTGGAGGAAATTGACCGATGATGGATTTTCCGTGGCCGTGCTGATGAGTGCCTCCATTGCTCCATTTGACAGGCAAAGCGTGATTGAGGCGGCCAAGATTGGTCCGATTCTCACGGTGGAGGATCATCATGCTGATACTGGCCTTGGTTCCATTGTGGGAATGATTCTGGCCGAGGAAGAGATTGGCGTTGCCTTTAAACGGCTTGGCGTGACCCGTTACGGTTCGTCGGGTAAACCGGCTGATCTCTATGCCGCACAGGGTCTTGACGGGGAAGGAATTGCCGGAGAATTTAAGAAATTGGTCTAGTTGGTCTGATTGATCCAGTTGGTTTTGTTGGTTTTGTTTGTCTCATTAGTCTTGTTGGTCGGATGAGTAAGACTAACAGGGCCAACAGAACCAACAAGACTAATGAGACTTATCGGCCCTGGCAATCGTAAAGAAAATTTTTGTATAAATTTCTTCGGCCACGTCTTCTGATATCTCGGCCAGGGCCATTCTCTTGTTGTCACTGGTGATCACCGAGTCATTGCCTATTCTGAAATTGTCCCGGCGGATATAGTTTGTCCGCTGCCAGAGAATTTTATCTGTTTCTTTTTCCCGCAGAGCGTAGCTTATTTTGGTGATGGCCCTGATCTCGATCGCTTCTTCATGACGACCGTAAGACAGTCCTTCGAACCGGATGGAGTTGATCGTGCCTTCCAGAATGTATTTTGCTTCCTGTTGATCCTGAGTTAATCTCACCATTTTTGATTTTTTCAGCCATTCGATGAGATCCTGGTGGATCATTGATTGGAATCCCAGTTCATTGGTCTGATTTTTCCACATGGAGAGATAAAGAGTCATGACACCCTCTGTCTCTTCGACAAATTTCGGCTGGGTTGCATAGGGACTGCTGTAACCGCATCCGGACAAAAGCCAGAGCAGAAGAAAAACGCCAGGGAAATAGAGAGATTTCATTTTCACACCACGATATTAATCAGCTTATTTTTTACCACGATTATTTTGCGGATTTGTTTGTCACCGATAAATTTTTGCACCTTTTTATCCGCAAGGGCCTTTTTCTCAAGTTTTTCGCCATCCTGATCTGCCTGGACAAGGAGCCGGCTGCGCACCTTGCCGTTTATCTGGATCACCAGGGTAATTTCATCGTCTTTGGCGGCCTGCGCGTTAAATTTCGGCCATGGGGTTTCAGAAAGAGGCTGGACATGGCTCGTCAGCTGCCAGAGTTCTTCGCAGAAATGAGGCACCATGGGGGCAAGGAGGAGCAGAATCGACTCAACGCTTTCCCGGATGACATCTGGTTCGACAACTTCATTGGCATTTTCACCGGTTTCGGCAAAGAGGGTATTCACCAGTTCCATGATTGCGCTGATTGCCGTGTTGAAGTGGAAATGAGAGTCCATGTCACCACTGACTTTACGGATGGTCTGGTGTGTTTTTCGGTGCAGATCCCGGCCGGCTTTGTTTAATGAATCCGGAATGGTATTTAAGGGTTTTTGCAGCAGCTCCAGGTTTTCTATGACAAAACGGTAAATGCGGTTCAAAAACCGGTAGGATCCTTCAACACCTTTGTCGCTCCACTCAAGGTCACGTTCGGGGGGGGCGGCAAAAAGGCTGAAGAGACGCACCGTGTCGGCACCGTAGAGGCTGACCAGATCGTTTGGGTCAACAACATTGCCCTTGGACTTTGACATCTTTGTGCCGTCCTTAATCACCATTCCCTGGGTCAGCAGGTTGGTAAATGGTTCGTCTACTGTCAGGTAGCCGAGATCGCGGAGGAGTTTTGTAAAGAAACGAGCATAGAGCAGATGGAGGATGGCGTGTTCCACACCGCCGATATACTGGTCTACCGGCAGCCAGTAGTCCACCGCCTTTTTTTTCAGCGGCCCCGTCGTATAATTCGGACTGCAGTATCTGGCATAATACCAGGATGACTCGACAAAGGTATCCATGGTGTCGGTTTCACGTCGGGCCGTGGAACCGCATTTGGGACAGGTAGTGAGATAAAAGCTTTCCAGTTTATGCAGTGGAGATTTGCCGGATTGATCAAAGAGAACATCGGTGGGCAGCTTAACCGGCAGATCTTGTTCGGGAACCGGCTGAACCCCGCATTTTTTACAGTGAATCATGGGGATGGGTGACCCCCAATAACGCTGGCGGGAAATTCCCCAATCCCGCAGCCTGAATGTCGTCTGTTTTTTGCCGAATTTATTATCAAAGGCAAAGTCGGTGATGGCCTTTTTCGCCTTGTTCGACGCTAGACCACTGAAGTCCCCGGAGTTCACCAGCATGCCGGGCCCATCATGGGCCTCCTCTATGTTTTCCGTTTTAAGGGGATTTCCCTCGGGCTGGATGACAACCCGGATAGGGATATCATATTTCCGGGCAAATTCAAAATCTCGCTGGTCATGAGCCGGCACGGCCATGACAGCACCGGTACCGTATTCCATTAATACAAAATTTGCGGCGTAAACCGGCAGTGCTTTACCGGTAAAAGGATTGATCGCATGGCCGCCGGTGAAAATTCCTTTTTTCTCAAGCTCATTTTCTGGGTTCTGCTGTTGTTTCTCAAGGATGGTGCGCTTGACAAAATCGGCTACTTCCTTTTCATGGGGCGTCCCTTTTGCTAAACGGGCCACCAGGGGATGTTCCGGGGCAATGGACATGAACGTTGCGCCAAAAATAGTATCCGGCCGGGTTGTGAAAATTTTCAGGCTCTCATTAAAATCTTTTATCGGGAAATCAATTTCTGCGCCAACACTCTTGCCGATCCAGTGGCGTTGCATGGTCAGTACTTTTTCTGGCCAACCTTGCAAATGGTCGCATCCCTCCAGGAGTTCATCGGCATAGTCAGTGATTTTAAAAAACCAGCCGTTCATTTCTCTAGGATTAATAGCCTGATCACAACGCCAGCAGCAGCCGTCAATGACCTGTTCATTGGCAAGCACGGTTTGGCACGTCTCGCACCAGTTAACCGTGGTTTTTTTCTGGTAAACCAGACCTTTTTTAAAGAGTTTAATGAAAAAGAGCTGTTCCCAGCGGTAGTATTCAGGATCACACGTGGCCAGTTCCCGGTCCCAATCATAGCTGAATCCCATCCGGCGCAGCTGATTTCTCATGTAATCGATATTTTCACGGGTCCATTTTTCCGGGTGAGTTTTGTTTTTGATGGCAGCATTTTCAGCAGGTAACCCAAATGCGTCCCAGCCGATGGGGTGCATGACATTGAATCCTTTCATCCGCTTGTAGCGGGCCACAACATCACCGATGCTGTAATTACGGACATGTCCCATATGAATGCGGCCGGAAGGATAGGGAAACATCTCAAGAAGATAGTATTTCGGCTGATCAGCGTCTTCAACCGCCTTGAATGTTTTTTCTTCCAGCCATATCTTCTGCCATTTTTCTTCAATGGATTTAAAGTCGTATTTTAATAGATTATTGACGCTCATGCTGTTTCCTGTCAGGTATCCCGGGGACGATATTTTATGATTTTTTTAAAATATTTTTCTCACAGAGGCGCGGAGACGCAGAGAAAAAACTCTGTAAACTCTGTGCCTCTTCCAGAGGAAAAAAGATTTTTTGCATAGTCACCAAAAGATGAAAAGTTAATGAATTATGTCGCTTTTCGAAACAGTTTGCCTGGTGAGACTTTCAAAGGTTGTATAACGGTCAAGAAAGGCCAGTTCGATAGTACCGGTGGGGCCATTTCGTTGTTTGCCGATAATCACTTCAGCAATGCCTCGCTTCGGGTTGTCTTCCGCCTTATTGTAAATTTCATCCCGGTAGATAAAAAGAATAACATCGGCATCCTGTTCAATGGCGCCTGACTCACGCAGATCGGAAAGTTGGGGCCGTTTGTTGGGACGGTTTTCCAGGCTGCGGTTCAGTTGGGACAGGGCCATGACCGGGATATTAAGTTCCTTGGCCATAGCCTTGAGGGATCTTGAAATTTCACTGATCTCCTGTTCCCGACTGTCTCCCCGGCCGCGCATCAGTTGCAGGTAGTCGACCACGACCAGACCGATATCATATTCGGTCTTGAGCCTTCTGGTCTTAGCCCTCATTTCCAGAACAGTAATGGATGGTGTGTCATCAATAAAAATAGTCGCTTCGGAGAGTTCCCCGGCGGCTCGGGTGAGTTTGGGCCAGTCATAGTCCTTGATAAATCCGGTACGAAGGTCCTGAGAGTCCACCCTGCTCACCGAACAGAGCATACGCAGACCGAGTTGGGATTTGGACATCTCCAGACTAAAGACAGCCACAGGGACTTTATGCAGCAGGGCGGTGTTTTGGACAATGTTCATGGCCAAGGCGGTTTTCCCCATACTCGGTCTTCCAGCAAGGATAATGAGATCAGACGGCTGCAGACCGGCCGTCATCTTGTCCAGGTCCACGAAGCCACTGGGAACTCCGGTGATCATCTCTTTTCTTTCCGCCAGCAAAGTGACCCTTTCAAACGTCTCGGTAATCACCTTGTTCAGCGGTTCAAAACCCTGTTCACTCTTGGATCTGGAGATTTCGAAAACCGTTTGTTCCACCTCGTCGAGAAGGTTTTCTATCTCGTTTTGTTCTTCGTAACAGCGGGAGGCAATATCGGTCGTTGTCGCAATGAGTTGTCTAAGAATGGATTTATCCCGGACGATTCTTGCGTAATGGTTGATATTGGCCGCAACAGGAACAATGTCAGTTAAACTGGCAAGATAGGCAGGCCCGCCAATCGAATCAAGCTTGTTTGCGTCTTGGAGACAATTGACAATGGTGATGAGATCTTGGGGTTCGTTTCGTTCAAAAAGAGAGGTAAGGCCATTATAAATGACTTGATGGGCTTCCTTGTAGAAATCAGAAGGGGATATAATTTCCAGCGTTTTAGCTAGAGTGCCGGGACGAAGAAGAATGGAACCGAGAACACATTGCTCGGCTTCAAGATTTTGAGGAGGTAGCCGACGGGCTATGCCATAAATATTTTTTTGTTCCATGGGAACATCGCACTATATTAAGATAAATGCAAAAAAATAAAAAACTTGGGATGTAACTATTCAGGTGGCTTACCAAGTTGGCCTAACCACCATTCTATATCAGGGGTACTCCATATTGGAGTCTCGCTTACCTGGTTCATTCGGAGTCTACCCTTACCTGGGCCTTCGAACGGTAAGCGGAGCAAAGCGGAGACTCCGCATTAGTGTTATTCAAAAAGGCCAGGTAAGCGAGTATGGGTATGCAAGACTCAGAAATGGGCGAAGATGGGGTGCTATGGAATAGTAGCAAAAGATTATTCCGTATCTTCACTGGAAAGAGGAACGATTTCAACTTTGATTTCGCAGCTCATCTGGTATCCGACTTTGCAGGTAACCATGGTAACGCCTAAAGTCTTGATTGGTTCATCCAGCTGGATTTTTCTTTTGTCAATAACGATACCCAGCTCTGAAAGTTTTTCAGCGATATCGGTAGAAGTAACTGAGCCATAAAGTTTATCTTCTTCGCCGGCAAGCAGGGAGATTTGCACTGTTGAGCCGGCGATTTTCTTAGACAGAAATTCAGATTCTGCCCGAAGTTTTGCTTTTTTTGCATCGATCGCCGATTTTTGCTGCTCCAGAAGGAACAGATTGGCCTTGTTCGCCATTATCGCTTTATTGGTGGGAATCAGGTAATTCCGGCCATAACCGGGTTTAACCTTGACAATATCCCCTTCCTCTCCAAGTGTATCTATTGTTTCTTTTAAAATTAGTTCCATTTTGTATCCCTCCACCCGAAAAGGTAGATCCTAATATATTCTGTTCAGGAGAAAGTCTCCTGACGCTCTATAGTATGTCGGTTAATTGAAGCCTAATTTTTTCAATTTAGACCTTATTTGGTTTTTGAACGGCTTTTTCTGAAATCAAGCCAGACATCGGCCAGACCGGCGATGGCCAAAAAAACAAAACCGTAGGCCTGGATCAGAATCAGGGCATAGACCAGAATTCTGAACGGCCGAGGTACTGACCATTTATTAAAAAGGGTTGCCAGAACCGCAAGGCCCTGAAAAAAATATAATGTTCCCAGGATTAAAACGCCATTTATACTGAAACTTCGCAACGGCCCAATCGGTAAAATTAATCCGACACCGACAATAATCACCGGCCAGACAAGTTTTTCCGGAAGGTGCCAATAATAAAAATCCTGCCATGGCGCAAGGCATGGATCCTTTTTTTTGAGCAGCCAGTTGCCCGCTGTCATGTTGAGCCATACCGTGAAAACAGCGCTAATCGTCACGATAGCGGGCATAATGACAGGCACTATGTTTCTCAGTTGAAGAAATACCGGCTCAAGCTCCTTCAGCGCCTGTGCCGACAGATCAGAGGATTCCTGGTAGATGGCATAGGTGGCTGAAATTCCCTGATCAAATACGGTTATAATCTCGTTGTATGGATTGATATGATAAATGAGACCATACAGAAAACCTGACGAGATCCAGCATGCAATGAGCAACACAACGCCCATAAAGGCTGTATGCAAACATGTCTCTTTTTTTTGAGCGGCCTGGGCAAAGTAGAAGCCAAGAGGAAGCAAAGTAAAAGAGACCAAAAGAGACGCCAGAGACCCGGTTAGAACAGACACCGTTCCTGCAACAATGATTGCAACGCTGATAATTCGCGTTCCATGCCTTGTCCCGAATCCGATCAAAACCAGAAAAATCGGTAGAGGAATCAGGGTATGAAGCCAACCGAGTTGTGAAGTCAGAATTGGAAGCAGGAATACGGTTGCAATTAACCCGATGCAGAGAATTGAAAGGTTCAGTCTTTTTTGACTGTCATCTTGGCCGGCCATTAATTTTTTTTTGGCAAAGGCCCGGTGCTGATTTAACCCTGCATGGAGCCGCTGTAGGACATCAAGGCAATTTGCCGAGCCCTTTTGATTGCCTCGGTCAGTTCCCGCTGATGCTTGGCGCAGGTTCCGAAAATTCTGCGTGGGATAATTTTTCCCCGTTCAGAGACGAAACTTCTAAGAACCTTCGGGTCCTTATAATCGATAATAATGTCTCTGTCCGCGCAAAAACGGCATACTTTTCTACGGTGAAAGATTTTTTTCTTTTTCATATCATTCTGCCTTATCTATCGCATCAGCCTCAGGCGCATCAGCCTCAGAGTTTTCAGTTTTGATTTCTTCTTGATCAGATTCTTTTTGATCCTCGTCTTTCGACGGTTCATCGGCAATATAGACATCTTGAAGCTTTATGGTCATATATTTAAGGATGCGTTCGTCAATCTTGAAAATTCGCTCAATCTCATTTACAGCAGCGGGAGTTCCAGCATATTCAGTGAGAATATAATAGCCCTGTTGTTCTTTTTTAATGAGATAGGCAAGTTTTCTCAGTCCCCATTTATCAACTTTGAGAACTTCACCGTTTTCTTCTTGAATAATTTTTTCCATCCTGTCAAGAATGGTGTCGATCTCATCTTCAGCAATATTTGCCTTGATGATAGTGATCGTTTCATACCTGCGCATAGTTTTCCCCCTTATGGACGTGACAGGCCCTCTTTTTCCTTTTTCTCATCAGTGGAGAGCAAGGAGGTTGTTTTCTCTTTCCGGTTGAACCGGCATTGGCAGCATAATTGAGCCGATATTTAAAGATCAGATCATTCATACTTTAAGAAGAAATCAATTAACATGGTCTTTGTAAACTGTCAATATTTTTGTCGTCAGGACTGGATTGGGCAGGCTTTTATGCGTTGTTATGATTTTTTAAAATGGAGGAAGTTTCATGATCCGACTCTTTCTTTTTCGGCCGCCGGTTATAATCTGAGATAAATTTGTCCGTTGTCGAATTCAAAGCGTCTTCACAGTTGATTTTATTGATACGGCCGATATGAACAATCAAGAACAGGAGATCACCTATTCTGTTGAAAATGTCCTGGCTTGTATCAGCGTTCACAGCGCGATTAAGCTCCTCTTTTTTTTCATCAAGACTCTCGAGAAATTCAGCGTGGTCAAGCCATTGGAAACCGTTTTTTTCGGCCCGTTCGGAAACCCGCAGGGCTTTAGTTAAGGAAGGCAGTGAACTGGGGAAATCCAGATCTCCTTTGTTCTGTCTTTTTCGGCCTTTCTCTTTTGCTTTGATTTTCAGCCAGCTGCGCCGCTGTTCTTCAAGAGAGTTGATTTTTTTATTTTCAAAAACATGGGGATGACGGCGAATCATTTTAGTTGTAATGGCGTCAATGACATCTGCCAGGAGAAATTGTTTTTTTTCTTCATACAATCGGCTTAGAAAAACGACTTGAAATAAAAGATCGCCTAGTTCTTCCTTGATATGTTCCGGATCATCATGGTCAATGGCTTCAGCAAGCTCATGTGCCTCTTCAATAATATATGGTTTGAAGCTTTGCGGTGTCTGTTGCCGGTCCCAGGGACAGCCGTCCGGGCCGCGCAGTTTTTTGATAACGCGTTGCAGTTCGATAAAGTTTTTTTCGGATTGATTCATAATAATTCTAAACAGATGAAAATGAGAAAAATTCAATTTTTATAGAATAGTTTAATTTGTTTTGCAATCATGTTACTTGAAGTGTTATATTGGTATTTGTACCTAGGCAGGATAAAGGACAGTACCACATTGATTAGATGAGTATAAAGACTTTTTTATTGACAAGCCAATTTAATATAAAAGGAGAAAAAATGGCAAAAAAACCTGACAAAAAAATTCTTTTGGAAAAACATAAGGACATTGCCAGGATCGATCAAGAAACAAAACGAACTCATGGCTGGTATGTACGTGTTCGTTATTTTGGTAAAACCCATTCCAAGTTTTTTTCAGATGGTAAATGCGGTGGTCGTTATTCAAGTCTGCTTTCAGCCTTGGCCTGGCGGGATCAAATAGAAAAAAAGCTTGGCAAGCAGAGAACCGACAGGCATATCGTCACGGTGAGCAACACCAAGACCGGCGTTGTCGGTGTTCGTTTGAACGACGAGATGAATAGATATGAGGTAAGTTGGGTTACGCCTCTGGGTAAACAAGGGAAAACGTCGGTATCAATTAAAAAGCACGGCAGGGAAAAGGCCTTTAGCAGAGCATGTGAAATTCGGCAGATCAAAGAGCAGGAGAGACTCGCTTCCTGATCAGTGGCCCTTAAAATAGAGGACGTTCCCGGTTGTCTCGAAGTCTACGCTTATCGGCTGAATAGTTCCTCTCCTGTTTTTTTGTCAAAACACCTGTCAGAGATAATTGACGATTTCAGCCGGCCTTTTTACCAATCCTTTAGCGCCGCTTTCCGTCAGTTCCCCGGATGTTCTGAATCCCCATAACACTCCCAATGGATACATCCCGGCTCTGACAGCGGTCTGCATGTCCGTGCTCGTGTCACCGATATAGAGAATTTTTTCTGGATCAATACCGAGTTGCTTGCTGATCTCTACGGCTCCGGCGGGATCAGGTTTTTTGGGGAATTGCGGGCAGGCGCCGGCAACATGATCGAACTGCTGTCCGCCGAGAAAATGAGCGACGGCTGTTTTTGTCAGGTCATCGGGTTTGTTTGATAAAATAGCGAGGCGTAATCCCCTGATGCGCAGTTCGGAAAGCATTTCGGGTATTCCGTCATAAGGTTTTGTTTTGTCGGCCCAATGATCACCATAGATACGTTTCATCCCCATCACACAAGTTTTAATCCTGTTCTCATTCCGCCACTTTTCCGGTAGAACCCGGCGTGCGAGGATTTCAATACCGTCCCCGACGAAATATTTATAGGCCTCTGTGGGATGCATCGGATAATCCATTTCATTAAGAACCATGTTCATAGAGTCGGCCAGATCGTCAAGGGTATCGAGCAGGGTGCCGTCAAGGTCGAAGAGTACTGCTTTAAAGTCCGTCATTTGTTCTCACCCTCCGGGTCGCCGGAATCGTCTTTTTCAGATTTTCTTTCATCAGTGGCAGCTTGCGCGGCAATGGTGTTTTGGTTCATTTGACTGGGCAACGCCGTTTCAGTAATGCGCCGGCCGACTCCCAGTCTGGCTCGTAACACTGAAGGTTTACAAGGCTTGACCAAGTAGTCATCCGCGCCACCGTCTAGGGCAAGGATTTCTTCCTCTTTGGATTTTCTGGCTGAAAATATAATGATGTACACATAAGGGCCTTCAGGCCTGATGCGCAATCGCTGACAGACCTGCATGCCGCTTAAACCCGGCATATTCCAGTCGACAATAGCCAGCCTGATCTGATGATCCTCTTCCAGCATATGTAAGGCATCATCGCCGTTATCAACCTGCATGGGCGTATAACCCCATTTAGTTAAAAATTCAGTTAACCCTTTGTTCACCACAGGATTGTCTTCGGCAATCAGTACTTTTGGCTTTTTTGATAAAAGAGGGGGCTTTTTTTCGTCCATTATTTTTCTCTTTACCTCGACTGAATAAAAAGTCGGAAAACTGGATAATTTTTCTTTCGCTCAATTTGTTTTTGGTGTATAGGATTGAACACTTTTTATATTCTAGTTCATAATTATGTAAAGTTGTATAGGGATTATTTAATTATTTTCGTTCTTTTAAGGAGGATGCACTATGTCAATTAGCGTTTTTGGACACTCAAATCCGGATACCGATTCCGTCGCTGCTGCAATTTCTTTTGCCAACCTGCTCAAGGCAGAGGGTCAGGATGCAGTTGCCTGTATGCAGTCCAGCGCTGCCAAACTGAATCCGGAAAGCACCGTTGTTCTGGAAAAATTCGGTTTGACCGCACCCGAAGAAATTACCGATGCCGCCGGCAAACAGGTCGCTCTGGTTGATTTCAGTGATATCGGTCAGGCTCCGGCCGGAATAACTGAAGCCGAGATTGTTGCTGTTGTTGATCATCATAAAATCGGTGACATTACAACTAATAATCCAATCCTTTTTAATGCTCAGCCTGTTGGCTGTACCTGCACCGTGCTGAATGAGATGTACAAAATGAGAGGCATTGAAATTCCCAAGGACATCGCCGGCGCCATGCTGAGCGCCATCCTGAGCGATACTGTAAATTTCAAGTCGCCCACCTGCACCGATGCCGACAAGGCTGCAGTTGCCGATCTGAAGGTTATTGCCGGTGTTGATGATACCGACGCGCTGTTCATGGATATGCTGAAAGCCAAATCAGCCGTTGATGGCGTACCTTCCAAGGATCTTTTGTTCCGTGATTACAAAGATTTTGATATGAAAGGGAACAAGATTGGCGTAGGACAGCTGGAGCTGGCCACTTTGGATCAGGTTGCCGCTATCCGTGACGATCTGTATAAAGCCATGGAAGAAGTTAAAGCCGACGGTCGTCACTCCGTGCTGCTCATGCTCACCGATGTAGTGAAAGAGGGTACCGATCTGGTCGTTGTTTCCGATGATGCTTCTATTATCGAGGGAGCCTTCGGGGCCAAACTCGACGGTAATTCCATGTGGATTGACGGCATGATGAGCCGTAAAAAACAGACTGTACCGAACCTGCAGAAAGCTTTCGGATGCTAAGCTGAAATTTTCATAGCGGAATTAAAAAGCCGGATCATCTTTATTGATGATCCGGCTTTTTTTTCTTGAAATTATGATGGTCTAGTAAAAAGTCAAAATTTTCAAATTTGGTGACGCAGATTTAAGCTGTTACACAGCAAAAAATGTGTTTTCTGGACTTTTTACGAGATCATCATAATATAAGGTTAAAAATATTTTTTATCGGCCATCAGCCTGGCAATGTAAGCTGATCACGTCCTTTTCATAGTCAAAGGAAGTATCATGCTCATTTTTATGGCAGGTGAGGCACGTTTTTCGAGAGGGATGTGAAAGAAAAAGTTTTTTGTCGGGATTTTTGACATGATTTTTTCCCGGGCCATGGCAGGATTCGCAGCCTACATTTCTGAGATTGGCTGGCAGAGACAGGGCCAGTACTCCGTTGTCCGGTTTAATACCGGTAACATGGCAGGGGAGACAGTCGATATTATACTGCTGTTTTTTGTCTACCAGGGTCTGAAATGCATGGCCATGACGGCTCTGCCGCCAATTTTGATAGGCTTCTTCGTGGCATGTGCCACAAGTCTGGCTTCCGGCATAGGTCTTCATTTTTTTCATACTTTTGACCTGCTTTTGTCCGGCTGCGTTGATTTTTTTTATTATCTCATTAACGATTTTCAGGATATCAGGCTGGTCGACAAGGCTTGTTTTCATGGCAATGAAGCGGTTTTGAAAAGTGGATTCTGGTTTTTCCTGAGAGCCAATATCGTGCAGCTTTGCAATGGAATTTTCCAGGGTTTTACGTCTGTTGATAAGCTTCTGGTAGGATAACAGTATCCCTGGTTTTGATTTGTCAATTTGGCCGGGATCTCCTTGTGCCTCAATCCTCCTGATCTGCCAGTTGAGCCGGTCAAGTTCCCTTTTTTGTTGTAGAGAACTTTTTCCATCTTCAGTTCCCCAGTTTCCGGCTTTATTCCACTGAATCGTTAACTCGCCAAGATATTTTCCCTGCTTTGCTGTCTGACAGATTAAGGTTTTGTCCATGATCGTCGGGGACAGGTTTGATGTACGTATGCCGGCCTGAATGAGGATGTTGATACCGGGCACTGTTTTGCTGATTTCTCTGTTTTGTTCAGCTGAAAGACTTGACAGCAGAATAACCATGTCGCATTGCTGGGCAATTTTTTTCGCAAGTTGCGGTAAAACTTCATGCCAGTTGCGAATTTTTGCATTCGTGTTCTCCAATATCAGGGAAGCGCCATCACCGGTCAGCCCAATTATGCCGATCGTCATTTCCCCTTTTTGCAAAATAATTTGCGGCTGGAAGATAGGGAGATCCGTGTCTTCTGCGACCAAATTGGCGCTGAGCCAGGAGAAATTGGAGATGGTCGCCATTTTTTTGAAAAAATCAAGGCCGCCCGCCAAGTCATAATCGGAAATACCAACCGCATCATATCCCATCAGGTTATAGGCCATAACAATGCCTTCAGCCTGAATTCGTGTCTGCTCACTACGGTTGGCTTGCAGGGGTTTTGTTCGTTTAAAGAGGAGAGCGCCGCCATCGACAATCAGATGCGCTTTGCCTGCTTTTCTTTGTCTAAGTTCGTATCCTTTTTTGGACAGACCGCCCAATTGTTTGCTTTTTCAGCCACAGGGCTCGATTTCGCCGCGGACATCATTTGAATAAAAGATGGTCAGCTCGCTTAGGGCTTCATTTGCTTGGCCGGGCGCCGGCATGACCCAGAACAGGGTAATAAATATGATAATAGAGAAAGTTTTGAGCATTGACTGGTTGTCTCCTGTCGATTTTTTGAATAATTTAAATATTCAGCAGATAAGCGTAGACTTCGATCCAGAAACTAGCCATACCCACCATCCTGGATTCCCGCTAAAAACATGCAGGATGACGTGATTTGGAAATTTTAACTTATCGTGCTGATTCTGGGGTTTTTATATAATATACTCGGTATGTTGTTATTTAGAAGCAGTACACCCTTACCCCTTTACCCTTTGTTTTTCATTTTTCGTTTAGCCCTGTCTTTGAGAATTTTACGCCATTGCGTCAGACGGTCATTGATAATTGCCTCATGGCCACGGTTGGTCGGCTGGTAATAGATCGTTTTTTCAAGTTCCGGCGGCAGATGGTTTTGTTCAACCAGGCCTGTCGGATCATCATGGGCATACTTGTAATCTTTACCATAGCCGAGATCCTTCATGAGACGTGTGGGCGCATTGCGAATATGAAGAGGAACTCCCAGGCTGCCGGTCCGCTTGATATCATCCATAACCTTGTTATACGCCTTGTAGACCGCGTTACTCTTGGGAGCGGTGGCCAGATAGATCACGGTCTGGGCCAGGGCAAGTTCTCCTTCCGGAGAACCGAGAGTATGGTATGAGTCCCGACCTTTTATTGCCAGAATAAGGGCCTGGGGATCGGCATTACCAATATCCTCCGAGGCGAAACGAATCAGTCGTCTGGCAATGTAAAGCGGTTCCTCCCCGGCTTTGAGCATGCGGCAAAGCCAGTAGAGAGAGCCGTCCGGATCACTGTCTCGTAAGCTTTTATGCAGCGCCGAAATCAGGTTATAATGTTCTTCTCCGTCTGCGTCATATTTCAGTGAATCGCGCTGAAAGGCCTGTTCAACGATTGCCAGGGTGATCAGTTTTTTGTTGTCATTCGTCTTGTCGGCAAGAGAGGCTGAAATTTCAAGACTGTTGAGCAGGTTCCGGGCATCTCCATCCGCCATGTTGATGAGATGCTTTCTCGCTTCTTTGTCAATCAGAAGGTTGAGTTCCCCAAGTCCTTTTTTTGCGTCTGAGATTGCTCTTTCCACAATTTTATCAAGATCTTCATGGGAAAGAGGTTGCAGGGTCAGGACCCGGCAGCGGGAGAGAAGCGGGGCAATGACATGAAAGGACGGGTTTTCCGTGGTGGCGCCGATCAGGGTCAGCAGTCCGTTTTCCACATGGGGCAGAAAGGCATCCTGCTGGGTTTTGTTGAAGCGATGGATTTCGTCGACAAAGAGGATAGTTCTGGCCTGGCCTTTTTTTTGCTGTGCTTCGGCGACAATCTGCCTGATTTCTTTCAGTCCTCCCAGGACAGCGGAGAAGAAAATAAAATCCGAACCGCTGGTTCGAGCAAGAATTCGGGCGAGGGTTGTTTTGCCGGTTCCCGGAGGTCCCCAGAGCAGAAGCGATGGAATGTACTCCTGTTCCATCAGTTTCCAGAGAAGTTTGTTTTTGCCGAGAAGGTGCTGCTGGCCGACAAAATCTTCGATCCTGTAGGGCCGGATCTTTTCGGCCAGAGGGATGCTGTTGCTTGACGCTGCGGACCTCATGAGTTGCAGTCCGCCAGAAAGGAAAGTCTGTCAGTCAGCCTTTCCGCTGAAAAAACCAGGGATTCAAGATCAAGAAAGTCCAGGACATGATGGTCAAAAAGGATTTTCACCTTGGCTGCGAAGCCGTCTTCAGGTTCTTCTTTCCAGAAGAGAATGTACTGGGGAAGCATGGGCAGAACCTGAAAAAATACGGCAACCGAGGCGGAACTCTCATTGTCGAGGCGTGATGGAATCCGGTTGCAGAGACTGATGATGTCCTGGGTCGTTTTGCCGGTAAAAAGGTCGGCCAGCCGGTCCTCGCAGTAGACCTTCAGTGTCCTGATTTTAGAAATTGAGTTAGGCAGGCTTTCAAGGCCGATCCAGTTGCCGTCAGGTTCTCGCCCCCCTCCTGAATGGACATAGTTGTAAAGCAGGATCTGGTCGCGGGGGTCTTCGGGTTCCCGGCCGTCCAGAAAAATGTTTTTTTTGCCAAGTTGCACTTTTTGTCCCAGGTAGGGAAATGACAGGATATCCGAGTCCTTTGGTGACCAGAAAGCGCCCAGTGGCTGAGCTGCGTTGCTTAAATCCATTGGTGCAATTTTTTCTTTCAGATGCTGGATCAGCTGCAGGTCATGTTCCCGGCCCTTTTCCTCGAGACCGGTTTTTTCCTGCGCGCTCATGTCAAGTCCTTCAAGATTGATATATGGGCATTTCTCTGGATCCTCACCGCTTCTCGCCACGTTGGCGGCAAAGGCGAGGCAGGCCGGATATCCACACTCACCGCAGTTTGTTTTCGGGGTTCTTTTTAGAATGTCAAGAGGGTTCATAGTGGTTTGTCTTGTTGGTTCTGTGGGTCTTATGGGTCTTGTTGGTCTAGTTGGTTCAATTTGTGTTACCTTTGAGACCAATCAGACTACTCGACCAATGAGACCACTTAAATCACCATGATAATGTCAGGATGATTTTTCAGCTCCTGGTAACAGCGGTTACGGATCTCTTCACTCTCTACCATCAGATCAAGGCAAAGAGAGTGATATTTGCCGCCTTTGCTGCTGTTGGACGGTAAGAGCTGATGCTGCTGTTCAATCAGCTCACTGACAGCCAGACAGATTTTGTTGCTATCTCTGCCAATAAGGCGGAATTCCCATTTGCAGGGATAGGTGATGTCGGGTTTTCTGGTTTGGCAGAATGTATTTTTCATCATGGATGGTCAATGTTCAGGTGGAGTTCAATAATTTGTAAAACCACAGTGCTGTAACTGTTTAGCAGTGTCCCATATTCGAACTAGC
>JAOZOY010000095.1 GCA_029933005.1 Deltaproteobacteria bacterium
AAATAATTTTCCAGCGGGGAGAAGACCTGTACTCTTTCGGCGCTTTTCACTGTGTGGACTATGATAAACAGCAGGGAAAATATATCTATGAGGTGGACGGCAATTATGGTGATTATACCACCGAGGTCAATATAAACGGCTCTGTTGCCGTGGCCTGTGACTGTCCCTATCCCGGTGAAGGCTGCAAACACGTGGTTGCGGTGCTGCTGGATCTGCTGGAGCGAAAAGAAGAGATTCCGGAAGAACCTGTTCCTGCAGCCGTTCTGGAGGAGCCCTTTCTTTCTCCGGATGAAATCAGGGTACAGGCCCTGAAAGACCGGAAAAAACGAGCCCGCACGGAACAGTTCACCGTGACCCTTGGTGACATGTTGAAAGGCGATCATCTGCTCACCACTCCCAAGGGAAAGCAGTACCAGGTAACTTTACACGATCCTGCGACAGGGTCCGGTCACTGCTCCTGTCCAGATTTTTTATCAAGCGGACTGGGGACATGTAAACATCTTCTTTTTCTCCACCATCATATTACGAAATGTAAAGGATTCACAAAGCAGCTGGCTCGTGAGCGTTTCCCTTACGTAGATATTTTCTGGGATGCCAAGGCAGCGCGGCCAGGTCTGTTTCATGAGCAGTCTTTTGTCGGGGATGAGCTGCTCGCAAAAATGCTTGCAGAAATTTTTACACAAGATGGTCTGTATCGGCTGCCTGGTCTGGCCGATTTCATGCCGTATCTTGAGCGGCTGCAGTCATATAAACGGGTGCGGATTCAGGAGTCGGTCATGGGTAAACTTGCAAACCGGCTGCTGGATATAGAGCTTGCAGCCGCTGCTGACTCTCCCCTGCCGAATTCCGCCGACTATCTCAAGGTTGCTCCTTATCCCTACCAGGAGGATGGTATCCGTTTCGGGCTCTATAAACGGGCTGTACTCATCGGTGATGAAATGGGTCTTGGTAAGACCATGCAGGCCATTGGTCTCGGCGTTTTAAAAAAGGAGATCTTCGGCTTTTCCAAGGTACTGGTGGTTACCCTGGCCTCTCTGAAGGATCAGTGGCAGAGGGAGATCGAACGGTTTACCGATGAAAAGGCGGAAGTGATTGCGGGAACAGCCAGGCAAAGAAAACGCCAGTACAGTGAAGATGATTCCGTCTTTAAAATCACCAACTATGAGGCTGTGCTGCGTGATGTTACCATCATATCCCGTTTCAAGCCGGATCTGATTATTCTGGATGAGGCCCAGCGGATCAAGAATTTTGAAACCAAGACCGCTGAAGCCGTGAAAAGTTTGCCCAGGCAGCACGCCCTGGTGCTCACCGGTACGCCTCTTGAAAACAAGCTGGAAGATGTCTATTCCATTGCCCAGTTCCTTGATCCTGAACTGCTCAGTCCCCTGTGGAAGTTTGCTGCCGATCATTTTCTTCTCAGCCGCCATAAAAAAGGGAAGATTTTAGGCTATCGCAACCTGGGAAAACTCCACAACAAGCTGCAGCCATTAGTGATCCGTCGCTGCAAGGAAGAGGTGCTGGATGATCTGCCGGAGCAGCTCGTTAACGATTATTATCTTGATCTCCACGAAACCCAGGCTGAAATTCATACCGGATACAGCAGGTCGCTGCTACCGCTGATTAATAAAAAATTTCTCACTCCCATGGATCTGCGCAAGATCCAGGTTCTCCTGCTGAAGATGCGTCAGGTGTGCGACTCCACCCACCTGATTGACCGGGAAACCAATATTTCTCCGAAACTTGATGAGCTGGCAACCATCCTCGATGAACTGGTGGTGGAAAATAATCGCAAGGTGGTAATTTTCAGTGAATGGACCACCATGACCTTTCTCATCGGCAAACACCTGTCCAAAGTCGGTATCCCCTTTGTGGAGCTCTCCGGCAGGGTTCCGGTGAAAAAACGGCAGGCCTTGATTGACGAGTTCAGCACCAATCCGGAGTGCAAGGTTTTTCTTTCCACCGATGCCGGCGGTACCGGTCTGAACCTGCAGGCCGCCGACTGCGTTATCAATTTTGAGCTGCCCTGGAATCCGGCAAAGCTCAACCAGCGTATTGGCCGGGTCAACCGTATCGGTCAGCAGAGTAAGTGTGTCAATGTCATTAACCTGATCACCAAATCCAGTATTGAGATGCGGATCATGGCCGGAATTCAGCTTAAGGGCGAGCTGTTCAGCGGCGTTTTTGACGGCGGCGCGGACGAGGTGATGTTTGACCGCAAAAAACGCGAAGAAATGGTTAACCAGCTGCGGGAAATGCTTGGCGAAGAGCTTAAGGAGGAGGTCTCAGAGCCGATCCCATCTGAAGAACTGCCTGAAGATACCCCGCATTTCCTTAATCCTGAGGTACTGAGAGAAGAGGAGCAGACAGAGGATTTCACCGGCGAAGAGCCGGAGGACACATCTCCTTCTGAATCGCCGGCGGGAAATTCCGAATCTGTGGAACAGTCGCCGGAAAAAATGGAAGCCGTCCTCAACCAGGGCATGTCCTTCATCTCCGGCCTGCTGGAGATGGCCACCGGTCAGAAAATCAAGGCCGCCGGTGAAGAGGGGGAAAAAATGGTAAAACTGGACAAGGAAACCGGTGAAGTAACCTTGAAATTCAAGCTGCCCGGATTTTGATCAGGAAATCCTATGTAGGAGCCCGCCCCTGCGGGCGATAATGACTGATGAATACGGGAGAAAAACACAGAAAAGAAATCGTCCGGGACAAAAAACCTCATGGAAAAAATCTGCGCAAAGGTCGTTTTTCCGAAGTGGGTCGCATATATGTCATTACCATGGTTACCCGGGACCGCAGGCCTGTGTTTGCAGATTTTAGCGCTGCCCGGGCCGTGGTGCGGGTGATGATGGGCCATAAAGAACGCGCTTTTGCCCATACCCTTTGTTTTGTCGTAATGCCCGATCACATCCATTGGCTGATACAGCTTGGCAAGAAGAAGGATCTGTCTGTAACCGTGCAGTCATGTAAGTCAATGATCAGCAGGAAAATCGGCCGTTCGGTATTTCAAAGAGGATTTTATGATCATGCCCTGCGCAAGGAAGAGGATGCACGGGCCATGGCACGGTATATCGTTGCCAATCCCCTGCGGGCCGGTCTGGTAACCGATATTCATGATTACCCCCATTGGGATGCGGTATGGATGGAATAATAAGGTTTGCCGGATATTGACAGAATGCAGGAAATCGCCCGCAGGGGCGGGCTCCTACAGACGGACACCACCGCAAATCATGTAGGAGCCCGCCCCTGCGGGCGATTTTTCTATCACGCCACCCCGACAATAGCGGCCACTACCCGCGCATACAATGACGGCGCCCGGACAATGGAAGAAAACGTCTGTCGGAGCCGGTCGGATGACAGAGGGGCTTGCTGAAGATTTTTGCGGATATCCTTTAAGCGAAGCGGCTTGAATCGTCTTCTTTTGAGAAGCGTTTCATACCAGACATCACGGGTGAGATCCAGCCAGGCCTCGGCAATACTATCCAGATCAGGCCGATCCTGATCTGTCTGCGGGACGTTTACGAGATCAAGTATCTGCTTAAGAAGCTTTTTTCGTTGCCAGTTCTGTTGTTCTTTGGCCTTTTTGTGCCAGTATTTCAGGACAAGTTCCATTTCATGGAGCGCTCGCTGTTTTTTCCTCGGCAGCAGCTCTTTTTCTCTGGCAAGGATCTGTTGCAGGAATTTTTCAATCAGGAGCGAGGCCTCTTTATTCATTGGCTGATTTTCAGGATCTCCGGAAAGATGTTTACGTAAAAGGTGCGCCACTTCTTCCAGGTGGGTGACTGGTTTTACCGTGGAATTTTCAAGGAAGACCCACTTTGGCGCCCCTCTGTCCACTCCTGCAATTGCAAAAAAGGCCCAGGCCCGTTTTGCTTTCACCAGGCTGACCGATGAAATAACCCGTGCTGTTGATTCTTTCACCGTAGCGTACACGTCCTGGGGCACAATCCCTTTTGCAGTATCCACCAGATCTCTTACCGGTTGAAAAGCATCATGGATGCCGTCCCAGCTAGTGCCCTTTTTGTCGAGTTCCTTGAGCTTTTGCACCATCTCTTCAACAGTTGCCGGCCCATCGACCATCTCTTCGGGAACAAGATTATCCGGTAAATCCAGATTCGAGCCAAGGATATCTTTTACTTCGGAATAGCGGCGGAAAAATTTTTTATCTGTTTTCAACGAAAAAGCATCTGTATCAAGGGGCCACCACACCTCTATCAGTTTGTGGGGGCTGTTCATCCGATCAACCCTGCCAACCCGTTGTTCCGCAAGCCGAATCACACTTGGCATATCCAGAAGAACCACGGTTGATGCCTGTTGCAGATTCAGTCCTTCTGCCATTGCATCTGAGCAGAGCGCAATAACGTCTTTGGCCGTGGAACCCAGTTGAAAATATTCATTTACTTTCTTCCTGTTCCCTGTCTGTGAGCCTGTGGCCACAAGGACGGTGTATTTATCATCAATCTGTTGCAGATATTTCCGGATCACTGCAAGCGTTATCAGGCAGGAGTCAAAGGCCAGGATGAGAGGATGGCTCCGAGTCAGTTTCGCCAGTTTCTCAGCCTTGGCCTTTTCCCTGCTGTCGCTTATCCGGTTGACAATGGTCAGAATTTCCCTGTAAATTTCCACTTCCTGATGAACGCGTTTCTGATGCTTTTCGGGATCAACCAGCCAGTCCGGCAACAAATCATGAAGCGAGCTTTCGGGTATTACCCCACCGCTTTCCGTAAGAGTTTGTAAAATGTTGCCTGTGTCCTCGGTCTTGATTTGTTCATGCAGGCCAAATTGTTCCATGGCGGCCTGTGTGCCCAGAAAATGTTCCACAATTGCCGCTCGGGAGGAGCGCAGCCGGGACATCACATTGTACACCGCAAGACCTTTTGCCCCCAGCAGCCGCCCCCGGATATATTTTTCTTTGTTGATTGTCGGCGGTAACCCTTCCGGAAGATCAATACCGGAACGCAGGTTGACAAGCCCAAGGAGTTTTCCGGCAAGTTTGCGGATTTTGTCAGCACATGCCTGGTCTTCTCTGCTTTCAGCAGTTGCGTAAGTTTGGGGGATATGCTCAGGGTACCTGCAGGTTTTGCCTCGATCGTCACGATAGCATTCAGGTTCCCTGTCAACCATGGTATTGAGCATGGATTTGGTGCGCCGCAGGGTAAAACGCTGCACTTCTTTCTGCATGGCCAGCCGTTCTTCTTTTGTGGTCACAAACTGATTAACGGCCCGGCGCGAACGTTTTTCCAGCCGATCAAAAAGTTTCAGGGCGGACTCTTCCAGGTTGTCCGCTCCCAGCAGATCAACTATACGCAGCAGGTCGCGAACACCTCTGTTGATAGGGGTGGCAGTGAACATCACCATTACATCGGCCATATTACCCAGAATACCACGGGTTCTTGAGGATTTCGGATTGAGAAAATTATGTGCCTCGTCAATGGCCAGGGACTGAGCCCTGCGAACAAGCTTCAGGGTATTGGCATGTTTGTCTGATTTTTTATGGCTCAGTATGCCGTGTGACATGGTGGTCAAAGGTAAGCCGCATTCTCCTGCCTCTCTTTGCCAGGAGTTTTCCACCACACCCGGCGGGCAGACAAGCACGGTTATATCCTTACGGGTACGCCCCGTACTCCAGATTCTATCCATAACAGCACGCAACAGGTGGGCCCCCATTCTTGTTTTTCCGGAGCCGGTCGCATCCGCAACCAGTACGCTGCCGACATTTTCGACCATCCACAGGGCCTGGGCGATTCCAACTTTCTGTGAGGGCCATAATTCACTGCCGCTGCTTACCGTACTGCTTTTCAGGTATTGCCTGGCCCAGTCGCCTTCAAGCAACTCACCGCAGGCCCGCCCCAAAGCCTCCTGCCAACTTACAACCCGCAGGAGCTGATGCAGTAATTTCAATAAATCTCTATTGTAATCTTCTCCCAAAGACCAGTAATTATCGGCAATTTGCTTTACTTCCCTGTACCGTTTCGGTTCTTTCTGTGCATCGAAGCGAACATTCGCCTCAAGCTGTCTCCTGAAACCTGTAAATGAAAAATTACTCGATCCCAGGGTTGCAGATTTATCTGTAATAAATATTTTGGCATGCAGCCTGTTCTTGCGATCTGAAATATAGCGGCTGATAATCCGGCCTTTTTCCAGCATCTCAATAAAGAGAAGAATCTTATGGCAAAGTCTGAGTGAGATACCTGCTTCAAGCCAGTAATCAAGAACTTCCTGTGGGTAACTTTTTTGCGTCAGGCCGTAGTCGGTGCGACGGGCGGGAGAGGGTTCATTGCCCAGCAGGATAGAGATAGATATGGGAGAATTATCTGGAAAATCTGCTATAAAATCGATAAGATAATCAAGTGATGTGAATCCTGTGACAAGAAGAGGGAGCGTACTTTGGGTGATATCAGTACAGACGACATCCTCCACTTTCTGACCTGCGAAGTTAAGTGGAAAACGGTACCGGTCGGGCCAATCTGTAATCTGTCTCTTTTTGGCATCCCGTACGACCGCTTCATCAAAAAGGCCCAACTGGGTTCCTGCGAGCGATCTATTTTTCCAACCCCTGTTTGCTTCTGACATCCCATGCTCTCCTGTCAGGACAACAGCCACTTCCACATGGGGGTTACGACGATTTCTCCGGCCTCTGTCTGCACAACTTCTTCCCGTTCAGCGGTCACAAGATAACTTTTTTCGAGGTTAAAATACTCCATTCCCTCTATCAGGGCCGTCACCTCTCGCTTGAATGTTGCTTCCTCCTCTATGGTGTAGCTGACATTGATCAAAAGTTCTCCGTCCTGGCGGGTATAGAAATCGACCTCTTGTTTTTGTTTGAAATAATAGAGCTCAGCCCCTTTTCTTCGCAGGTGCAGAAATGCCAGGTTTTCATAAAGCTTGGAATAATCCCTGGACAGGGATGCATCAAAAAGCTGTCTGAATCCGTTGTCAATGGCATACAATTTTCTCGGATTACGCATCTCCTGCCGGACCGAATTGCGGAAGATGGGGATGGTAAAAAGAGTATATGCTTCCTGAAGATAGCTGATATAGTCGTAAAGCGTATCCTTGCCGACCCGGTAGCCCAGCGACTTGTACTCATTATAGAGCTTGTTGAAGCTGATCAGCGTGCCCATGTTGACGAAAAAGTACTTGATCAGGTGCTTGAGCAGGCTATAGTTTTTTATACCATAACGATCGATGATGTCCTTGTAAATGATCAGATCCATGTAGTCTTTGAGGATCCGTTGCTGCACATCTTTTGTTTCATCAAAGGTCTCGGCAAAGCCGCCTTCCCGCAGATAGTTGTTAAACGCATTTCTGATAAAGGAAATACTGCGGGAGGAATGGAGATTAATCGTTATTTTTTTATACCCCAGGTACTCTTTGAAGGAAAAAGGGAAAATTTCATAGGCAATGGTTCGCCCCCTGAGTGAGGTGGCAAGCTCACTTGAAAGCAGCCTGGATGATGAACCGGTAATAAATAACTGAACCTTGATGGTATCATGGAGTCGTCGGACGAACAGTTCCCAACCTTCAATACTTTGTACTTCGTCGAGAAAGAGATAGATTTTTTCATCGCGCTTTTCCGGATAGAGTTCATAAAATCCCTCGATGAACCCGTCCAGATCTTTGAGCTCGATAGGGTAGAGCCTGTCGTCTTCGAAGTTGATATAGACGATATTCTCCCTGTCGACCTGATAGCGGAGGTTTTCGATCAGTTTGAAGAGAAGCGAAGTCTTGCCGCTGCGCCGCACGCCAATCAGGGAGACGATCTTTCTGGTAGTCAGCGGGATCTGGTATTCTCTTTCCGCTAACTCACCAAATTCTCTTTCCTGAGAATCAATGATGAGTTTTTTAAATATTTCCTTCATTATTTATCCTTCTTTATAAGGATAAATATAACGTATAGCGATCTTGTACGCAAGGATGAAAAAGTGGTCGTCCTTGAAGAGGCCGCAGATAATCCGTCCGAGTATACATCCTTTCCGTTCACGTATGCAGATGCTCGTCATGAATACCGACGCCCGTTACCTGCTTCTGAATGGAAGGCTTCACATTTTTCTTCTCTGTCAACATATTGCTTAATGGCTTCACGCATCATCCAATGGGCAGAACGGTTTTTAATCCGGGCAAGTTTTTTATATCGTTCTTTTGTTATTTGATCTATTTTGATTGCAACAGCAGTGGTGGCCATGGGAACCTCTCAGGAAAAGTATTGATGAGTATATATTAGTATTACCAACGGCAGAAATCAATCCTGAGCCCCGGCCGGTATTGACTTGATGGTATTCTGGTGTAGGCTTTAGTGCAATTCATGCCCGGGATTGCGCTGGAGATCACGGGAAAACAGCCTTAACTTGTGGGTAAAGGGCAGCACTAAGGCCTTGTTCCGGCCCTGCTGGTCCAGCATATTCACAACCGATTTGTCTCTCTCTAACTGCTACTGCCCATACCTTAACCCTTGGCTGAATTAGCAGCACAGTTACGAGTACAAAATTTCTTATCACGGCTAACTTGGAGGAAGAGTTTTCCGCAATACGCACAATTTTTAAAATTTTCTCTCTTGGTGCCTATCATGAACAGGCTCATAAAAAAATAAACCAGCTGATGCGGTTCACTTTCTACTGAAACATACGAACTGAATTTCCCTCCAGCCTCTTCAGTTACCAAAGATACAAATTTTATATCAACAAAATCAAACCCAAATGCTCCTTGAGAAGTCAAGGACTTATCTTTTTCCTTTGCAAGTACCTTTTTCAAGTGCCTTACAAAAGTATCTGCTCCTTTCTGGTGCCTTAATAAATACTCTTGTTGTTCAATCTTTATCTTATTCTCATCATGTTCAAAAAATACTCCACCATCATCTGGCGTAGTTCCCCAGAAAGAACAATAATTTTCCAATTTTTCCGATAACGCCTCTTCCAATTTATCTCTTGTTTTATGCTTGATCCGCCTTATATCTTTTTGACCAAATTCAATCCACCATTGAAGCTCTGCTTTTGTGTTCATTCTGAATATCTCCTTTTTCCATTTATGGACATAATATATAAAAGAGCGAACGATACAAGCGGTAATTCAGATACTGCGCATTTTTAGTTCATAAGGTTTGTATTCGACAATTACACCCTAACTTATTTATGATAAAATGTGATACGAATTTTTTAAGAGTCTATTTCGTCAATTTTTTACTGAGGAAAACCATGACGGATTCCATTATACAGGCAGCACATTTGCTGAAAAAGGCAAAAAAGGT
>JAOZOY010000005.1 GCA_029933005.1 Deltaproteobacteria bacterium
CCTTACCTGAGCCTTGTCGTATAGAGTGGCTATAACAGCGAAGCGGTGTCTGCCAAAATCAGGTAAGCGCAGACTCCGAACGAACCGGTAAGCGAGGAACGAGACTCCGAATCTGTGGCACTGGTAAACGATTAGAGATCGTGGTTGTCGTAATCTTGTAGACCCCGGTGAACGCTTACTAACTATGTAAGCCAATTCTCCAGTATCAAACCTGGAACATATGTAAATTCTCTAACATTGGTCGTCACCAAAATCAGTCCAAGATCCAGTACATGGGCGGCGATGAGCATATCGTTGGGACCTATTGGCGTGCCTGCTTTCTCCATGGTAGCACGTAACCGGGCATATCTCTCATCGGCGGGTTGTTCTAAAGGAAGAATATCCAAAGCGGATAACACAACTTCCAACTGGCCTGTCAATTGCGGCGATCCTTTTTTACAGGCTCCAAAACGGAGCTCGGCGACAACCACGATACTGGTACAAACCCGCGTTTCACCAACGGCTTCAATCCGTTGCATAATCTTTCCGGCAGGATGTCGGACAAGATCAGACAGGATATTCGTGTCAAGCAGATATGTAAAACTGCTCATGGTTAAAACTCTATTTCATCGGGTGGCAACAAATCTTCATCCACATCGGGAAAATCTTCTTCCAAAGTTTCCAGCGTGGCCAGCAGGGCCAGAAGAGAGTGGTGTTTTACAGGTTTTATTATTAAAATTGCACCCTCTTTGCGAATGATCGCCTCATCTCCAGGCAGTTCGAAATCTTTGGGAATACGCAGCGCTTGATTACGTCCATTCTTGAAAAGACGGACATGACGCTCCTGTTGCATAACGATCTCCTTGCACAAAACAACATTAACATATGCTTAAACATATGCCTTCTGTTCAAGAGAAGCAAGGTAAAAATAAAAAAACCGCTTCAACCTGTGCAAGTCATCCTTCAATAAAAGAAATCAAAAAGAATAGCCAGGCCGGAGGTAACGAAAATAAAGAGATAGTTGAGATTTTTCCGTGATTTTTCAAAAGATGAGAGCAGGTAGGCCACACCAGCCGATCAGCGGCGGAAGGCTCACCGCCCTGCGTTACTTTTTCCCGGGTTATTTTGATATGTGCTTTAGCACTGATTTAAATCCAACCCGAATATTTATGTGGAGATTGCACTTTACCCAATCTATACTTATATTTGCAAATTATAAGCAAACGGTGAAGATGAGGCGCTGGTGAACGCTTACAGGGCAGAGTTTTTGAGCGGAAGAAAGCATTAAATTTTTCAGGATTGTTTTCTCTACTTGCTTGGCGGGTGTAAGTGCCTTGTTGTAGAGGCTCATCCTTGTTTTGTATGACAGACTTTCAGGAGTAAGGTACTAAATGGATTATTATAAAATATTGGGCGTCTCCAAAAACGCTTCCAAAGAAGAACTTAAGAAAGCTTACCGCAAAAAAGCTCTTAAATATCATCCGGATCGGAACAAGGACAACAAAGAGGCGGAAGAAAAATTCAAGCAGGCAAATGAGGCCTATGCCGTGCTGTCGGACAAGGAAAAACGCCAGCAATACGATACCTACGGCTCAACTGACTTTCATCAACGTTTTTCTCAGGAAGACATTTACCGTAACAGTGACATCGGTTCCATTTTACGGGAATTCGGCATCAACCTTGGAGGTATGGGCGGGGGTGGAGGATTCCATACCAGCTTCAGGACATCTGCCTCTGGAGGAGGCAGTCCTTTTGATGCCTTTTTTCAACAGGCCGGAGCTGGTGGCGGTTGTGGATCCCGCTGCCAGAGGGGTTTTCAACAGCAAGCAGCAGTCAAGGGAAACGATCTCACCATGGAATTGCCGGTAAGCTTAAATGAAGTATTGACCGGAGCGGAAAAAGTTATTTCAGTGGGACAGGCAGGACACCGGGTATCAGTCAAAATTCCGGCCGGGATCGAATCAGGAAAAAAACTCAGGGTCAGCGGCAAAGGTTCACCATCCCCCATGGGCGGACCGGCCGGGGATCTGTACCTGCTTATTAAGGAACAGCCTCATCCTGTTTTCAGCCGTGAAAAAAATAACCTGATCGTTGAGCAACGCATCCCTTTCAGCTCTGCCACCCTTGGTGATTATATCAAAGTTCCGACCCTTGGTGGCAAACATCTCAAAGTAAAAATCCCTCCGGGTATGCAGGAGAAAGGAAAACTACGAATCAAGGGCAAAGGGCTGCCCAATGGCCCCCATGGATCAAGGGGAGACCTGCTGGTGAAGATCGTCGTCCAAATTCCCCAAAAAATCAGCAACGAGCAGAAAAAATTGATTGAAGCGTTGAAGGAAACAGGGCTGTAGCCCCTGCTTGGACGACGATTGGATGGAAAAAAATCGTAAATAAAAGTTAGTCTCTCACAGAGGCGCAGAGAAAAACCTCTGTGAACTTTGTGAGAGACTTTTATATAAATAACACCCCTCACCCTGGTTGTTACGCTGAATAGCTACAAAAAAATTGTGACTACCAACGAACTTCAGCCATAATCAGGCACGGTGCTGTAGGAGCCCGGCCCTCCGGGCGATAAAGGGTAATTTTTTACTCAGAGTCACTTGTGGCTCACAGGGTTGAGTTCCTACGTGTCAAATTATTTCCACCCCATGTTTTTCGGTAGCTATTACATATGAGGCTGAAGATTAGGAGTAATCACAAAAAAATTAATGTAAATTTGTGTCCATTCGAGTTTTTTACCTACACACGTTCGCCGCTGATCCGCTCTAATGCCTCCAGGTATCTGGCACCGGTTTTTTCAAGAATCTCTTTCGGCAACTCCGGGGGCGGCGGGGTTTTATCCCAATCAAGGGAAGAAAGATAATCACGAAGAAACTGTTTATCAAAGCTCGACTGGCCCCGGCCGATGCTATATTGATCCTCGGGCCAGAAACGGGATGAATCCGGGGTCAACACTTCATCAATCAACATCAATTTCCCCTCATACCAGCCCAGCTCAAACTTAGTATCGGCAATAATAATCCCCTTACTTCTGGCATAATCAGACGCCTTCCGATAGAGGGTAATGCAGATATCGGCAATTTTTTCCGTTGTCTCGCTCCCTACCAATTCAGCCATTCTTTCAATAGAAATATTTTCATCGTGGAGCCCCTGTTCCGCCTTGGTTGACGGTGTAAAAAGAATTTGTGGAAATTTTTCCGACTCCTGCATTCCGGCAGGCAGCTTAAAGCCGCAAACCGTGGTGTCCCGCTGGTAGGCCTTCCAGAAAGAACCGGAAATATAGCCACGGACTATGCATTCAACAGGAAGGGGTTCCGCTTTTTTAACCAGCATGCTGCGGCCCTGAAGTGTCTCCCTGTATGGTGCGCAGGCCTCGGGATATTCATCGGGATCTACGCTGATCAAATGATTGGGCACGATATCCTTGAGATAATCAAACCAGAACAATGACAATCGGGTCAAGACCTCGCCCTTATGGGGAATAGGATCAGCCATAACAACGTCAAAGGCTGAAATACGGTCGGTGGCCACCAGAAGAAGCTTGTTGTCAATCTCGTAAATATCACGAACCTTACCGCGGTTGAGCAGTTTTAAATCCGGGAAATCTGTCTGTATAAGTTGAGCCATTTTTTATCCTTAAGTAAAATTGAGCTACCAGTTCAGCAAGCGAACAAGGGACTGAACCCGGCATTTATTTTAGAAATAACATGGATCCCTGATTACTACATTCGGTGATGACGAATGAGGTGATAAAATCGTCATTCCCTCATGCTTTTAGCGGGAATCCATAACAATTGTCACTGAGAAGGTGTTCAGGTAAAAGGCTGAAGACTGAAGAAAAACAAACAATCTCTGTAAATATTCGGCTGGATGCAAAATTTTTACTAAAGCCATCGTTAAATTTCACCCAAATTATTCACAATAGTTCCAATTTTATTATTTTAACCTTCAACCTGCAACCTTTAGACTTTAGTCTATCTACCTTATTTTTCAAATCAAGTCCGATGAAACCATTTTTTGACCTCATCCGGAGAAAAGAGCTTGACCACGGGCCGTCCATGGGGACAGTGAGAGAAAATGTCAGCCTCGCACATCTGCTTAACCAGGGCCTCGCCCTCCTCAGCCAGAAGGGTATGGTTGGCCTTAATCGCACCCTTGCAGGCCATAGAGGAGAGGATATTTTCCACTCTTGTTATGTCTCCGGCTGAAGTCTTATCTCCGAAAATGTCAAAAATCCCGGTAAGAATCTCGCTGGGAGAAAGATGACTCAGAATGGCAGGAATCGCCTTTACCACATAAGATTCGCCACCGAACTCCTGAATTTCAAGGCCAAGTGCGGCAATGTCTGCACCAAATTGCTTAAGAATATGAATCCGGGCCGGAGAACACTCCACTACTTCCGGAAAAAGCAGAGACTGACTGGCAAGTTGGTTAGACTGATACTGTTTTTTTAATTTTTCAAAAAGAAGCCGCTCATGGGCGGCATGCTGGTCAATGACCACCAAACCCTCGTGCGAATCACAGAGAAGATAGGACTTAAAAATTTGACCGACATAACGCAGCCCGGGAAATCGAATCCCTGGAAGCATTGATGTTGTTGAGAGTATCTGATTATTGACTGCGTCGGGCTGCGACTTTTTTTCCCCCTGACCGCTTTCACGAGACGAAGAAAGTGCGAAAACTCCGGAACTCTCCCGCGTCTGAGCAGACAGCTTTGCTTTTTGTGAAGAAGAAAAATGGCCTGAACTATCCCGGCCGGATAATGAATCGGAGACAGGAGGAGACCACGGCTTGATCGGTTCTCCCGCCTGGGCAGGCTTAAAAGGAGCCGGGGATAAAGCAGGCGCACCAAACACTCGGTGTTTGATGCCCTCTTGCGCCTTTTTCATGCCATCACGGACAGCAAGAACGACATGCTGGTGAATAATATTGGGCCGATGAAAACGGATTTCCTGCTTGGCGGGATGAACATTCACGTCCACCATGGCGGGATCAAGATCAAGGAAAAGAGCACCTGACGGCCGATGCCCCTTGAGCAAAAAACCGTGCAGACCCTCGGCAACAGCATGCATTACCATCCGGTCCCGGACAGAGCGGCCATTGACAAATAATCTGAATTTTGCCGCCGCGCCTATGGATTCATCCGGCGGCAGCAGAAAGCCGGAAACACGGAGATGGTCATCCTGCAGGCCGCTGTCAACAGCGATAAAATCACCTCTGACCCGGGGTGCCAGCAGCCGTTTCACTCTCTCCTTAAGACTGTCGGAACCGGCGGCGAGACGAAGAATCTCTCGACCGGCGACAGAATAGACAAATCCCAGCTCGGGACGGGCCAGACTGTAATTTTTAACGACTTCTTCAATATGAAAAAGTTCGGTTCGGACACTTTTTAAAAATTTCTTTCTGGCTGGCACATTGCCGAAAAGATCGCGAACCTCAAAGACAGTCCCCCTGGCACAGCCTGTCTCATGCACCTTGTTTAACCGGCCGAAAACAACCTCCGCCCTGGTTCCCAGTTCCTGGTCGGCCTGTCGGGAAAGAATGGTCATTCGGGAGATCGAGGCAATACTGGGCACGGCCTCTCCCCGGAAACCAAGGCTTGCAATTCGGCCCAGCTGTTCCAGTTTCACAAGCTTGCTTGTGGCATGCCGCTCTAGGCAAAGCAGAACATCATCCGCGTCCATGCCCATCCCGTCGTCAATTACCCGGATCAGCCGCGTTCCTCCTCCCTGGATCTCCACGGTGATGTTTGCGGCATGGGCATCAATGGAGTTTTCTATAAACTCTTTGACCACCGAGGCCGGCCGCTCAACCACCTCACCCGCAGCTATCTGATTGGCCCAGTTCTCAGGCAGAATCTTGATTTTGGACATGGATAGTCAGGAGTCAGGAGTCAGGAAAAAATATTCGACATTTTTTATTTTCTTTACCTTTTCTCCATTCTTTACCTTCTTCTTCATCTCAGGTATGACAAAATATTAATCTCCAGCCAGCTTCCGTCCCACCATTCCAGCGGATCAACAAAAATACCGTTAATAAGTATACTGAAGTGGAGATGATCACCACCGGCCATGCCGCTTGTACCGCTGGAACCTAGAACGTCGCCTTTCTTGACCATATCATCCTTGACAACCTTGATCTGGCTTAAATGGGAATAGAGGCTGAATACGCCCTGGCCATGATCGATAATCACCGTGTTACCGTAAATACCTATATACTCGGCAAAGATGACCTTACCGCTGTTTGCAGCCTGGATATCGGCATGGCGCACCGAGGCCAGATCAATACCCAAATGAACCTGCTCGTCAATCTTTTTTCTCTGATAAAAATAAGTTCGTTGATCCGCAAAACCAGCCCGGTTACTGCTCTTGGCCATGCGCAGGAAAGCGCCGTCCCACAGACGCTCCGGCACAGAGAGAGAACAGACTTCCTTGAATTTTTTGTTATTGGCCTGGCGAACGTTATTGTTGACAAAAAGATACTTATCAAGAGACGAGCCGGACATTTCCGGATAAAACTGGCTGAATTCGGGAATCTTCAAGCTCAGGAAACCATCAGAGACGTTGATCCTGTCATGTTTAAATTTCACCTTCCTCAAAATCATACCAAATAGGGCTTTGCCGATATTTCCGGCCCCGTCTTCGGCCAGAACATAGGCAGCGTCAATTTTTTTGGTATTCCAGGGCAGACCGACCATAGCGCCAAAAAAGGTTTCGCCTTTTTCCGCCAGGGGAAAACCCGGATGGAAATTTCCATTGATGCTTACGCCGTGACGTTTCGGCGGTTCAGTGATTTTGTAAATCACAAGACCAGAACCGCCTGGTTTGATATATTGGGGTGAACTCTGGCGGATAATCTTTGGCGGTGTCGTGTCAAGGACAAAGGGGAAGACGCGCCGGGTCTCATTGCCGCGCAAAAAATTCCAGAAGGAAAAATCACGGGCCACAATGACAAGCTCGGCCCTGCCATCCTCTAAATGAAGAAGGGAGCTGTCCAGCAGCACTTTTTCATCAACCCGGTCCGGTCCGGCTGAAAAAACCAGATACCCTTTACGTTCAAAATCATGACCGGCAAGCTTGGTTTCCCTGCCGGACTGACGCAACAGGACTTCTGTGTGGCTGATACCGCTTCTTGTGTCGATGATCTCAATGGAAATTTCCTGCCGACTGCCAATAAGACTCACATCGGTCAGCAGATTGATTTGTGGCATCTCCCGTTCATGGAGAAAAATCAAAACGGCCGCGGCGGCAAGCAACAAAACAAGGGGAACCAGATAAAAAATAAAAGATCTCTTCGAACGACGGCTTCTGATTCTTCCCAATGACTGACGTCCCATAGTCAAACTCCATCAATAAAAATTATAGTTTTTTTATGCCTACTTTACCCACTCTTGGCAAAGATGTCATTACGAATGTAAATCCGGTTTACTGGAGCGTCAAGGAGATTGCTTCATTTATCTATTGCAACCTGCCGGGCATTCCAGAGCCATTTCTTACACGTAGCTATTTAAAAGATAAAAAAAATCTTGTAGTATTCCGAGAACGGACGGCGAATTTTTTTATCTTGTAAAATAAAACTCGTAAAACTTGGTTATCCAAGTCGCCTGTTTTTAGTACATGCTATTATTTACTCTGTAGGAGACCGCTCCTGCGGAAAACAGTTTCTCATCTCTTCGACACTCTAAATGCCTACAGCCTGTCGACTTGAACAGGTAAAAATTAAACAAAACAAATTTGTGAAAATTTTTCATACCATCATTATCGGCGCAGGCCCAGGCGGTCTAGCCTGCGCCGGGAAACTTGCCGAAAACAATATCGATGTTCTGGTTCTGGAACGAAAAGCCAGAGTCGGCCCCAAGGTCTGTGCCGGCGGCATCACCTGGTCAGGACTTGTCCAGCGTTTTCCGGCTGAATTGATTGAAAAATCATTTCACCACCAGCATATCCACTCTGCCTGGCAACAGACCGTTATCAGCTGTCAGGAGCCTATGATCGCCACGATTAACCGTGAGAAGCTGGGCCAATGGATGCTTGACAAGGTCCGACGGGCAGGAGTGACAGTATTGACATCCACACCGGTCAAAAATATTACAAAACAAGAAGTTACGACTGTGGACGGTGCGACCTACCGTTTCCATCATCTTGTCGGCGCGGACGGCAGCTCTTCCATTGTGCGGAAATTTTTAGGTCTCCCCTCTGAACAGAGAGGGCTCGGCATTCATTATGATGTTGACGGGGAGTTTGACCAGATGATCTGGCATCTGGACCCCGATCTTTTCGACTACGGATATGGCTGGATTTTCCCCCATAAAACCGGGGCCTCAATCGGTGCTTATATTTATAAAAATGACACTGGCCCCGGACTTCTTAAACAAAAATTAGACCATTGGATTAAAAAACATGGTATTAATACTGGTTCAGCCCGGCTTAGAGCGGGTCTGATCAATTCTGATTTCCAGGGCTATTGCTTCGGCAATATGTTTCTGGTGGGTGATGCCGCCGGCCTGGCCTCCGGGCTGACCGGTGAAGGAATCTATCCTGCCATTGTTTCCGGGGAAACTGTCGCCTCGCAGCTTCTGGGCAATGGTCAGAAAACAGACTGTCTAGACAGTATTATCAAAAAACAGCGGCGACACGGCCGGCTGATCCGATTGGCGTCCACAAACAGACTGTTGAGCAAACTGATGATGGAAACATTTATCCTGGGACTGCGGATAGGGATATTTAACTTTACTGATCTTGAAATGGCATGAAAAAAAAGAAAACACTTCTATACAATATTATTTTTCTGGCCTTTTGTGGGGGGATGATTTTGTTTCTCTGGAACGCGCCTGAGGAAACAACGCCGTTTCTTCCCCATGACCCCGATCATGAAATCTTTTTCGGCATAGGAAAAAAAGAAGCGGAAAAACTCTGCGTCCCGTGTCATTCTCCTGAGGGAATCGTCCCTCTGCCGGCGGATCATCCCCCCAAGTACCGATGCCTGTTCTGTCACAAAAGGTAACTCTTCAGCAACGCATTATCCGGCTGGCATCCTTGGCCGAGACCTTAAAGTTCGGTCGTCTTCTCGGCCGTCAGGCCCGGCCCGGTGATGTCTTTACCCTGACCGGTGATCTGGGCGCCGGGAAAACCACCCTGACCCAGGCCATCGGTCAGGGGTTGGAAGTACCTGGGTCCTGCTATATCACCAGCCCCACCTTCAGCCTGCTGCATGAATATCCGGGTCGATTATCTCTTTACCACATGGATCTTTACCGTCTCGCCGGAGAAGAAGAGATGGAGGAACTGGGTTTTGAGGACTATATCTACGGTGACGGACTGACGGTTATTGAGTGGCCCGACCGACTGGGCGGGCTCATGCCGGAGGACCGGCTTGACATTGAGCTGTCCATCGTCTCCGAGACTGCCCGCAAAGTCATCCTGATGGCTTACGGTTCAATAACGCTTGACCATTTTCTTTTGTAAAAAATCTTTGCAAACAGCCCTCCACAGCCATTCGAATATAAAAATTGCTCCTGCCCCTCCGCCTCATTTTTAGCAAAATTTATTTTGACTAATTTTTCTATATTTTCCACAATAAGATTTAAGGGTATCTCTTTGTGCCTTTGCCCTCGAAACCTTTGCCCCTCAAAAAACATGGACAACTCCTCCGACGTTATCTCAATCCTTATTATTGATGACACTCCGGTTAATCTTAAATTACTGGAAATGACCCTGCAACGCGAAGGCTACAAGGTCCTCAGTGCTGCAAATGGGCCTGAAGGCCGCCGGCTGGCGATAGAAGAATCTCCCCAACTGATCCTGCTTGACATTCATATGCCTGGGGAGGATGGTTTTGAAACGATCAGCAGACTCAAGGAAAATCAACAAACCACATCCATTCCGGTTCTTTTTTTAACCGCAAGTGATGAAACCGAGTCAAAAATAAAGGGCTTTGACCTGGGGGCTGTGGACTATATTGTTAAACCTTTTCAGCCGATGGAGGTGTTGGCCCGAGTCAGACTCCATCTCAAACTCAGCATGGCGACCAATCTTCTGATCCGTGACCAGACGAAAAAACTACGGCAGATCAGTGACGCCCAATCCGCTATGCTTGTCCAGCCGGAAGAGCTGCCTGCAGCCAACTTCAGCGTTCACTTTTCTTCTCTCCAGGAGGCGGGCGGTGATTTTTATGAAGTCATGCAGGTCTCTGAAAATATTTCCGTTTATCTGGTGGCGGATGTGTCGGGCCATGACATCGGCACAAGTTTCCTGACCTCCTCAATGAAGGCTCTTTTGAAACAAAATGTTTCACCGATGTATAAGCCGGTGGAAACCATCTCCATGATCAACAATGTTCTTTATGAAATTCTTCCGGCCGCAAAATACCTGACGTTGTCTTATCTCCACCTGAACAGAAAAACAAAAAAACTGAACCTGGTCAGCGCGGCCCATCCACCCATCATGCATATCCCGTCCCAGGGTGAAGCCCGGCTCGTTGACCTGCCGGGTGACCCTGTGGGCATCTTCAAGAACGCCTATTTTGCCCAGCATGAAATCAAGGTGTCGAAAGGGGACCGCTTTTTTGTCTATTCTGACGGTCTTCTTGAACGACCGGACCTGGGAAAGGTGTGGACGGCAGCCACCCATGAACTGCTTCCCCTGGCGGAAAAATTACGATCCGTTCCCCTCAAGGAGGCCGCAAAAAGACTCAATGACCTGTTTGATGAGCGTCATGCGCCGCCGGATGACGATATTGTTATTCTGGCGATTGATGTTTAAGAATTTTGGATGTCGGATGTCGAATTTGGGGAAAAATATTAAAATTTATCTCTTACAGAGCCTCAGAGTTCACAGAGAAAAAAGTTTTAAACTTCGCGTCTCTGTGTCCATGAGAGAAGACAAAAAGTTATCATAAATCCAAAAGACTACAATTTCACAATCCGCATTCTGAAATCCAAAATCAAAAAAATGTTCTCAACAACCAAAACTCCCACTCAACTTGTCTGTATTTTTTCATCCAGCCTGGAACTGGTGGATCAGACTGTCCGGCAGGCTGTCATGTTCCTGAAGGAGCAAAACTCCCAGATTAAGATTTTTGGTTTTACACTCATCCTGCGCGAGGCCCTGAATAACGCCGTTCTACACGGCAACAAAGGTAACATTGACTGCTGGGTGAAATTCAATCTGACAGTTGACGGCAAAATTCTTAAAATGACCGTAACCGATCAAGGCAAGGGTTTTGACTGGCGAGAAAGGCTCAAATACCAAGAGGCAAGCCCGGACCAGATCAGCGGCAGGGGTTTAATCCTGATTCGATCCTATGGTTATAACCTCTCTTTTAATGATTCAGGCAACAGGCTGAAATTGGAAAAAGTCATCGAATAATTTTTTAATTGACTTGAACAAGTTGAAAATTATACACTTTTTATAAAATTTCGGCACGATTGTTTTTTTTTACAGCCGCAGAATTCAGTCTCATTCAAGGGCCTAGAACCAGATGAGAATCAGCATAAAATTTACTATTCCCGTCATAATTTTTCTTGCCATTTCCACGGCCTTAACCGTGATCCTGACAGATACCGCTGTTAAGAAAATAATACGCTCCCAAGAGAATACAGCCGAGAAACAAATGATCAGTGAGGCCAGAAAAACAGCGAAATTCGCTGTTGCCGCCGTCTATCAAAATATACAAAGTGTAGCCGATAAATCTTTAAGTCAGGCAACATTATTCACGGCCCAGCCCGGAATCATTGAACAATATCAACTTGCCCAAAACGGGAATATGGATGATGAGAAAGACCAGACCGTTCAAAACGCCCGCATCAAACTTCGTGAATACATCCGGCCCATATACAATAAATACCTGGCGGATTCCGGTCGCTCGGAATTTCATCTTCATTTCCATCTACCCAACAACCGCAGTTTCCTGCGAACCTGGCGCGACAGGCAGACAAAAAGAAATGGCAAAAAAGTCGATATATCCGATGATCTCTCTTCTTTTCGCCATACAGTTGTCGAAGTCAATAAAAAGCATCAACCGGTCCAGGGGATAGAAGTAGGCCGCGGTGGCTTCGTCATACGAGGCATTGCGCCTGTCACGGCAAATTCAGGCGCTCACCTCGGCACATGTGAAGTGTATTATTCATTTAACGATATCGTCAAAATTTCGCAGACTGATAAGAACAACCATTTCGCAGCATATTTGAATAAAGAATTTCTTCACATTGCCACAAAACTGCGGGATGTGGAAAAGTACCCAATACTGGATAATAAATATGTTCTCACAGCATCAACAAATAAACAACTCACCGATAACCTCATCAACTCCTCCATTCTCGATGCAGGCAGAAGTCACCCGGCGTCACGGCAAATAGATTCTTATGATGTCACCGCGTTTCCAATCATGGATTATTCAGGGAAACAGGCAGGGGTTATGGTTTACATGCAAAATATCGACGAGGCGCTTCAACACCTTGAAGAAATAAAACAGGAAGCGGAAGTAATGCTCCGGTCATTTTATGCTCAACTCTTCACGGTCAGTTTTTCACTGTTAATAGCTCTTGCCATCATCATCTATTTTGTACTGACCAAACTCGTGTCAAAACCGCTCGTTTTTGCCGAGGCATTCGCCAACCAGATCAGCAACGGCGATTTTTCCAAAGAAATAACCTCAATAGGTCATGATGAAATTGCTCGGCTTATTCAAGCCCTGAATTTCATGGCGAAAAATCTGCGCCATACATTGCAGGATGTCGCCCAGAACAGCGCGATGATTGAAACGTCATCGGAAAAACTTTCCGATACTGCCGGGCAAATGACCCGGACTTCCCACGAGATGAGCGCCCAGGCCGTGGCCGTAACCGAGGTAGCAGGACAGATTTCCGATAATATGGATAATGTCAAAGAAAGCGCGGAAAACATGTCCGCCAATGCTGTTGTCATTGCCGGAACATCCGAAGAAATGGCTTTCGAGGTCAATTCCGTGGCCGCGGCCATCGAAGAAATGTCAGCCTCCATCGGTGAGGTCTCCAAGAACTGTGACCAGGGCCAGAATTTTGCCAACTATGCTAAGGAAAAAGGCAGTTCTTCGGCCCAGGAGATCGCCGAGCTTTACCAAACTTCCCTCAACATCAACCAGGTTGTCGAGGTCATTAACGATATTGCCGATCAGACCAAGCTCCTGGCCTTAAACGCCACCATTGAGGCAGCCCGGGCCGGTGAGGCCGGCAAAGGTTTTGCCGTGGTGGCCAACGAAGTGAAGGATCTGGCCCGCCAGACAGCCGAGGCCACCGTTGACATTGTCGAACAGATTCAACAGATGCAGAAAAAGACGGAATCCGTGGTCAGCGCCATGGAGGAAATTACCGGAATCAATGAGGAGGTCAGCAAGATTAACACTACCATTGCCGCCGCCGTGGAGGAACAGACCTCCACCGTGGGTGAAGTGGCCCGCACCATTGCCGGCACAGCCCAGAATGCCACCCAAGTTTCAACGACAATCAAAGAACTCTCGACCTCCATTGACCAGCAGGTGGTCACCTCTATTCATGAGGCTTCCCAGGCCATTGCCGAAGTGACCCAGACCATACGGGAAGTAAAAAGAAAGGCAGAGGAAAACGAGGCCGGAGCCGGCGAAACAAACTATTTTGCTGCGGAATTTACCAGGCTGTCCCATGAATTTACTGATAATGTCAGCCGATTTCAGCTCGGTGAGGCCAAATTTGATCTGGCTGGGGTTAAAACATCCCACCTTGCCTGGCGGGCCAGGCTGGAAGGATTGCTGCATAAAGGGCAATCCCTGTCTGCGGATGAGCTGGTCAGCCATGAACAATGTGATTTCGGCCAATGGCTGTTTGGTGAGGAGGGCAAAGCGCTGGACACCACACCCGTTTACAGTGAAGTTGTTACACATCACCGCAATGTTCATGACATTGCCTTTAAAATTGTTCGTCTTTATGAACAGAACCGCAAAGACGAGGCCACTGCCTTGATGGATCAATTCGAGAATGCCAGGGAACAACTGTTTTCCGGCCTTGATGAGCTGTTTAGAATGTAAAAATGATCTAATAGGTCTTATTATTCTCATTGGTCTCGTCAGTCTTATTAGTCAGGAATGATGCAGACTCGATTTGTCCAATTAACAGGACTAACAAGACTAATAGGGCTAACAAGACCAACAGAACCAACAGGACTAACGAATTATGAGCTATATTGAAAGAAAAGATGGAATTATTGTTATCAAACCCGGGGTGGATATAATCGCCTCCCAATGTTCTTCTCTGCAAGATGAACTGCAGCAACTTATCAATGACGGGGAGAAAAAAATTATTCTTGATCTCCAAGATACCCGGATGATCGACTCCTCCGGTATCGGACTACTCATTGCCAGCCGCAACAGCCTGCTGGACAGCGGCGGCAATGAAATTGAATTGATCAACACCTCGGATGAAATCCGAGGTCTTTTTACGGCCATGCGCCTGGATCATCATTTTACTATCACAAGTTAATTTGAAATCCATGACAACACCGAATTTGACAGGAAAACCGCATGGCGATGATCGATGATGAAGAAACGTTACTGGCCTTTGTAGAAGAATCAAAGGAGCATATGGACGGCATTGAAACCGATCTTCTGGCCATAGAAGAAGACGGCGCCGACATTGATTCAGAGCTGGTGAACAAAGTTTTTCGAGCCGTGCATTCCATTAAGGGCGGGGCCGGTTTTCTTGGCCTTGACAACGTCAAGGAAGTGGCCCATGCCGGCGAGAATCTGCTGAATATGGTCCGTAATGGGGAGATGGTTCCCACGCCGGAGTTGATTACTGTCCTGCTCGAGGCCTTTGACCTGCTTAATTCCATGCTTAACTCACCGGCGACAAGCAATGACGTGGATATATCGGAGCAGATTTCAGCCTTGAAAAATGCGCTTAAACCTGCTCTCAGCCAGGAGGAGAAGTCAACCCCGACCAACGAAATAGGTCTCGGCACACCTGATGCCCCCAACCTTTTCACACTGGACAGTCTTGATGTTGCCCTGAGTTTCAAAGGAGGAAATAATCTTTATATTCTCGTTTATGATCTGATTGAAGACATTGAAAAAAAAGACAAGACTCCCCTGGAGGTCGTTACCGAGCTTCAGCAGACAGGGAATATTGTCGACAGCAAAGTCGACATTGAGGCAGTGGGCAAACTTGAAGACGACCCGGGAGAGAGACGTGTTCCGTTCTACGTCCTGTTTGCAACCATCATGGAAGGAGATATCCTGGGCACTTTTATAGGTCTGGATGATTCCTGCATCCATCTCATTTCTCCGGAGTCCTTGACCCAGCCTCAAACCGGGGAACCAATTCCAGTCAAGGAAGAAGCAACCCCCACTTCAGTTGAAACTACACCACCGGAACCAGCCGTATCAATATCAGCGCCGCCAGCCAAGGCAGTAGCTAAAGACATTGCCGAAAAGAAAAAATCGGCGCCGGTCAAATCTATGGCCAGGGACAGCAGCCTGCGGGTCAATGTCAAGATTCTCGATAACCTGATGACCTTGGCCGGTGAACTGGTATTGACCCGAAACCAGCTGGTGCAGGCTGTTTCCTCCCAAAACAAACAGGGGATTGATACGGTTTCCCAGCGTCTGAACATGGTAACCTCGGAGCTGCAGGAATCCATCATGTCCACCCGCATGCAGCCCATCGGCAATATTTTTAATAAATTCAAGCGGGTGGTCCGGGATCTCTCAAAATCTCTCTCCAAGGAAATCAACCTGATTATCGAAGGGGAGGAAGTGGAGCTGGATAAAACTATTATCGAGGCCATTGGTGATCCCTTGACTCATCTGGTGCGAAATTCGGTGGACCACGGCATTGAACAGCCCGAGACCAGAGTCGTGAACGGCAAGGATGCTCATGGCCTGCTGCGGCTCTCTGCCTATCATGAAGGTGGGCAGGTGATCATTGCCATTAAAGATGACGGGGCCGGTATCAACACGGAAAAACTTAAGGAAAAAGTCCTGTCCCAGAACCTGATGGAACAGAGTCAGATCGACGCCATGTCAACCAAAGAGCTGGCCAGACTGATTTTCATGCCGGGCCTTTCAACCGCAGCCGAAGTGACCGATGTCTCCGGCCGCGGGGTGGGCATGGATGTGGTCAACACCAACCTTACCGAACTCGGCGGTATCATAGATATAGACACGGCAATGGGCAAGGGGACCACGATTACCATCAAGTTGCCCCTGACCCTGGCCATCATCCCCAGCCAGATCATCACCTGTGGCAAGGAACGTTTTGCCATTCCCCAGGTCAACCTGGTTGAATTGGTCCGTATACCGGCGGCCCAGGTCAAGGAGCGGATTGAAAAAATCGGCTCCGCCCTGGTTATGCGGCTGCGGGGTGAACTTCTGCCACTGATTCGTCTTACTGATGCCCTGGGCATTGAGAGGGTTTATATTGATTCTCTCACTCTTGAGGAAAAGCCGGACCGGCGGACGCAGATCGAGGACCGGCGTGGTATTCACAGGGAATGGGATGAAAAGCCGATTCAAGAAAATGAAGAGAACAGCGAACCGGCGGAGGAGAGGCGTCAAAGCAGCGAACGGCGAACAAACCCAATAAGCGCCTATAACATTGTTGTTCTTTCCGCCGGGGATTTCCATTACGGACTCATTGTCGACCGGTTGCTGGATTCGGAGGAGATTGTCGTCAAACCTCTGGGCGGCCATCTCAGAGATTGTAAAGCCTATGCCGGTGCCACCATCCAGGGTGACGGCCGTATTGCCATGATTCTCGATGTTGTGGGATTAAGCAAACTGATGAACCTGACAACGGTTGCTGAAAAAGTTAGGAACCAATTGCAGGAACAGGAGCAAAAGAAAAAGGGAGGCGAGGATTCCCAGACCCTGCTCATTGTCCGGAATGCGGAAGACGAACAAATGGCCATTCCCCTGGGGTTGGTTTCCCGTATTGAAAAAATCAGTTCGAATGATATTGAGATCACCGGCGGCCGGAAAAATATTCAATACCGGGGCGGCAGCCTGCCGCTCTTCAATGTGGATGAAGTGGCCAATGTGGGCATGCGGGACGAAGAGGCGGAAAGCTGTTATGTCGTTGTGTTTCCGATAGCCGGCAAGGAGGTCGGCATCATGATGTCCGAGATTGTCGACATTCTTGACACCAATGAAAAGGTCGATGACATCACCCATCGCCAACCCGGCATCCTCGGTTCCATGATCATTTTTGACAAGATCACCCTGTTGGTAGATCTTTACGGCGTGGTAACAACCGTTATGCCGGAATGGGCGGGGATTGCGGCCCATTCTTCGACAGAAGAGGCCGGCGGCGCAAATATCCTTGTTGTGGAGGATTCAAAATTTTTCATGAACCAGATCACTGATTTTGTTTCCGATGTCGGCTATACGCCATTTCAGGCTGAAGACGGTGTCGAGGCCCTGCGAGTTTTGGAAGAGGAGACGATCCACCTGGTCCTCACCGACATTGAAATGCCCAACATGGACGGCCTGGAGCTGACCAGACAAATACGCGCGGACGAACGCTGGGCCGGGTTGCCGGTCATTGCCGTAACCTCGGTGGCCGGTGAAGCGGCGGAGCAAAGAGGACAGGAGGCCGGTGTTGATGAGTACCTGATCAAGCTGGATCGAGAACAAATTCTGTCTAAACTGAATGAGTATCTGGGTGGCTGATAGCTGAAAAATGATACTGCGATTTAACAAATTTAACAGAATAATTTAAGGGAAATAAAATGACCCAACAGACCACTTCGGCAGAGGAAGTGAGAGATCTGGTTCTGTTTCAGGTTGATGACATGATCTGCGGTCTTGACACCTCCCTGGTCCAGGAAATCAACAAACAGACCGAAATCACCGTGGTCCATCGAGCCCCTGATTATGTCAGGGGGGTTATGAACCTGCGGGGGGAGATTGCCACTATCATTGATCTTAGAAAAAAATTTAGACTGGAATCACTTGATATTAATAAGGAGATGAAGGTTGTGGTGCTGCGGCTGGGTTCGGAAAATATCGGCCTGCTTGTGGACAGCGTCACCGACGTGGTCATGGCCGACAATCGGGACATTGCGCCGCCGCCATCAAATGTGTCAGGGATCCCGGGAATTTTTTTTGAAGGCATTTACACGATGAAGGAAGATCTTGTTGCGGTTCTCAATGTCGACGAGTTGCTGCGGACAGGGGAGTAGGATAAGGGGCAATATATTGTAGGTTGGGTTGAGTCTTTCGAAACCCAACATTTACGGCATGTTGTTGGGTTTCGAAACTGCACTCAACCCAACCTACACATTTTTTACTGTCTCCCGGTTTTTAACCATTTTAACCATTTCAACCAACTCAACCAATAAAACCAATATTATGACTATCAAACTGAAACTCGGAATCGCAATAGGAAGTCTTTCTTTGATTATTATCGGCATGTTCCTTGCCACTTGGCTGACAACATCGGCCGGCAAGGACGCTGGACTGATTATCAACCTGGCCGGTCGTCAACGCATGCTTTCCCAGAAACTGACCAAGGAAGTCCTGGCCCTGGAATTGGAGCGCCTGAAAAACGGTACTGTTTCTTCAGAACAAATCAAAACTGTCAAAAATACCATGCAGATTTTCAGCATGACACTTGACGCTTTGCACAATGGCGGTAAGGCACCGCTCAGCCTGGATCTCGACAAGACAGAATATCGCCAATGCCCGCCGGCCACAGAGCCTGCGGCAAGTCAGCTCGGTAAGGTCGCCTCCCTGTGGAAATCCTTCTCCTCTCACACTGAGTCCCTGCTGACCGGCAACAGTGAAACGGGCTCTCATTTAAAGTGGCTGCAGGACAACAACATCACTCTTCTCAAGGAAATGAACAGCGCTGTAGGGATGATGCAGACACAGTCGGAACAACTCATTAAAACATTGCTGAGCCGGCAGCTTATCGGCATTGCTATCGGCATTTTTTTCATGATTTTTGCCGGATACACGGTCATGAAGGTTCTCAATCGTCTCCAGAAGGTCAATGCTTTTGCTTCCAGACTGGGGAATGGCGATCTTTCCGCCAGGGCCGGTTTTTCTAGTAATGATGAACTTGGCGCCATCGGTAAAAATCTTGATACCACCAGTGAAAATCTGGCGAAAATGTTTCAGGAAATCATGGCCGGCTCAAATTCTCTTGCCAGTAATGCCGAAGAGCTGACGAAACTCTCCGGCCAGATGTCTACGGTCAGCTCTGCTGTTTCGGAAAAATCTGATTCCGTGACCTCGGCCACCACGGAGATGAGCGGTAACATGTCTGAAGTTGCCGTTACCACGGATGAGATGAATCAACAGGTCAGCCAGGTTTCCATATCCAGCCAGGAGGCCGCCCAGAATATCAGCACCATGGCCGCTGCCGCAGAAGAGATGAGCGCCACAGTCGCTGATATTGCCGCCAATACGGAACAGGCCCGAACCGTGACCAACGAGGCCATGGCCAATGTGGAAAACGCCTCGGAACGGGTGGATGAACTTGGTGGCGCGGCCAGGGAGATCGACCAGATCAGCGATGTTATCGTTGAAATTGCCGAACAGACGAAGCTGCTGGCTCTCAACGCGACCATTGAGGCGGCCCGGGCTGGTGAGGCAGGCAAAGGTTTTGCCGTGGTCGCCAACGAGATTAAAGAACTGGCCGCCCAGACAAACAATGCCGTTATCGAAATACGCCAGAAAGTGGAAGCCATGCAGAATTCTACTGACAATACAATCCAGGAAATTACGGGAATCCAAAGCGTCATGGATCAGGTCAATGAGATTGTCGTCAATATTGCCGGTGCTGTTGAGGAACAATCCGTTACCACACAGGATGTTGCCAGAAATATCAGCGAGGCGGTTAGCAGTGTTCAGCTGATGAGCGACAGCGCAGCCGTGGCCGCCAATGGCGTTGAAGATATTGTTGTCACGGTCACTCGGTCGGCGGAGTCGGCAAAATCCATTGCCTTTGATATTGAAGATATCAACCAGTCTTCGACAGCGGCCAATGACACGGCCGCACAGGTTAACGAGCTGGCCCGGGAACTCAATAGCCTGGGAGGGAATCTCAAGGAAATGGTGAGCCGTTTTAAATTATAATGGGGAGAATGGGAAGAATTTAAAGAAGGTAGAGAAGATGCAGAATTTAGTAAAAGTAATAGGAAAGTATGGAAAAGGAGACGGAAGTTAAATGAAAATACTGGTTTGTGAAGACAATTTTGTCGACCGGAAAATACTTTGCAATTTTTTGCAGCAATATGGAACCGTGGATGTGGCAGCCAACGGAAGGGAAGCCGCCGAGGCTTTTGAGGGGGGGATTACAGAACAAGAACGGTATCATCTGGTCCTGCTGGATATCAACATGCCGGAGATGAATGGCCACGAGGTTTTGAAGGCCATCCGGAATCTGGAAAAAGAAATAGGGGCCGTCTCGAGCAGTCATGCTGTTGTTATCATGACCACATCGGCGGAAGATCCTGTGACCATCCTCAGATCATTCAGGGAGCAATGCGACGGCTACATCAAGAAGCCCGTAACAAAAGAAAAACTGAAAACAGAACTGGCTAAATATAAATGTTTTAACACCATTTAGTCGGGTTGGTCTTATTGATCCAGTTGATTCGGTTGATCCGGTTGGTCCGGCCAATTCGACCAACTAGATCAACTCATCAATGACCCCTCGCAAATCATCCGGGCTAAACGGTTTGGTGAGGATATGATTCACGCCGACTTCATACGCCTCATCAAAATCCGGATTTTCGCTCTGGGTGGTGACCATAATAATAGGTAAATCTTCTTTGGAATAGAGAGCCCGAATGTTTCTGGTCAATTCAACACCGCTGATTTCCGGCATATTCAAATCCGTAAAAATCAGATCCGGCTTCTGCTTCTTCACCTGTTCTATGGCCGAGGCCGGAAATTCAAAGAGCTGGGGTTCAGCACCGATTTCAAACAGGACATTTTTGTAAATTGACAGGATCATGCGCGAATCATCCACCGCATAAACCAGTTGTTTTGTTTCATCAGTCGTTTCACCCTGAATGAGGCGGTCCGCCAGCTCGGTATAGCCCCGTTTCCTAAACAACTTTTTAAATTGATTTCTGAGATCCGGATGGGCTCTGGTCGTCAAGAAATCAACTGCCAGTTTCTGAAATTCAGCTAAATCCGCCACCAGCAGCACGATCTTATAGGCCTCAACATTTAAAAAGGCTGACACCACCCGCTCCGCCTCACTCCCGCCTGCCTGAATCATGTTCCGAATTCCGGCAACCAAGATATCCGTACAGTTTCTTTCAATGGCCCTGGCAGTGGCGATGCGGACATGATCCTCTATATCGGTCAATCCATTCGCCAGGACATAGGCCCCTTTTTCCAGGGGCATCATGCCCAGGGCTTCATAGGCGGCAAAACGGACATTGGCATTTTCAGGTTCATCATGGAGAAGATTACGAATGGCGTGAACAGCGCTGTCATCACCGATAAAACCAAGAGTATTCAGGGTCAGCACCTGAAAATCAGGATCAGGATCGTCCAGATTTGCTGTCAAGGTTGGAATCGTCTTGGCTCCGATTAGAGTCAGTCTGCTCCGGGCGTGGTTGCGGATATGGGCATAGGGGGAACGGAGACTATCAGACAAGGCATCAAGGGCCAGTTGATCCTTGTGTTCGGCAAAGCCGTCAAGAATGAGCAGATCAAGATCACTGTCGGTTCCCATCCGTTCAGTGAGACATTGGACAGATTCGGGACGATCAATATTTGATAAAGCCTGGATGGCGCCCACAACCAGTTCACGGTTACCGGAATAAAGATACTCACTGATTGTCGAAATCGATTCGGGACTGCCGATGGCGCCCAGAGCCGTCAGTGCCGCGCGGAGAAGCTCGAGATTTTTTGATTTATCAAGAATTTTCAACAGGGAAGGCACCGCCTTTTTCAGTTCCATCTCACCGGCGATTTCCGCAAGAATCCATTTGCTCGAATCCCCTCCGTCTTTCAGCAGATGAAGAAGATGTGCCGGCTTGTCCAGGCTGCTTTTCAAAAGAAGCGAGCGAATAACGAGGGAAGGCACCGCATACTTTTTCCCGCAGGCAAGACAGGCCAGCAGTGACACTGCGGTATCCGTATCCGAACGGCTTAACTCGGTCAAGGCCATATTCTGCGATTTGCCGTCAAGAGCAGCAAAACAATCAGCCAGCAACCTTCCCTTGATCATGTCATCACTGGCAAGGACATGCTGCAACTCATCCAGAAAATCGTTTCCATTGTTTTGCATTATTATTTGATTTGATAAAATATCGATTGATGATATTCGTGCCGCTCATAGAGATCACTGACTCCGTACAGCGATTCCGTGGAGCCGATCACCAGAACTCCAGCGGGATTGAGCTGGGCCGCAATACGGCTGAAGAGATTTTTTCTGTCTTCCATGCTGAAATAGATCGCCACATTACGGCAAAAAATGATATCAAATTTTCCCAGCCCGGTGAAAGGCTGCATGAGATTCTGTTTCCTGAAAAAAGTCATGGATCTAAGTTCGTCTTTGACCTGCCAGTTAGTTTTGTTCGGGACAAAATATTTGTTTAATAAATTTTGAGGCATACCGCGGCCGATTTCAAACTGGGAATAATTCCCCCGGCTGGATTGGACAATGGCTGAATCCGAAATATCCGTGCCGACAATTTTGATCCTGTATTTGGTGATATTTGCTTTCAGTAATTCATGGAGGCAGATAGCAATGGAATAGGCCTCCTGGCCGGTAGAACTGGCCGAACTCCATATATTGATATTTTTACCCAGCGGGGCCTTGTCCAGCCGGTCAAGCAGATCGGGTAAAATTTTAAATTTCAGAAGGTCAAAGGGTTTCGTATCCCTGAAAAAGGAAGTCTCATTGGTACTCATGGCATCAATGAGTTTATTAGCCAACACTTTTGTCCGGTCTTGGCTGACCTGATTGTATAGATCCTGAAAATTTCCACAGCCAAGCTCGGTAATAAGCGGCATCAGCCTGCTTTCCAGCAGATACGCCTTGCTTTGATCCAGGACAATGCCGCATTGCTCATAAACAAACGCGGCGATAAGCTGAAGTTCCCTCGGGCTGATCTTCACTGCTGCACCATCCTGACGATTTCCGGCGCAATCCGTGCCAATGGCAGAACAACATCAGTCACTCCGGCCTTGACCGCCTCCATGGGCATGCCATAGACTACGCAAGTCTCTTTATCCTGACCAATGACTCTGGCGCCGCGTCGTTTCATAAGACGCAGGCCAAGAACTCCGTCTGACCCCATACCGGTCATGATCACGCCCAGGGCCCGGTTGTCGTAGAGTTTTGACACCGAACGGAACAGATAATCGGCGGCGGGCCGACAATGATTTTCCGGCGGGTCATCGGTCAAGTCGACAGCTATGCCGCCGGCTCGGCGCGTGAGCCTCATCTGCCTGCCGCCGGGAGCAATATAGACGCGTCCGGCTTGAATTAATTCGTCCTGTTCCGCCTCCTTGACCTGCACCGCGCTTTTCTTGTCAAGGGAATCGGCCATAGCCTTGGTAAAAACCGGCGGCATGTGTTGGACAATGACCACGGGTACCCGCAAAGTTTTGGGAAGAAGAGGAATCATGACAGCCAGGGCATTAGGGCCACCCGTGGAAATCCCCACCACCACGATGTCAATATGTCTTGCCGGTTTTAGTGGGGCGGCAGGGGATGGAATAGTCACCACCGCCTTTTTTTTGGGAAGTGGAGTTGGCGTTGCCTTGCGCAGCGTTCGGGATAGAATCCTTCGGGTCGTTACAGACTGAATCACAGGTTTAAGCTGTTTGAGGAGAGCCTCCCTGTTCTGCTCCAGAGAACCACCGGACGGTTTGGCAATAAAGTCATAGGCGCCAAGTTCCAGAGCTTCCATGGTGACTGCGGCGCCGGCGCTGGTATGAGCGCTTACCATGACCACCGCCACATCGGATTTTTTCTTCTTCAATTCCCGCAAAGTCTGCAGGCCGTCCATGACCGGCATCTCAAAATCCAGGGTCACGAGATCCGGCCGCAACTGCTCGATCTTGTTCAGGCCGATTTTGCCATTGCCGGCCGAACCGACAACTTTCACGTTGGGAATCCGGGCGAGAACCTCCGTCAGCGCTTTTCGATAAAGCACTGTATCGTCCACCACCAGAACACGGATTTTTTTATTCATTTTGGTCTTGTAGGTCCGGTTGGTCTTGTAGGTCTGGTTAGTCTTGCTGGTTTTAACTAATCAGACTAATGAGACCGTTTCTGCAGAATTTCATTCAGCTTATCCCTCTCAATGGGCTTGGTCAAAAATCCATTCATGCCACTGTCATAACATTTCTGCTCATCCTCTTTTCGGGCATGGGCGGTCAGTCCGACAATCTCAACAGGATCAATACCGGCAAGGCCGGCATATTTGATCCGGGCGGATGTTGCCTCAATCTCCCGGATTTTTCGGGTGGCTTCATGACCATCCATTTTTGGCATCTGAACATCCATCAGGATCAAATCAAATTGAAATTGCCTCAACTTTTCAAGGGCCTGGAAGCCGTCTCCGGCAACATCAACCTCACAGCCCTGCCTCTTGACCAGCAGGGTCGCAAGTTTCTGATTCACCAGATTATCCTCGACAACCAGGACCCGGAGTTTTCTTTTCACCTCATCGCCTGATTCCGCTGTCACGATTTTCGGCGCTTCAGACGGAGCTTCATCAACCGCCTTTGGCAGTGAAATGACAAAAAAGAAGGTGCTGCCCTTTCCCTCCGCGCTTTCAAGCTGAACTTCGCCATGCATTAATTCTACGAGCTGGCAGGAGATAGATAACCCCAATCCCGTGCCGCCGTATTTCCTGGTGGTTGAACCGTCGGCCTGGGTAAATTTTTCAAAAATAGCAGCTTGGCGATCCGGCGGGATACCTATGCCGCTGTCACTGACAGCAAAACGAATGGCGAACCTGTCTCCTTCCTGTTTGACAAAATCAGCCAGAACATCAACCGTGCCATTCTTGGTAAATTTCATGGCATTACCGGTCAAATTGATCAAAACCTGGCGTAAACGATTTTCATCCCCCATAAATTTGGCCGGCAGTTTTTGATCCTGAACAAACATCACCTTATTATTTTTATCCAGGGCCTGGGAACGGAACATGTCGGTTACGCTTTTTAATAGACCATGTAAATCAAAGGGAATCTCTTCAAGATCAAGCTTGCCGGCCTCAATTTTAGCCAGGTCAAGGATATCATTTATGAGTACCAGCAGACTTGCAGATGACTTGCGAATGGTCTCGACAAAATCAGCCTGCTCTTCATCGAGACTGGATTCGGCCAACAGGCCGGCAAAACCAATAATAGCATTCATGGGTGTACGGAGTTCATGACTCATATTAGCCAGAAACTCGCCTTTCATACGGCTGGCTTCCTCCAAGCGAATATTAGCCTCTCGCAGTTCCCTGGTCTGCCGGGCGATCTCGCTTTCCAGCTTTCTGGCATATTCTTTTTCCTTTTCCTGAATACGCTGATACTGCTCGTAATTTTCATCAATCAACTTCTGGTGCTGTAGCCCCAGTCCCTTGATGTGCCGCTGAAGCTGTCTGTTTTCAATTACTGTTTCCTGATTGATTCGATTCAGCAGAGCCAGCTGAATCGTGTTCACAAAACCGTCCCGTGTGAAGGAATCAACCAGCAGATCATCAGTTAATTGCGGCAGTTGAAAGAGAAGGATTGTTTCACTTCCGGGCAGCCTGTAACCATAGAACCGTTGTCCATCCCGTTCAAAACTGATCAAGGTATGCGCCCGGCGAGCATCGGCAAGAAGCCGGCTGCGGACTTCGGGCTCAATATTAAAATTTTCAGGTAGACTGCAGATCCTTCCGTGGTCATCACAGAGCTGAAAAAAACCTTCCGGGACCAAAGCCTGTAGAGGCTCAAGAACAACACGCAGTTCCGCAAGGTCGTCAGCTAAATCTTCGAATATTCCGTCAATCTGTTCGTCAAACATAGTTAAACCGTTTTCTCGATCGGTCCATAAAGCTCTTTTGCCTTTTTCATCTCTCCGGGCAGAGCTTTAACTAAAATTTTATATTCTGGCATCATATCCTTGACATGGGGAACAAGATAGGATTGGAGAGGAATTTGATAGTCCGGCAGGGGGCCATATTTCATTTTACAGGCAAGATATTCGGCAATATGGAGAATGCTGGGAATGCTTGGAATTGCAAATTTTTTCGTACTGCCACTATGACTTTTTACAGCATCAAGAACTTCCTCGGAAAGTTTCCATTCTCTGCAAAGCAACCCGCCAATCTTAGAATGATTGGTGCCAATCACTTCATTTTCACATTCCACCAGAGACTTGTCGTCTTGATAGAACATATCGCAAGCTACACGTAACTGTTCAGATACAAGCTGATCCTCGACAATCAGGCCGATATCATGAATGATACCGGCCAGGAAAATATCTTCGTCATCCAAAGCGAATATACGCTGGCCAATCATCTGAGCCAGGATGGCGACCGTAGCGGAATGCATCCACAATATCTGCCGGGAAAACCCCTGCTCTCCACTTTTATTGTTATAGAGATCGCGGATGGCCTCCACCGCCACCAGGTTACGCAGATTTTTCATACCGATAAAGACCACTGCCTTGGCAATGGAATCTACCTTGTTAGCCAGTCCGAAAAAAGGACTGTTGACCAGCTTGAGCAGCCGCACGACCAGGATCGGATCAAGCTTGATTACCTCCTCGAAATCCTGCATTGTGGTTGATTCCGAGCTGATCATTTTCGTCAGCCGGATCGCCACATGGGGCAGTGTTTTCATATCATTAAATTTATTGACTAATTCCTTGGCGGAAGGCATGATTGTTTTACGACTCCTTGTTAAAAAATCAGGCTGTAGGCTGTAAAAAAGAACCACGAATAGACACTAGGTCGCATTAATTTTTCTGTAATTATTCATGTTTGTTATAATTCATTTTTGTAACTTCCCGATAAGTAGTGGTATACCGACAACCTCCCCTTTTTTAAAAGAGGGATTAAGGGAGATTTTTTCCAGATCGCCGCCAGTTATTGAGAAATTACTCATTATTGATTCGAAAAAATAACTATAATTTCAGACAACTACTTCAACGTACTTAATTCACTGACCATGGACTCCAGTGCGGGAAGATGGCTTAATGCGCCGTCGAGGTCGCCGGCATTCCCTTTTTTTTCCATATCATAGGCCACATCACGTAAACCGGCCAGGCCAAGACTAGCGGAAGCGCCTTTAATGCTGTGGGCAGCCTCGCCAACTGCCGTGGCATCTCCGGCATCGGCAGCCTTTCTAATTTTGTCAAGATCACTTTCAGACGATAGGCACAGTAAATCAAGTAATTCCCCCAACAGCTCCTCATCTTCCCCGGATTGCTCAAATGCAAAATTACGATCCCATTGTAATGACATTATTCACCTCTGGACTCAAATTGACTATCAGACATTGGTTACAAAATAATTACTCTCATAATTCTAGCAAAAAAAAATATCTGATGACTACTTTTTATTATAAATTGTTCTTTTTTTCGACGTCCATGCCAATAATATCGTCTGGGATGTCTCGTTTATCGGCCTTCACCGCAGGTGGCTAGAATTTTTAGAATCAAATTAGTGGGAATTGCCCCGGGTCGGACAATGAGAGGACGGCCGTTCCGGCAGGTCATGATGGTTGATTCCCGGCCGGTTGCCAGATGATCAAAAGGAATAAGCAGATCAATATCAGACAGCTGGTGTCTGATATCCGCCGCGCAACAAACAGCAGGATGACCTGAAATATTGGCACTGGTGGCGGTGACTGGAAAACCGCAGGTATGAACCAATGCCTGGGCCACGGGATGTGATGAAATTCTGGCCCCGACATCACCGGTATCGGCGGTGAGCAATGATGGTAATTGCTCCAGAGCCGGGAAAAGAAGAGTCAGGGGGCCGGGCCAGAATTCTTCGATAAGAGGCTGGTAAAGAGCAGGGGTCTCCCTTGCCAGCAGGGACAGTTGTCCAACATTTTCGACAAGGGTCAAAATCGGTTTATCAAAAGAGCGTTTTTTGACCTGAAAAAGACGTTGCAGGGCCTTCGGATTAAAAGGATCAACAGCCAGGCCATAATAGGTCTCGGTGGGAAAGGCCACAACCCCGCCCTCCTTGATGATAACAGCAGCCCGACTGATGAGTTGTAATAGTTCATCGGCACCCCATCTGCGCACGATCAGGTCTCCTCACATAGCTTACTAGTAATCGTTCAGCACCTCACGGAGTCTTCGCTGTACTCCACTTACCTGTGCACATCTGGAGCGCCCCGAAGGAAGTGCCCTTGGGGTGTACCGGTGAACTGATATTACATGACCAGAGTTGTTCAAATTTATCAGCTTTTGGCAAACTGTTATGATGAGTTTATTCTGGTTTTCAGAGCCTAACTGCGAAACTGAGCAGCAACTTTGGCGGCCTTTTTATCAACCGCCTCAGCCATTTCCTTCTTCAAATCCTGCAGTTTAGCGGCAAGGGCCTGATCAGAAACGCCCATGATCTGGGCCGCCAGGATCGCTCCGTTTTTCGCGCCTGACTTGCCGATACCCATGGTGGCAACGGGCACGCCGGGAGGCATTTGTACCGTGGCCAGCAGGGCGTCAAGTCCGTTCAGGGACGAAGAGTCAATGGGCACACCGATGACGGGCAGGGTGGTATGAGCTGCCAGTACACCGGCCAGATGGGCGGCCATGCCGGCTCCGGCAATAATAAGCTTCAAGCCCCGCTGCCGGGCGGTAGAGGCATAGGCTGAAGCCCGTTCCGGGGTACGGTGGGCCGAGGCCACGGTCACTTCAAATGGAATTTCCATTTTTTTAAAAAAATCAATAGCTGCCTGCATCACCGGCAGATCGGAATCACTACCCATGACAATGCCCACCACGGGTTTTTCTTTTTGACGATTGAGAGCCTTGCGGCCGATATCCCTGCGGAAATAACAATCCTGCCAGTGAATCATTTCAACAGTTTCATATGCGGCGGCAATGGCCTCAGGCAAGGTATCACCCAAAGCGGTGATGCCAAGCACCCTGCCGCCTACATTAACAATTTTGCCATTCTTCTCGCCGGTGCCGGCATGAAAAACAACGACATTTTCCTGTTCCGCCGCCTTTTTAAGACCATGGATCACGTATCCTTTTTCATAGGAACCAGGATAGCCGCCCGATGCCATGGCCACGCAGACTGCGGGCCGGGGATCAATATCCAATTCGATTTCATCCAGCCGCCCGTCAATGACCGCCTCCATGATATCCACCAGATCACTGCGCAACCGCATCAGCAGAGGTTGTGCCTCGGGATCGCCAAACCGGCAGTTAAACTCCAGGACTTTGGCAACACCATCATTAATCATCAAACCTGCATACAGGATACCCTTGTATGGTCTGCCCTCCGCCGCCATGGCCTTAACCGTGGGCAGCATGATCCGCTTCATAACCTGTTGATGTAGATCTTCCGTGACCACCGGCGCCGGGGAATAGGCCCCCATACCGCCGGTGTTTGGCCCTTTATCGCCATCAAAAATAGCTTTATGATCCTGGGAGGTAGGTAGCGGCATGATGGTTTTGCCATCGGTAAAAGCCAGAAAGGAGGCTTCCTCGCCGACCAGAAATTCTTCAATAACAACCCGGCTGCCGGCCTCGCCAAAAGCCATGTCCGCCATAATAAGCTTAACTGCCTCCCTTGCTTCATCAAGATCCTGGGCTAGAATGACCCCCTTGCCTGCCGCAAGTCCGTCTGCTTTGATAACAAGAGGAGCAGAAATTGTATCCAGATAAGCAAGGGCCGCCTGTTGCTCTTCAAATACCTTATATTCCCCCGACGGGATATGATATTTAGCCAAAAGATCCTTGCTGAAAACCTTGCTGCCCTCGAGTATGGCTCCCCGTTTGTCAGGTCCGAAAATTCGCAGACCTTCGGCGATGAAACGATCCACAACCCCCATGGCCAGAGAGTTTTCCGGGCCGACCACGGTGAGCCCGATTTTTTCTTTTTTTGCAAAGTCAACGAGTCGGTCAATATCCGAAGCGCTGATATTTACACATTGAGCCTGTCCGGCAATTCCGGCATTACCGGGCGCGCAATAAATTTTACTCATTCTGTTGCTCTGAGCTAACTTCCAGACCAGTGCATGTTCTCTTCCACCGGAGCCGATGACTAAAATCTTCATGGAACAATCTCCTTTTTATTTATGTCTATATTTTTGAAAAAAGACACTAATCAGACCGCGCCCTTTTTGTCAAGAATTGGATCAAATTTTAAAAAAGTACGCAACATATTGCTTTGCGGTGTCTTTTTCTCTTGACACCTGGAAAAACCGTTCCTAGTATGTACAAAAATGAATCATCATTCATAAATGTGTCTGCCATCTTTTTCCTTGTAAACAGGAAATAAGTTTTCGGCCCCATCCAGCAGAGGGACTTCAATTACCATTCAACGAGCAAAACGTTGAATCCCAAAAAATGACAAACTTTCGGGTGAAACAGAACAGAATCCAGAGAAGATAAAGTGCGAATTTCAGACAAACACCAGAAAATTACCCAGGCGGCAATTAAAGTTTTTGCCCGTAAGGGCTTTTTTAATGCCAGGATATCTGATATTGCCAAAGAAGCCAAGGTCGCGGACGGCACCATCTATCTCTACTTTAACAACAAGTACGATATCCTCATTTCCATGTTTGAGGATGAGATCGGCAAAATCATCCTGCAAGTCAGACTATTGATTGACCAGGAAGAGGACCCTCGCAAGATGATGGAAATTTTTGCCTTGAATCATCTTCAGCTGATTGAGGAAAAAAGGAACCTTGCGGAAGTGCTGCAGATGGAGCTGCGGCAGAGTAATAAATTTATGAAGGAATATCGAAATAAAAAATTCATCGAATATATCGATATCATTTCTACAATTGTGCGCAAGGGACAGAAAATGGGACTATTCAGTACGAAACTTCTCCCCGGCATCATCAAATGCGCTTATTTTGGCGCTCTGGACGAAATGTCACGGCAGTGGCTTCTGACCCGGAAGCCTCCTTATTCAATTAAGGAAGCCGCCAGACAGGTCAGCGACACGTTCCTTCATGGAATGATGACGCGACCAATGTGACAGGAGACGATCAAGACATTACCAATTTGTTTCAGGGCCTTTCTCCCTTAGCAATCTCAAGTACCTCCAACTGCCGTACGCCGCCCGGGGTATGCACCTCAAACTCGTCTCCAACTTCTTTGCCGATCATCGCCTTGCCCCAGGGAGAAAAAATTGAGATCCTACCCTTCTTGACATCCGACTCTTCTCCTCCAAGAAGTTGATATGTCACTTCCTCATCACTGTCAAAATCAACAAGCGTCACAACTGTGCCAAACACAATGCGATCAGTACTGACCGCAGTGCAGTCAATCACCTGGGCCCGGCCAAGCTTGTCTTTCAGCTCCATTATCCTGCCTTCAATATGGCCCTGGCGCTCCTTGGCGGCGTGATATTCGGCATTTTCCTTTAAATCTCCATGCGCCCTGGCCACCTCAATGGACTTGACCACCTCAATGCGATCTTTTCTTTCCAACCGGCTCAACTCCTTGCGTAATTTTTCATGTCCGGTTTTTGATATGGGTACGCGTTCGATCATTTATTTCTCCTTCAATATTTTTGAACCACGAATGAACAACAATAAGCACGAATAAAAATCAGTGTAAATTTGTATCTATTCGTGGTTCCTTACAATCGTGTCAACAAAGTCTATTTTTTTCACCAGCGATAAATTGTTGAGACAAAAAAATCTTTATTACGAAGCTCATCCGAGGAAACGAATTCAAGAGTTGATTCAACCATGACATGGGGAGTTAATTCCACAAAGAAACCACCCCTTAAAGTCTGTATGGAATGGCCGAGAGCATCATAATCGACCAGATATTCAGCCGTATAATAGGTTGGCGTTCCCCGATCAAGAGTATCCTCGGACAGAGAATGTTTGAAAAAAAGTTTAAAACGGTTGCACCAGTAATTTTGCGGCGACCAGTAAGGATAATCAGAGGGACTGAAACCATCTTCAAGAATTACCGATCCAGGATTTTTTCCCTCACTGGCGTCCATAAAATCATAAAGATAGCCGAACTCCAAAAACGTCGGCTCAGCCAGAATAATGTATGAAGCCCAGAGATTATATCCATTAAGTTCATTTCCATCCGAGTAATTGGTATATCTGTATTCGCCCCCGGCAAGAAGACGGGGAAAAAGATCAAAATCAACACCGGTCTTCCATTCCTCGGCGACCACATTTCTTCTTAGGCTGGCTGTTGTATCAGTTACAACATCTCGAAAAAACAGAAAATGTCCCCGCAGCTTATCTCCAAGGCGACCATACAAGCCCAGATCCAACAATCCAGTATCGTCACAACCTTCAAGACTTTCCACTCCTCCACCCACCATCACATCAAGCCAGTCGGAAAGACCGGTCCGATAAGTCAGCAGAGCCCGACTTGCCTTGAGTTTTCCGTATCCTTCCGTTGATTCATAACTGATTCTGGAGGCTGAAAAATCGATTTGCCGACGAATGGTCGGTGAATACCAGAAAGAGGCTGTTGCGGATTCCTGTTCCATGGCCAGATAGTTATCCCACCCCTCTTCTTTGCGGAAATGATAGGTTAATGCCGTGCGGGGCTGCCTTTTTAAACGATTTCGTTCAGCGGCCTCATCAAGCCCCGGAAAACCGACTGAACGCATAAGTTTTGCGTAGACAAGAGCCTCATCGTCCAGACGGCCGAGTCGGCTGTATATTCCAGCCAGATCAAAAAGAAGTGCGTCATCATCCGGCTCTTCCCGCACAAGGGCTTCATGCTCCAGGACAGCCTGGAAATATTCCCTTCTCTGCACGGATTTTTTCGCCGCAAGTTCCCTGGAGAATTTTTCCTGCCAGCGGTATGTGCTATAAAGGGGGGCGGCGATCCTGCTGACTGCATCATTTCTCGCGTCAGCCACATAGGAAACTCCCATGACCGTTGTCAGAATATCTGTTTCACGGGGGTTGGAAAAAGAAATCAGCTGCCAGAATGTTTTCTTTTTCTCCGGGAACTGCAGCTCCAGATGATGTTCATTGCTTGCCTTGATAAATAGATCATCCACCGGGGGTGATAAAAAAATCCTATAGGCTTCACGTGCGCGGTTCCATTCATGCCTGGCCCATAAAATACGGGCCTTGAGCAGAAGAATATCCGGCCGATGCGAAACTTGTGCCAGAAGCCGGTCACATACCTCGAGTCCCTCCGGATAGGCTCCCGTACGAAAAAACACCCGGGCGGCCAGAGTCTCCACCTGTAGATTTACAGAAAAATGTTTTCGAAGCTGTTCAAGTAAAGGAACTGTTTTTGCAAATGAACCTGCTTTTATCAAAGACCGGTAATGAAGTAAAGACGCTTTGAGGGAGTTGGGCAGGGCCTGTTCAGCCTGCTCTGCCGCCCTAACCATTGAATCATAATTCTCAGCAGCGCCATAGAGTTCAGTCAGCTCCAGCATTCTAGCCGCATCTTTTCCGGCCAGCGCCATGGCCTTGGCCTCGGTTTCATCTTGCCCGGCCAACCGCGCGATATGCTGAACTTTTTGCAGTAATACCAAAGGCGCAAGTTCGGCCTGATACTGCTGAACCAGCCGGCGACAATTCCATTCTGCAGACTTAAATCTTTTCAGTTCAACCTCGCATTGAACTATTTCAAGGCCAATGGCCAGACGGGCCATATCCCACTCTCGATCAAAACCGGGAGCATCGGTCCGCAGCGATGAAGAGGCTAACAAATCTCGGCCCAGAGTAAGAGAGGCGCGATACTCATTTTCGCTGGACAAAAGACGCATCTTCAACAAAACTTTGCGCCAGTCATCATCCTCAACCTCACCCTCGGCTCCGGAACGGGCATCCTTGATCTGACGCAGTTGTTCCAGCCAGAATTCGACATGATCCGCATCAGCTGCAGCCAGTCCAAGCTCAGCCAGACGCAGGTACACCGTTTCCTGATCCCGGCGGACAAGAAGGGCCAGGCGCAGATATTGTTCCGCCTCAAAAAACAATTCTTGTCGCTGGTACAGTTCAGACATGGCCATCAAAGTCTGCTGGCGGCAATCCGCATTGATGACAGCCTGATCATCAAGAAGAAAACGATAAATTCGCAAGGCAGACTGATCCTCGCCGCTATCTCGATATCCATTGGCGACAATAAGCCTGTCCTGCCAATCAGGATGTGACTCCCAGCTCATCAACCGGTTTTCATATGTGCGAACCTTGGTCACAATCCCCAGCCTCCCGGCCAGGACAATACACTGACAAAGGATTTGACGGTTATGCGGATCAAGCTGCAGAGCCTCTTCATAGTTCAATAGAGATTCCTCAAGCCTGCCAAGTTTTTCAAAAACAGAACCCCGCAAGGCAAGAAGATCCGGCTCAAGCAGAATCTTCCGCTCAAGTTCGCTGAAAAGTTTCTCCCCCGGGCCATACAGGCCCCGTTTGAAATAAAGGGCGGTGAGCTTCAGGGACACCCGGCTGTCATCAGGAATAAGTTGATGCAGCTCCTTGAGAGCCGCCAACAATTCATCCTCCCTGTTTAATCGCTCCAGCAGTTCGACCATGGAGATGTACACATCCTGGCGTTGGGGAGCCAATGTGGCAAGATGGGTCCACATGGTCAAGGCCCCGTCATCATCACCGATTGCAAGAAGATCGTCAGCCAGGGTAGCAAGAATTTCAGGATCATCAGGAGACATTCTCAACAGACGCTGATACATCGGAATCGCATCATGAAACCGTCCGGCGGCATCGTAAAGTATAGCCGCCCGCTTGAGCCAGCCAGGCTCAGGAGTCATTTCAACAGTAAAATAACGCTCCAGAGATGCCAGTGTTTCGGTCTCATTGCCCAGCGCTGCCTGGAGGTAGACGACATCGCGCAAAATTTCTTTATCAGCAGGATGATATCTCAGATAATTTTCAAAACAGACAAGAGCCTCCTCATGCCGGCCAAGGGCCTGATGGGCTTTGCCTGCGCGGCGCAGCAACGTGCTATCACCGGGCTGATTTTTTTGAAGAACGGCCAGATGCGTCAGGGACTCCTCTGGTCTGTTTTCTTTTTCAGCAAACAAAGCGAGCTGCTGATGCGCCTCCAGCATGCCCGGCGAGCTGGCAAGAACTCGCCGCCAATAGCGGGCGCCGATACTATCCTGGCCCAAAGAATCATGAATTCGTGCGGCCAGAACAACATCCCGCAAATCAGCAGTCGACGCCTCAGCCAGCATCACCGCGTAAGGACGCGCCTTTTTATAGAGCTGCAAATCAAAATAAATATGTGCAAGTTGCCTGTCCACTTCAATATCTTCTGGCACCAGCAAGTCGAGTTTCTCCAGAAACGGCAGGGCGTCCTGTTGTCGTTCATCTCTAATCAACACCTGGGTGATGCCGATCAAGGAAAGGACATTGACTGGATCAATCACATGCCCTCTCTGGAAATAGGCCAGGGCTCGCTCCCCATTGCCTTTTTTGAGCATCACATAGCCGAGAGCATTAAGATAAGAGACTTTGTCAGCCTTCTTTTCCAGCAGCAGCTCGAGCATGTCACCCGCCTTGTCCATCTGTCGGAGATTGATTCTGAGACGTATAAGCTCCCATTGGGCCTCTTCAAGATTCTTTTTTTCTCGCAGCACAGCCTCATACTTCGTGACAGCCTCCTCAGTTCTGCCTTCCTGAACAGCCTGGCGGGCAGATAACCACAATTCAAGCCAGGCAGGCTTGGGCTGATCGAGCTGGCGCACCAGTGCTGACGGCGCCGCAAAGACCTGATAATAATCATCCAGGGACAAGGCCAGAACCTTCGAACCTGTAAGAGTCAAAAAACAAAACACAAGCAGGAACAGTTTCAAGGTTCCGGCCTGTGTCTTGCTGAAGACGAACTTGTTGTTTTTTAATTTCACATCATAAAAAAACGAGCTGTATTGAAGAGATAAATTTTCATGAATAAAATTTCTTGATGCGGCTGACCACGTATTCCTGCATTCCGGCAGTCAATTCGGAATAAATCGGCAGGGCCAGAGTTTCAGCGGCCGCCCTTTCCGCCTCGGGAAAGGAAAGATCCCCGCAGCCAAGATGACTGATACATTTCTGCTTATGCAGGGGAACAGGATAATAAATTTCCACACCAATAGAATGATCAGCAAGAAAGCGGAGCAAACGGTCTCTGTCCCGCGTCCGGAGCACATATTGATTATAAATATGGAAATCAACTTCAGTCTTTTCCTTGCCGGCTTCTTCTCGGTAAACAGCCGTCGGGGTTTCAATAACTCCAGCGTCAAGCAGACCGGCTTCCTGAAACAATTTATTATAACGGGCCGCATTTCGACGACGGGCCATATGCCAGGCCGGCAGGTGTTGCAATTTAACTCGAAGAATAGCGGCCTGCAAAGCATCAAGACGAAAATTGCCACCAATGACGGCATGATAATATTTCGGATCGGCGCCATGATTTCGGAGAATCGTTAATTTTTTGGCAAGCTTTTCATCGTTGGTGACGACCATTCCACCGTCTCCCATACACCCCAGATTCTTGCTGGGAAAAAAGGAAAAGCAACCGGCGGCGCCAATGGCTCCGGCCTTTCGCCAGACCGTTTGGCCATTTTCCATCATCGGGCAGACGGAACCGATGGCCTGGGCGGCATCTTCCAGCACCGGAATTCGGTTTTCACCGGCCATGGCCATGAGGCGATCCATGTCCGCGCATTGGCCATAAAGATGAACCGGCAAAATAACTTTGATTTTTTCCCTGATTTTCCTGTCGGCCAGAACCTCGCCAAGGCGGTCAGGATCAAGATTAAAGGTAACCGGATCAATATCGACAAAAAACGGTTGCGCCCCGAGCCGCAGAACACTGCCCATGGTGGCGAAAAAACTATAGGGGGTTGTAACGACCAGATCACCAGGACCGACTCCCAGGGCCATCAACGAAGCGAGCAGGGCATCCGTACCGCTTGCCACACCAACGCCGAACCCGGACCGGCAATAATCGGCAATTTCCTGTTCCAGACCCTCAACTTCCGGCCCCAGGATATAACGGGTGGAATCAACAACAGCGGTTATTTTTTCCAGAATTTCAGCACGTAATGGTTCAAGCTGTGCATTTAAATCAAGTAATGGTACGTTCATTATTTTATCAAAAGTTAAATTTAAGATGCGAGATCAATGCCCGATGCCCTTTTCCCTTCCCATGAGCCATCAGCCATCAAGCTTGCCACTGGTGAAAAACCTGATCAAGAAAATACTTTATATCCGGGATTTCCTGTTCAAGATATTTTTTCATTTTTTTCAGGAGATTCGCCTCAATCTGTCTGACTCTTTCCCTGGAGATACTGTATTGATCGGCAATTACCTGCAATGTCAGTGGATCATCGCTCAACAGCCGTGAGACGAGAATCGTTTTTTCTTTGTCGTTCAATGACTCTTTCAGTTTTTCAAGAATTTGGTTTAATCTCTCTTTTACCTCAATATCCGCTACATTTTCTTCAACGGATGGGCCCGTGGAAGGAAGAAAACTTTTTTGGTCGTCATCAGAATCCTCACGAACAGGACTTTCCAGGGAGACATCCCAGTTGTCCATACGCTGACTCATTTCAATAACTTCGCGTTCCTTGACATTGAGACGCTCGGCCAGAAGCTTGGCATCAGGAGTGAAACCCTGGGACTCTAAAAGTTTTTTCTCTTTATTTAACCCAAAAAAAAGTTTTCTCTGGGCTTGGGTCGTGCCGATTTTAACCAGCCGCCAGTTATCCATGATATACTTGAGGATATAAGCTCGAATCCAGTAAGCGGCATAGTAGGAAAATTTGACGCCGCGATACGGATCATACTTTTTCACCGCCTGAACCAGACCAACGTTGCCCTCCTGGATCAAATCAAGAAAATTCTGCATCCAATATTTCTGAAAATCCATGGCGACTTTAACAACGAGACGAAGATTTGAGCTGACAAGCTTGTAGGCAGTTTCTGGATCGCCGGTTTTATTAAAATGGATGGCTAACTCATCGGTCTCCTCCCTGGTCAGGAGACGATGCTGGCTGATTTCCTGGAGATAGCGATGCAATGCCGGGTTGCTGACCGCCGGCAGATTTTTATCATTAGGCAAAGCCACCAAGGCATGAAGCTTCTTGTCATCCTCATCAGGAGGCAGTATTTCTATCTTGTCATCCATGGAAGTTTTGGTGTCTTGCCTTGCCCCTGAAAGTTTGTCATAAAAACCATTTAACAAAATTGAATTTGACTCAAAATAACAAAATGATCATACTGCAATTTTCTCGTTTTTACGAGATCATCTTTTCGCAGTTTGTCGAAATGGCCGCCGTTTGCCCTTGACAAGCGCCTGCCGCCACTATATATGATTATGACCTCAAAATGAGCCTGTTCATAATGTTTTTTTCATGGCGCCTCTGTTTCTTTGATTTTTTTTCTTAAAAAAAATGAAAAATATCCGTAATTTCAGCATCATCGCCCATATTGACCATGGCAAATCCACCTTGGCTGACCGACTCATCCAGATCTGCAACATGGTGAGTGACCGTCAATTCAAGGATCAGATTCTTGATAATATGGATATTGAACGGGAGCGGGGCATCACCATTAAAAGCCAGACGTTCTGTTTGCCTTACAAGGCAAAAGACGGGAAGGAATACATCCTGAACCTGGTCGACACCCCGGGCCATGTTGATTTCAGCTATGAAGTTGCACGGGCCCTTGACTCATGCGAAGGCGCTCTGCTCCTCATAGATGCCTCCCAGGGAATTGAGGCCCAGACCCTGGCCAATCTTTTTCTGGCCATGGAAAGCGATCTTGAGATTATTCCGGTCATCAATAAAATTGATCTGCCCTCGGCCGATCCCGAGGCCGTTGCTTTACAAATTGAAGAGGACCTGGGTCTTGACGGTGAACTTATTCAGCAATGTTCCGCCAAGACTGGAGAAGGCGTCGACAATATTCTTGAAGCGATTGTCCGATATCTTCCGGAGCCGGAGGGGGATCCACAGGAGCCTCTCCAGGCCCTCATCTTTGATGCCAACTATGATTCATTCCGTGGAACGGTGATCTCCTGTCGGATTGTCAATGGTCGTGTCAAGGCCGGTGATACGATTGTTTTCATGTCCAATCAGGCCGAATACCGGGTTGAGGAGGTGGGTATTTTTCGTTTAACCCGTGAACCCGTAAAAGAGCTTCAGGCCGGCGAAATCGGTTATATCCTGGCTGGTGTAAAAACCGTCAGTGACACACGGGCCGGCGACACCATTACCTTGAAACAAAATCCCTGCTCTATAGCCCTGCCCGACTTTAAACCAATACAGCAGGTGGTTTTTTCATCGATTTATCCCATCTCAACTGATGATTATGAAGACCTGACCGCAGCCCTGGAAAAACTAAAGCTAAACGACGCCTCCCTGACCTTTCAAAAGGATTCTTCAAGCGCCCTGGGTTTTGGTTTTCGCTGCGGATTTCTGGGGCTCCTGCATCTGGAAGTTGTCCAGGAAAGACTGGAGCGTGAATTTGATATCCCGATTATTCTCACCGTACCGTCCGTTGTCTATCATTTTTATCTTCAGGACGGCACCATGAAGAAGATTGATAATCCGGCCTACTTTCCTGATCCGGCAGGAATCGATCGTACAGAGGAACCCTTTATCAAGGCCACCATCCATATGCCGGAACGCTACATGGGTTCCGTCATGAACCTGTGCATGGAACGGCGGGGTGAAAATACCAATTACCACTATCCTATGCCCGGCCGGATCGAGTTCACCTGCGAACTGCCGCTGGCCGAGGTGATCTATGATTTTTATGACAAGCTGAAATCCATCACCCAGGGCTATGGCTCCTTTGATTACGAGTTGCAGGACTACCGGCCCAGTGATCTGGTCAAGCTGGATATACTGGTCAATGGCGAACGGGTGGACGCCCTTTCCCAGCTGGTTCACCGCGCGAATTCCAGGGCGCGGGGACTGCATGCCTGTGAACGTCTCAAGGAAGAAATCCCGCGCCAGATGTTCAAGATCGCCATTCAGGGCGCCATTGGCGGCACCATAATTTCCAGGACAACTATTTCTGCTCTACGCAAGGATGTCACTGCCAAATGCTACGGCGGTGACATCAGCCGAAAACGCAAGCTGCTGGAAAAACAGAAGGCCGGCAAGAAACGGATGAAGACCGTCGGCAATGTGGACATTCCCCAGAAGGCCTTTCTGGCCGTGTTAAAGTCCGATCAAGGCTAAGTTGGCGTTTAGCGGATGGCTGATGTCGTGGAATGAATGAAAAACATCATTGAAGTCGAAGTTTTCAATAAACTTTTTTCCTCCATTGCCGAGGAAATGGGCATTATCCTCCGGCGCTCATCCTTCTCCTCAAACATCAAGGAACGCTGTGATTTTTCCTGCGCGATATTTGACCGCCGGGGTGAACTTGCTGCCCAGGCCGCTCATATTCCGGTCCACCTTGGCGCCATGCCCAAAACTCTTGAGTTCGTGCTTAAAAAATTAACCCTGGACCCCGGAGATATCATCATCGTCAATAACCCGTTTCAGGGCGGCAGCCATCTGCCGGACATCACCCTTATTGAAGCGCTCCACGATGAGCATGGCAACGTACTATTTTATCTGGTAAACAGGGCCCATCACGCCGATGTCGGCGGCAAAACCCCCGGTTCCATGGGCTTTTCCACCTGTCTCAGCGAAGAGGGCGTTCTGATTCCGCCGACATATCTGCACAAGGATGGATGTCTAAACGAGAATTTCCTGCATGATTTCCTGGCCAAAGTCCGTAATCCAATGGAGAGGCAGGGCGACCTGCGAGCCCAGATCGCTTCTTTGCAGCGTGGCGGCATGAGACTTTCCGAACTGTTGGAAAAATATGGAGAGGAATATATCTTTACAATTCTTGATCAGCTCAAGGATTATGGCGAACAGCTGATGCGCGGCTGCATCCGCCGGCTGCCCGACGGTTGTTTCCATTTCACCGACTATCTGGACAATGACGGACTTGATCAAAAACACATCAGCATTGGAGTGGAGCTGACCATTCAGGGAGATCAGGTTCTGGTTGATTTTTCAAAAAGTGGTGATCAGATTAAAACACCCCTTAATACGGTGCAGGCCGTGACTATATCGGCAACAATGTATGTTTTTCAATGTCTGCTGGGAGAAGGATATCCTGTCAACCAGGGAAGTTACCGGCCGATTGTCATTAAGACACGATCGGGTAGCATCCTGGACAGCCTGGAGCCGGCGCCGGTTGCAGCCGGCAATGTGGAAACATCGCAACGAATTGTCGATACTCTGTTCGGCGCCCTGGCCCTGGCCCTGCCGGACCGTATCCCGGCGGCCAGCTGTGGCAGCATGAATAATATCGCCATTGGAGGCACAAAAGACGGAGGAAGCCCATATACTTATTATGAAACCATCGGCGGCGGTATGGGAGCACGGCCTCATAAATCCGGCCTGAGCGGGATTCACACCCATATGACCAACACCATGAACACACCGGTGGAGGCCCTGGAACGTAGTTTTCCTCTCCAGGTGGAAAAATATGCTTTGAGACGGGGCTCAGGCGGCCAGGGTAAATTCCAGGGAGGTGAAGGCCTCATCCGAACATACCGTTTTCTGGAAGAGGGAAAAATTTCACTGCTCATGGAAAGGCGGACTTTAGCCCCTTATGGGCTGGCTGGGGGCTTAAACGGTAAAAAGGGAGAATGCTTGTTGGTACGTGGAGACAAAAAGAAGAAACTTGCCGGAAAAATCAACCTGAGGGCCGAAAAAGGGGATAGACTGGTAATCAAAACGCCGGGCGGCGGTGGCTGGGGATACCAGAAGACAGAAATCAGATGACAGAAGACCGATAACGGGAATCGAAAATCGGAATGGACATTATTTGTCCGCCGGAGTGTATTGTGAACACTTGGCGGCAAGGACGCAGAGTCCCTTCTTCTCCATGATTTCCCGAATTTCCTTCTCGGAAAGAACAGAATTTTTCTGGTGAGAAAGATAGACGATACAGTCTTCACATACATTCAAAATAGTCCGATAATCATCGAGTTCCCTGGCAAGCTCCCAGCAGGGCACCTCTGGACGATTACGGGCAATACATCCTTTAATTTTGGTACATTTTGTTATTTCCCAGCACAACCATTTATTTTTGAAAGCCATCTGTGGAGCCATTTGCGGGGCCATATCGATTACACCTCTTTCTGCAAAGACATCCATTTTTCTTCCTCCAAGAAAAATAACAAAATGCCAATTTCCTTCCTCCAAGAAAATCAACAAAATGCCGAATGTACCCTTCGAACAGGTTTATCGTCTGCTAATTAACCATTATCTTAAAAACTGGTCAAGAGCTATGATTAATTTTTCTTTGCCGGCTCCGGTTTTGGCTGAAAAGAGAACCCGCTCCCAGGCCCCGAGTCCAAATCCTGCATCCAGAAGAGCCGCCTGCCTGGCCTGTTGATTTTTCTTGACCTTATCGCTCTTGGTGTAGACCGGCAAAAAAGGAATTTCCTCGGCGCGAAGCCAGTTGATCAGCTCAAGATCCTGGGGTTTTACCCCGTGACGTAAATCAATGATCACCACAACGCAACAAAGTGTCTGCCGATTGAGCAGATACGAAGAAATCAGGCCTTGCCAGTCATTTTTTATCTTTTTCGGCACCTTGGCAAAACCATACCCCGGCAGATCAACGAGATAAAGGGATTCTCCCACCAGGAAAAAATTCAGACTCTGGGTCTTGCCCGGCCGAGAACTGACCTTCACCAGTTTGCGCCGATTAATCAATTTGTTGATCAAACTTGATTTTCCCACATTGGAACGGCCGGCAAAGGCGATTTCCGGGATCTCTTCCAGAGGAAGCTGGGCCGTCTTAAAAACACTTGTAACAAAATCAATATTTGCTGAGTCCCAGAGGGATTTCATCTGTTCTGACCTGTAATCGTTGATTATAAAAAAGGGGCAGAGGGACAAAGGGTAAACCTCCTTGAACCTCTGTCCCTCTGTCTCTAGAATTTAAATAATCTTATTCAAGGCATACTCGATAATGCCTTCGGCACCCTCATCCAGCAGTCTGGGCACCAGATCACGTATCACATTCCCGGCAATGACGGTTTCCACGGAATACCAGTTCGTCTGATACAAATGAGCAACGGTGGGCGCATTTAAGCTGGGGAGAAGATCAATGATTGCCTGAAGTCGCTCTTCCGGGACATTCATCTTTACTCCGACAATCTTGTCCGCCTTGAGAGCGCCCTGTAACAACATGGCGATATTCTTAATTTTTTTCTGCCTCCATGGATCTTCCCAAGCCATCTTGTTTGCGACAAACTGAGTATTTGAGGTCATGAGTTCATGAATAATTTTCAGATCATGAGCGCGGATAGTGGATTCCGTTTCCGTGACCTCCACAATGGCATCGGCCAGCCCGGAAACAACCTTGGCTTCAGTGGCTCCCCAGGAAAATTCGATATTAACATTGATTTTTTTTTCAGCAAAAAAACGAGTGGAGTAGCCAACCAGCTCCGTGGCGATTTTTTTCCCTTCCAGATCCTCCAGGCATTGAATGTCCGAATCGCCTGGAACGGCAATCACCCAACGAGTCGGCTTACGGCTCACCTTGGAATAAATAAGATCATCCACCACCACTACATCGGACTCATTTTCCAGGGTCCAATCCTTGCCGGTAATGCCGGCGTCCAGTATGCCATCCTCAATATAGCGTGACATTTCCTGGGGTCGACAGATGGAACACGACAGTTCCGGATCATCTACCTTGGGAAAATAATTTCTGGAAGAAAGTTTGATCTGCCAGCCGGCCTTGGCAAATAATTCAATCGTTGCCTTTTCAAGGCTTCCCTTGGGAATACCCAGTTTTAACTGTTTCATTTTTTATATACCTCCCGGGGATCAAATACCGGCTTATCTTTTATTTTTAGCCCGTCATCTTCACATCGCCTGAAAAAACAGCTGCGGTACCCTTTATGACAGGCTGCGCCACCCAATTGCTCAATCTTAAATATCACGGTATCTTCATCGCAGTCCACCAAAATTTCTTTGACCAACTGAACATGCTTGGAAGATTCTCCTTTGAGCCATAATTGGTTACGGGATCTGCTCCAGTAATGAGCCTTGCCTGTCTTTAAAGTTTTACGCCAGGCCTCTTCGTTGATATAAGCCAGCATCAACACCTCACCGGTTTCAAAATCCTGGGCAATGGCGGGCAAAAGACCGTCTTTTGCTTTACCAAAGTTTAATTGTATCATTTTTGATCCTTTTCCTTCTCGTGAGATGAATTACCGCGGGACTCCCTGGCCTGCTCCTTACCGATATAATGAATGATACAGGAAGATCTGAATTTACAGTATTCATCAGGATGCCGGCATCGGGCAGCTTCCGAATCCATCTTCTGATTATATTTTTCGCAAACAAGTTCCATATTCCTTATCATCATTGAATCAAAATTGGTAACTATTCAGGTGAGCCACCAAATTGACCTAACCACTGTTCCGTAACTGTTCAGGAGTGCTCCTGAATAGTTACTCAAAATTCAGGGCATGAAAGTAGCGCATCTCCCTGTTTTGTCAAGAAGCGAAATTCACTCCTCCTTGAAAAAAAAGATTTCAACCGACACCTTACCGCAGCCCTGCAAAAAAATCAGTTGGATAAAAAAATCAGTCGGATAAAAAAATTAGGGAAAACGTGGAATGTTTGTTGAGCAATCTGAGGCGGGAAAAAACAAGGGGAGGCATGAAAAAATCATAGCTCCCCGTTTAGAAATCGTAAGAGTTCACCATGGGCTATAAGCCTTGGTAAACTCTTGCTAAAAGTCAAGTTATCTGTAGGTTACACTTGCGCCGGTGTAACCCAAAAGTCATGCAGGTTACAAAAACTGGTCGCAATAATACGACCCTTGTAGTCCGCCGGTAAATCAAAAAGTGACTCAGCCTTTTCATCGGAAGGAGAAAAAGTTTTCTCGCCCGCAACCGTTCCATCAGCCAGAACCAATGTATGGCGGACAATATAATGTTTTTCACTCATGCCGTGATTTGTTAACACTGTCACTTTACCGTCTGCTACAGTCACCTGCGGAGCGTGACCGCCAACTTTTTTTTCCCATTTACCGGGATTCGCTTTCGAATAAATAAGCCCTGTTAGGCTTGGATTAGCTGTGGGACAACTTTTCGGACAGCTCATCGGCATGGCCAGAGTGCTTGATGCACTTCCAACTGCCACAACCGCTGCCGCCGCCAACGAACCTTTGATAAACTTTCTTCTTTCAGACATATTGAATCTCCATTTTCTTAATAAAAGTTACTACTAACATAAAAGTTTTTTTTACTTTGTCAAATCATTTCTCGTACGGAACCTCTTTTTCTCATTTCTTCAGGACAAAAAAAGATAAGACGGGAAGCCGCACATTTCCAGGCATAATCGATTACATAGGAGCTGTAGCGTCCGATTTCAGTCAACTTCCCCATCTTTTGCCGACAAACTTTTCGGGAAATCTTTCCTGAGATACGGAAAATGCGAGGCACAAGAAGAGCATTGATGTGGGGAATAGCCAGTTTCCGACAACACCTGACCGCTGGTCCATCATCCGTAATAATAAAATCCGCCAATCCATCTTGAAACAAAAGAAGGGTCTGACGCTCGCCCGGATCCAAAGCGACAGTGATCATGGAATGTCGGCAGTACTCCTCACCCTGATTTTTTCGATTTTCAAGCTGTTTCCCCTGAAAATATTTTTTAAACTGCTCGCAGCCTGGATAACCGGAATATGTCAATTCTTCATAAACCGTGGTGCCTACCCGGACATCAAAGGTTAACATTAATGTCTGAAACAGACCTGATTTATAAAGAAGGATGGCAGAGGAGGAATCAATCAGACATTTTTTCATTAAAAAAATTCCGTTTCATGTTGTTATTCTTTCCAAAATAGAGGGTGAATACCGCATTAGTCATGATTGTCGGTCTCGTAAAAAACAACGAGCACGACGTACAGTGATTCGTAATTTCTCGAAGTCTTACCTGGTTCGCTTATCTGATTTAACATCAGCAGATTTTGCAGATTTGATTTTTTACGAAGCCATCATGATTGACAAAAAAACCAAATCTTTGTATCGTCGCCTTGATGAAAAATCGGTAAACGCTTACAGGACCGAGGTTTTCGTAAAGTTATAAGTCGCCGGTGAACGGTTACAAAATTTGGCATTTTTGTGCACGACATCAAAGATTTTTTGGGAGGAAAATTGATGAAAAAGGGGATCATTCATTTAATACCAATTCTGCTGGCAGCGAACATCTTGCTGTTTCACGTTTCTCCATCTCTGGCCGGAGGCGGCAAGAACTATCCGCTGGGAGCCGAGGATTTTCTCTCCGGCGCGGTACCGCCACCGGGATTTTATTTTCTGAACTATGCCTATTACTATAAAGGCAATGACTTGGCTGATGATTCCGGAGACGACATCGAGATCTTTGATGAGGCTGAAGTCAAGGCGGATGTTTTACGCTTTCTGTGGGTCAGTGACAAGCAGATCGCGGGCGGCTTTTACGGCCAGCATCTCTTTATCCCTTTTCTTGATGTGGATGTGGATTTTAAACAGCCGGTGGGCGCAAAAGGGAAAAGTCATTATTCCGACAGCGGCGTTCCCTATGTGATCTACTCTCCTTTTATTCTGTCATGGCATCTTATGGAGGGCAAACTTCATCTGGTCACCTCTCTTGTGGATACTTATATTCCCATGGGCAACGAAGAGGACGGTAATCTGGCCAATGTTGGCCGAAATTTCTGGGGATTTGAGCCTGTCCTTGCCGCCACCTGGATGCCCACCAAGAATCTGGAACTCTCACTGAAGATGATGTATGATTTTTACACCAGCCAGGATGACTATGCCACCCCTTTTGGCGATGTTGACCGTGATCCGGGCCAGGAATTTCACTTTGATTACAGTATTTCCTATGCACTCAATCCATCTTGGCGTGTCGGCGTCAACGGCTACTATTATCAGCAGACCACAAAGGATGATTATGACGAGGACGATTATGCCAATTCACCTTTGTTGGATCTTGGCGTTCCCATGTCAGTTGTGACTGATCTTTTTGAAAATGAGGAAAAGGCCTTAAGCCGGGTTTTCGCCATCGGTCCCGGTCTCTGGTTTAATCACAAAAATATCTTCCTGAGCCTGAAAAGTCAATATGAAAGCAATGCTAAAACCATGACCGAAGGGTATAATGTCTGGTTTAAATTTATTTACGGTTTTTAATGAAATATAAGGCGAAATGGGAAATTTTCAGCCTTTAACCTTACTGCCTTATACTAGGAGCAAAACAGATGCAAAATGTTAAAACAGGTAATGTTGTGACGGTAACATATGAAGGGTTTCTTGCAAACGGAGAAGCCTTTGACTCTTCCGAAGACTCCGGACCGATGAAATTTCAGATCGGCGTAAACTCGGTCATGCCGGGTTTTGAAAAAGAGGTGCTGGGTATGACCATCGGAGAATCAAAGGAAATCAATTTGATTCCGGAAGAGGCCTATGGTCCGAGAAAAGAGGAACTGGTCCACACCGTTCCCAGATCAATGTGGAAAAAAGAACAGGAAATCAAGCCCGGATTGGTCATGGGGCTGACAATTGAAAAAGACGGCGAAAAGCATCAGGTTCCGGCCCTGGTGACTCAAGTCGAAAATGATCAGGTCACAGTGGACTTCAATCATCCTCTGGCCGGCCAACAACTGATCTACAAAATTACCCTGGATTCTATTGAGGAGCCGCCTGAGCAGGAGAATCAGGCTCTGTCCTCATTAGGGACCTGTTCACCGTCAAGTTGTGAGGGATGCAGCTCCTGTTGACCAAGTCGTGCTAACTACCCCTGATAAAATTTCTATCAACCCAAAAAAGCCGCAGGTGGTTCTGACCATAGCCGGCTCCGATCCCTCCGGCGGAGCTGGAATCCAGGCGGACCTTAAGACCTTCTCCACCCTGGGGGTTTATGGCTGTGCGGCAATCACCGTTCTCACCGCCCAGAACACCATGGGTGTTGAAGCCTGTCTTCCCGTTGAGACAACTTTTTTTCGCAAACAGGTGCAATTTGTCTTAAATGACATGCCGGTCAGCCACATCAAAATCGGCTTGGTGGGAAGCAATGAAATTGCTGCTGTCATTGACGATCTTCTTGCCTTTTTTCCAGGTGAAGTCATCTATGATCCAGTTCTCAGGGCCTCTGACGGCCACGCTCTGTTTGAACAAAAAAATCCGGAGCGATTATTGCGTCATATCGTGGCCCGATCCACGGTTCTGACTCCCAACTTGAATGAACTTGAACTCCTGACCGGCATGAGATGTCCGAACAAAAAAGAAATGATTCATGCCGTGCAAAATTTGCTCGCGCGGTTTCCCCGCTTGCGGAGTGTCATTGTCACAGGGGGCCATATCCACGAAGACCGGAAGACCGTGAACGATTTTCTCATCAGCCGAAAACTTGCCATACAAACCACGGATCATCTGCGCATCAGGACCGAAAACAGCCACGGCACCGGATGTACCTTCGCCTCGGCCTTTGCGGCCTTTCACCTCCTGTCTGGAGATGATGTCCATTCTTTTCATCAAGCCGTCGGTTTTGTGGCCCAACTCCTTAAAAAAAGCGCGAGTTGGAAACTGGGCAAGGGCACTGGTCCCCTGGTGCATCATCTCTACCGACTTGATGCTATGTAAATTTTGAATTAACAAAAAATACTGATATTTTATGCTGGTTGAGCTGTCAGCGATAATGAGATTGGTTCGTCGTTATGACTCAATCTTGTGAGATGGATTGCAAATGTAGATAAAAAAATAAAATGAGACGTGTGCCGGAATTTGAAATGAAGTAAACGCGAGGCGGGAGAATTCTGGATGATGAATAGTCACATCAAATGACTGGAAAGGTGCAAAAAAACAAGGCGGAAGAGATTTGATGCTCTTCCGCCTCGTGTCTAAAAGAATTTATTCAACAGTTCGGCATAACCGGCCGAAAGCGCCTGGAATGGTACCGGAGGCCCAGAAAATCGTGCCCTGTTTGTAATCACAGAACCAGTAGCCGCCAGGCTGGCGTTGTTCAGCCAGGAAGATAAAGGGTTGCTCCTTGGAAAAGCAGGGGTGGAGATAGACACCCTTGTTGTTAAGGGTCGGCTCCATCAGTGAAAGCGCCTCCTCAATGGTGGGCAGACGCCAGTTATTATATCCGGCAAAATTGGTCTCATTCTGCTTTTTGGTATATTTCCTGGTTTTTCCAATGCTGCGGATATCACAGCCCCCTCGCTGCCACATCAGGCCGGTTGTCATATCCGTCACGGTAAGTGTATCCTGATTGTCCACCAGGTGATTTTCAAAAGAGCCTTCAGGGTTCAGGCGGGTTTCAAAAAAGTTGTGTTTTTTGACTATTCCCGGAAGCTGGTCATCAACAATTTTTTTGGCTTTTGCCTTTAGATGAATTTTTTTCAATTCCGGAACAGGTTCATTTTTGCCGGGCAGGCCGGATACCATTGACTCGACTTCCTTTTCTTCGACAATCGGCGTTACCCTGAAGCCATCATCTCCATCAACAATATAGTCAATGAGCCATTGTTTCAATGAGTTATCAATGGCGTAGCTTTTGTCCATGGTTATTGCTTTTCCCTGTGAGGCGATACATCTGTCTATCATTTTCTGGGGCGCATCAATTCGGGCCAGCACCTTGGCATGCTTAACCCCTCGTTCCATGAGACAGAGCTGGGCCGGATTTGTTGAATTTTCGATGAAAAAATAATAAAATTTTTCGGAGTTATGATTGACTCTTATTCTTCCACCCCAGCTTTCAAAGATTCCAAAAGTTTCCGCCGGAATCAGGTCCCAGTCAATTGTTGGTTCTTCCTCGTTTGAATATGCAAGATTATCAAAAAGTCCCATGAATTTACCCTCCAAGTTGATTCATTAAGGTTAGTTCTAACGTATTGTCTCAAAATCATGGTTTTATTTTAAACATAAAAATATTAAAATGCAAGTAATAACTGTTATTATTATTTGTGTATAAAAAAAGGCGCCGGTTTTTCCGACGCCTTTTTCAAGTATAAATGAGTGAAGTCTTACTTATTGATTTCCTTGTTTCCGCCAACGAGAACATCAACAACCGACGGATCAGCCAAGGTTGAAGTGTCACCGAAGTCATCCTGGCCTGCGGCAATTTTACGCAGGATCCGGCGCATGATTTTGCCGCTTCTGGTCTTAGGCAGGCCTTCAGAAAATTGGATAAACTCAGGAACTGCGATTGGCCCGATTTCCTTTCGGACATGCAGCTTTAATGCTCCCCGTAGTTCGTCATCGCCTTCACGGCCGGCCTTGAGTGAAACATAAGCGTAGATGGTCTGGCCTTTGATTTCGTGGGGTGCGCCGACAACGGCTGCCTCTGCCACGGCCTCATGGGAAACCAGTGCGGATTCAATCTCGGCGGTGCCAAGGCGGTGGCCGGAGACATTAATAACATCATCAAGGCGGCCCATGATCCAGAAATAGCCGTCCTCATCCCTGCGGACCCCGTCTTCCGGATCGTAGATACCGGGATATTTTTCAAAGTAGGTCTTTTTGAACCGTTCCGGATCTTTGAAAATACCACGCAGCATGCCCGGCCATGGTTTTTTAATAACCAGATGACCACCTTCGTTGTCTGCCACCTCTTCGCCTGCTTCATTAAACACACTAAGATCAATGCCCGGCAGCGGAAAGGTGGCGGAGCCGGGTTTGAGCGGCGTTGCAAAGGGAAGGGCTGAGATCATAATGCCGCCGGTCTCGGTCTGCCACCATGTATCGACAATGGGCAGCTTAGAGCCACCGATATGATCATGATACCACATCCAGGCCTCGGGATTAATGGGTTCGCCCACAGTGCCCAAGAGACGCAGGGAGGAGAGATCATATGTCTGGGTCCATTTGTCGCCTTCACGCATCAGGGCCCTGATGACAGTGGGAGCCGTGTAGAAGATGTTGACTTTAAATTTTTCAACAATTTTCCAGAAGCGATCCGGAGCCGGATAGGAAGGTACGCCTTCGAACATTAAGGAAGTGGCGCCCAGGGCAAGAGGACCGTACAGAATATAAGTATGCCCGGTAATCCAGCCGATGTCGGCGGTACACCAGTAAACATCGTCATCTTTAACATCAAAGACCCATTGGGTGGTATGGGCGGCATAGGTCAGGTAACCGCCGGTGGTATGCACGACGCCCTTGGGTTTGCCGGTGCTACCGCTGGTGTAGAGAATAAAAAGGATATCCTCAGCATCCATGCTTTCAGGCGGGCAGTCGTCGGTAATATCCTCAGCTGTCATGGCTTCATGCCACCAGAGATCGCGGCCTTCCTGCATGTTTACTTCGTTGCCGCCTCGTTTGACGATAATACAATTTTGGACGGAATCACATTCCTGCAGGGCATTGTCGGCATTTGGCTTTAAGGGGATGGTCTTACCGGCTCGAATAACGGCGTCAGCCGTAATCACCACCTTGGCCTCACAGTCCTGTACCCGGCTTTTCAGGCTCTGGGCGCTGAATCCGGCAAAGACCACGGAATGCATGGCGCCGATGCGGGCGCAGGCCAGCAGAGAAATGGACAGTTCGGGAATCATGGGCAGGTAAATGGAGACCCGGTCACCTTTCTGAACACCCAGTTTTTTCAAAACATTGGCAAACCGGCAGACCTCGCGATGCAGCATCTGATAGGTGTAGACTTTGACATCATCTTCTGGTTCACCCTGCCAGATCAAGGCTGCCTTGTTGCGGCGACCATCGGTTAAGTGACGGTCAAGGCAGTTATAGGAGACATTTAATTTGCCGCCGTCAAACCATTTAATTTCCGGCTTATGGAGATCAGCGTCAAGTACACTATCCCATTTTTTATCCCAGGTGATCAGCTCCTCGGCCCGGTCGGCCCAGAAACCCTCGGGATCATCCATGGACCTTTGATAAAGGGCTCTGTATTCGTCCATGGATTTGACATAGGCGTCAGCCTGGCCGGCGGAAGGTGGTTCAAAAATACGCTCTTCTTTCATCAGGCTTTGAATTTCTTGTTCTTCGGTGCTCATTGTGCCTCCTGATCATGTTAAAAAATGCTATTGAGATTTCTTCTATTCCTGAAAAGTAATGAGGGGTTGAGTCGAAAGTCCCTTCAGTGATTAGTGAAAAAGGTTTCTTTTCAGGCGAAACCGGTAAAGTTACCCATAAAAATAACATCTTTTGATAATCAATCTCGTAAGAGAGGTCAAGCTAAAAAATAAGGATCTAGTTTTGGCAATTCTTCAAGAGTGCGAAAAAAAATTTTGGACTTTTATCCAAGAAACTGTCTAAAATTAAAGGGTGTTAAACGAACAACATAATAAGAATTCACAAAAAAACGCATACACGACAGAACATTGAAAAAAAATAAAACATTTATTTCGTTAATTTCATGGATATTAGGGGGCATTTTTTTTCTACCTGCTGCGGCAACGCACGTTAAGGCTGATTGTGGCGTACCGGTGAAAATGATAGAAGCGAGCAGGTTGCCCAAGATGACGGATTTTTCCCTTTTGTCTCTGGAGCAGGCCGTTCAGGCAAGCCTGACTTATTACCACCGTCTTCCTGCTGAGCGGAAATTTCAGATCTGCGATAGAACCCTGACTGCCGCGGACCAGATTCTCGCCTTGGAGAATTTTTTGACCGTAGTCAGAAAGAGCGGAACTCCTGCTGAATTGTGGACGAAGGTCAAAGAGCAATTCGACTTTTGCCGGCCTGCTGGTATCGAGATGCTTGTCACCGGCTATTATGAACCCATTTTTGACGGATCTCTGCAAAAAAATGATACTTATTCGTATCCATTATACTCCCTGCCACCGGATCTGATCGTCCGCGGCCAGGATGATAAAAAAAAGGTGGGGCGGCTGGAGAATGGATCATTTGTTCCGTACTGGAGCCGGGAAGAAATTGAAAAGAAAAATCTACTGGCCGGTCTGGAACTGGTCTACCTGTCCGACCCTTTTGAAGTTTTTCTGCTGCATATTCAGGGTTCCGGAAGAATCAGACTGGAGGATGGCACAACGAGACTGGTTCGTTACGGGGGGAGTAACGGCAGACAGTACACGAGCATCGGTAAGGTGCTGGCGGACAGAGGGAAATTGTCGCCGGCTGAAATCGATATGGAAGCCATTACCCGCTATCTTCATCAACACCAGGATGAGATGGAGGGAATTCTCCATGCAAATAACCGGTTTATTTTTTTTATCATGTCCAAGGTGGATGAAAAATCGGCGGCTGCCGCTCCGTCGGGAAGTCTCGGTCAGTCGCTGACCCCGGGATATTCCGTTGCTCTGGATCAGCATTGCTATCCCGCCGGGGCAGTGGCTTTGCTGGTCACGGATTACCCCCTTGTTGACGAAAATGGCGGAGTGAAAGGCTGGACGGATCTGGCTCGTTTTGTCTTGAATCAGGACAGCGGATCGGCGATCAAAGGCTTACGGCGAGTTGATCTTTTCCTGGGAAGCGGATCTGAAGCCGAGTTTGCGGCAGGAATGATGAAACAGTCTGGAAGACTTTATTTTCTGGTCGAAAAGACCGCTAAGGAGGAAAAATGAAACAACCTGAGATTGATTACTGGATTGCCACGATGCTTGAGACATATGACAATGTATCGGATCTCAATATAACGGTGGGAAAGCCCCTGCAGGTTGAATCCGCCGGTCAGCTTAAACCGGTCATGGTGAAGCCTGAAGTTATGGAACTGACACCTTTTCAGGCCGAGGTGTTTGCTTTAAACGTGATTGGCCGCGATAAGAGACTTTTAGGCCACCTGGTGGAATCAGGCTCCTGTGACCTCTCGTACTTTCTTGGCCGTAAAGCCAGGTTCAGGGTTAATATTTTTTCACAGAAAAAGAATTTGACCACGGTACTCAGGAAACTGCCCACCGAGATTCCCTCCATTGCTGGTTTGAACCTTCCTCGAGTCACGAATAAAATGGCAACCGAATTAAACGGAATGATTTTGGTCACCGGCGCCACGGGTTCGGGTAAATCGACAACCCTGGCCGCCATTTTGAGAAAAATTAATCATGAGAAGTCAGTCCATGTAGTCACTCTTGAGGATCCCATCGAGTTTGTTCATCCTCATATTAAAGCCACCTTTAATCAGCGGGAGCTTGGTAATGATTTTGATCAGTTTTCCACGGGACTGAGGGCTGCCTTGCGCCAGGCTCCCAAGGTTATCCTGGTGGGCGAGATGCGCGACAGGGAAACCATGGAGATCGGTCTGAGCGCCTCGGAGACCGGTCATCTTGTTTTAAGTACTCTGCATACGGTTGATGCCGGCTCCACCATTAACCGTTGCCTGGGTATGTTTGATCACGAGGAACAGCCGCAGATCAGGAATCGGCTGGTTGATACCCTGCGCTGGGTCGTCTGTCAGAGACTGTTGCCCAAAGTGGGGGGAGGGAGGGTCGCTGCCTTTGAGATCATGGGAATGAACCTGCGGGTCCAGGAGGTTGTTCTCCATGGTGAGTCCGAGGGGAAAACTTTTTACGAGATTATCGAGGCCGGCACGGCCATGGGCTGGTCAACTTTTGATCAGTATATTCTCAAACTCTATGAACGAGGTCTGGTGACCGAGGAAATCGCCATGAGCTACTGTACCCGCAGCAGTTCCGTGGGCCGCGGCCTTGACCAGATCAAGGCGGCCAAGGGCGAGTCCACCACTGGTATTACCGGGCTGGCCATGGAACAAGAAAAAAAACAAGATATTTTTAACGGAATGTGATATCGGCGGCCGGAAGCGGCTGATTTTTACTTTACCTTTAGCTTTCAAAATTGATGGTCTCGTAAAAGCTGAGTTTTTACAAGACCATCAATTTTGTTTTTGAACATCTGAGTTGTTTCATTTAAAATTTGTGGAGATTGTGATGATTGCCGAATGCCCCCATTGTCAGCATCCATTAAAGCTGACAGAGAACCAGCTTGCTACAATTGAAAAGGCCCTTGCCGAGCTGCAGCCTGAAAAAATTTTAAAACTGGGCTGTCCCCATTGCAAAACGGCTATTGAACTGGACAGGGACGGTTCGACGGCCGTCAGGGAAAAACAGCCTCCAGGAAGTTCCGCTGGATTGGCAGCCAAAAAGGAGCAGGAATCTAAGGGGCCGCCTGTTCCGCCGGCAGAGCCTGATATCGATTGGCTGAAAAGCGGCGAATTAGAAGAAAAAGAAATGCTTGGTGATGTGACCCAGGTGATGATTTTAATGTCGGCCAGTGAGTTACGAGATCAAATCGTTTCTGTCTTTGAAAATAAAGGATACAAACCTGTTTATCCCAAGTCCGCCGCCGATGCGATTAACCGAATGCGTTTTGTTCATTTTGCGGCCGTTGTGCTGAATGTCAATTTTGAAGGGAATCTCGCCTCCTCGGTTTTTCATCAACACATGAGGGCTCTGTTGATGACCCGGCGTCGCTCGATTTATTATGTGCTGATCGGACCTGATTTTCATACTCTGTACGATCTTGAGGCCTTGTCAAACAGCGCCAACCTGGTGGTCAATGAGAGCGAGATTGGCCAGTTCAGCTTGATTTTGAAAAAAGGTATGCAGGACTATGATGACCTTTTCGGGCTTTATCTTAAGATATTGAATGAGCATGGCCGGTAATGATCCGTGTGGCATAATATGGGCTTAACTGTTGCTCAATTACCTGCCATGTTTAAACTGTTTTCATAGTAATTTTCAAAAAGGTTCTTGATTGACGGGCCTTTTGTCAGCTCAAATCTGAATTTTTACACATTTTATATCCCACACATCTCAAAAAGAAGCCTGATTGCCAGAAACAGGAGTGCTGCCAGGGCCGATGTCAACAGCATGATCCTGATGGCTTGCCAAATATGAAGATGGTTGATGGGTTCATCTGCGTCACCCAGAGTCGGTTTGGCCACAGTTTTGCCAAAATAGCTGCTTGATCCGCCGAGTTGGATGCCAAGCGCCCCGGCCACCGCAGCCTCGGAATGTCCGGAGTTCGGGCTGGCATGTTTTTTCCGGTCCCGGATCAATATCTCCAATGATTTTTTGGCATTGAGGCCAAGAATAAAGGAAGCTACCGGAACGAGGAGTCCGGTGAGTCGGGCCGGGATAAAGTTGGCAAGATCATCCAGCCTGGCTGAAGCCCAGCCGAATTCCATGTATTTTTCATTTTTGTAACCGAACATGGAGTCGCCTGTGTTGATCGCTTTATAGAGCATGGCGCCCACAGGACCGGCCAGGATTCCATAAAAGAGTGGGGCGGTCACACCGTCCACCATGTTTTCCGCCACGCTCTCCACGGTTGCCCGGCTGACGCCTGCCTGGTCAAGTCTGTTCGTGTCACGGCCGACGATCATGGCGACTCTCTGCCTGGCCTGGATTAGATCATTGTCCCGGAGGGCGTCGTAAACTTCTTTGCTATGTTCGGTTAAATCTCTGGCGGCAAGCGTGGTGTAGAGAAGAAAAATGCCAGTCAGGTGGCCTAGCAGGGGGTGGAGCCATTTTGCGGCTCGGAGCAGGGCCGTCACACTCAGTCCGGTTATCAGCAATAGAAAGACAAGGGTCAATAGTCCCGCCAGCCGCTTATTGCGGATAAAGCGGCGGGAGATGTTTTCAGTTATTGTGGCCAGAGCGCCGATGAGCCGGACCGGATGGGGGAACCAGTGTGGATCGCCGAGGAGAAGGTCGAGCAGGATGGCCCCAAAGGGATAAAGAATAATGGTGGAACAATGAATATCCATTATGTTCTGAATATGGATGAGACCGGTTTAAGAGCCTGATTCCGGAGCTGGTTCGTTGGGTTTGTTGCTTTTGGCCGCGAGTGCTTCGATTTTTTTACCGATCTGGCCGGGAGTAATGGCGCAGGAAGCGGCAATTTCACTCCAGCTTTGTCCCTTGTCCTGATAATCGGTTGCCAGTTCTTCCGGTAACCTGCCACATTCATGAGACAGAGCAAGCAGCACAACAATCATTTTGTCGTTGAGACCATTTGCGCGAAATTTTTTTATTTTATTTTCACTTACACTGAAACAGCCTTCGATCACCGCAGAACTTGCCTGGGCAGTCGCTGATTCTTCATTGCCGGCGCTGAGCGCAAGCACGACTTTATCCTTTTTCCGGCTTGAATTGATTTCAATGGAACTGACAATTTGCTGCCAGGAAAGACCGGTTGCACGTTTTTTGAGAAATTGATGAAAGTTTGCATCAAGAATGCGGGACAAGTAAAGGGCTGTAACCAGATCTGCAGAACCGACGCCATGCTGCATCTTCAGCATGATGATTGATTTTTTGGAAACAGGGTACATCCCAGCCAGAAGAGAGTTGAAGCCGGTTGCCAGCATATAGTCGTCTGCGGCAAATTTCCGGCTTGCATTGTACTCGCGGTTTTGAAAGCAATGACAGTTGATAGCTGACTCTGCCCGGCAGGGTTCTGCCAGGCAGAGAAATGGTGCAATCAACACCATCAGGATTTTGAGAGCATTGAGACACGGTGAAAAGAGTTTTTGTTTATTGATTTTCATCTCTAAAAGATAAATTTGATGAATGACTAAAGAAGATCTCTAACCTCACGTCCTTCCTTCATGTCAGTTCCTTCCAGATAACGTTTAATGGATTCGGCGGCCACCTTGCCCTGATAGACGGCCTTGGCTGCAGTCTGGGGACCGAGTACGGCATCTCCGGCGGCAAAAATCCAATCCACCGAGGTCTGCATGGTCTCATGATCAACCACATAGGTGCCCCAGTTGGTCGTTTCGAAATCAATACCTTTATCGGCAAGATGGTTGACATTCTGACTGATGGCCGGAATGATGGCATCTGCGTCGATCATAAAATTCGACCCCTCTATCACCACAGGACGGCAGCGGCCTGAAGTGTCGCACTCACCAAGTTTCATGCGCAGGCATTCAATTTTTGTTAACTTGCCGTTTTCTCCGTGAATCTTGATCGGAGCAGCCAGTATTTCGATTTTAACGCCCTCTTCTTCAAGATGGTCGATTTCGGCTTTGGACGCCGGCATTTCTGCCTTGGTGCGGCGGTAGAGGATAAAGACCTTGTCCGAGCCGGTTCTCAAGGCTGTTCTGGCCACATCTATTGCGACATTTCCGCCGCCGACCACCACAACGTTTTTGCCCAGATTCAGTTTTTTGCCCAGGTTCACGCGACGCAGGTAATCAACGCCATGAAGAACACCATCGAGATCCTCACCCTCAATACCGAGCTTTCTGCTGTCATGGGCGCCAACAGCAGTAAATACCGCGTCATACTCCTCATGCAGCTGTTCAAGGGTTATATCCTTGCCGATAGTTACATTATTTTTCACTGTTACGCCACAGCTTTTCAGGGCGTCAAATTCGGCTTTGATAATATCACGCGGCAAACGGTAGGCAGGGATTCCCACAGTCAACATGCCACCATCAACAGGCAGGCTTTCAAAGATTGTGCAAGGATACCCCTCGTGGGCAAGATAATAGGCCACGGTCATGCCGGCCGGGCCGGAACCGACAATGGCTACTTTTTTATTTTGTGGCAGGGCGCATTGGCGGGAGAGATCCTTGCCATTGGCTACCATCCAGTCGACGATGTAGCGCTCCAGCATGCCGATTGCAACCGGATCACCCTTTTTACCGCGCACACAGGAGCCTTCGCATTGAAATTCGTGGGGACAAACCCGGGAACAGACAGCCGGGAGTGAGCTTTTATCCCGAATGACCCAGTAGGCCTCTTCAATTTTTCCGTCCCGCAGCAGGGAAATAAACTCCGGAATCCTGTTGTTAATAGGACATCCGGTTCGGCAGGTCGGCTTTTTGCATTGTAGGCAGCGATTTGCCTCCCGCACCGCGGTTTCTTCGTCAAATCCCGCAGTCACCTCTTCAAAATTGGTAATACGATAGGCCACATCGAGTTCATCAGGCTGTTGCCGTTCTATAGCCATACGTTCTTTTGGTTTCATTGCACCTCCTTCTCTTCGATCAATGAGAAAACGAAAAAGTTGAATAGTCAGATAATTTGATCTCAACCGGGAAACAGCGCGGGGAAGAGATTTTAGAATTTTTCATCCGGGGGATGGTATGCGTAATTATACGGATAATCAGCAGGTTACACTAAGGAAGGGAAGGGTAATACGTTTTGAATTTGTTTTCATTAGTAAAATGGATTTTTTATAAAAAAGTAAGCGTTCACCAGCACCCCAGCTTCGCGCGATCAGGCTGGTTCATAGATGAACGGTTACAAAAAAAAGGCTGCAGGTAAATAACCTGCAGCCTTGAAGATGCAACATTATCAGGGGATCAGCCCCTGATTTTCTCTTTTAACCCATCAGGGGATTTGCATAGAGCAGAATCAGAGAGATAACCAGACCGTAAATGGTCAGGGACTCGATAAGAGCCAGGCCGAGAATCATGGTAACGGTCAGTTTACCGGAGGCCTCAGGATTTCGAGCGGTACCAAGACAGGCACCCTCAGCAGCACTACCCATACCAATACCGCAACCAAGAGCAGCAAGTCCAACGGACAGAGCAGCGGCAATACAGATCAGGGGAATTGTCAAATCGCCTGCTGGTGCTGCTGCTCCTTCAGAAGCCATTGCAACACTAGCCATGCCAAGTACCATCAGTGATGTTAAAATTCCAACTTTTTTCATGTTCATCCTCCTTAAGGATTTAAAAAAATTAATATTTGGCCTTCTTCTAGAAGATCTATTTTAAAACTTATCAATGAGCGTGCTCAATCGCACCTTTACAGTAGATCAAGGTCAGCAGTACAAAAACCATTGTCTGGACAACGGAAACCAGGACGCCAAGGCAGAGAATTGGCAGAGGTCCGAAGTAGGCGCCGGCCAGCAGGAACAAGATTCCCAGTAGAGTTTCTTTCGCCATGATGTTACCGAAAAGACGAATGGAGAGAGAAAGAAGACGGGCAATATTACTGACGATCTCAATAGGAAGCATGAGCGGGATCAGAGGAATCATGGGGCCTGTAAAATGTTTGATGTATTTGATGCCATGAATTTTAAGACCCAGAAAATGATGAACAACCCAGACAATAACGGTGCATCCCAAGGTGATATTAATGCTGGAAGTCGGAGACATGAAACCCGGCATTAATCCAATGAGATTGGCGACAAGGATATAAAGGGCAAATGTCGTAATAAGGGGATAAAGAGCTTTAGCGTAATGTTCTCCCAGCATTTCTTCATAAAAATCAGCCAGGAATCCTAAAATAGCTTCCCAAAAATTCTGACCTTTACCGGGGATTAATTCCATATTTCCCAACGTTAGTTTCGGCATAATGATCAAAAACGCCATAACCAGCCACGTATAGGTCATGTATGGCTCACATAGCTTTTCAAGCATCGTATGGCCGACTGGGCCATGCGGTATCGGTAGTCCCAATTTTTCCAATATAATTGAAATAAATAGTATTGGATGTTCCATAAGTTACGAAGCCTCCTCCAGATTAAAAAAAATTCTTTTTGTCTCAGGTGCCACCGTGATGCCGATACTGAAGAGCACGGTGGACAACCCGACTAGTAATCCGCCAATATGTACTTTGCCGTATTTGACTGCGCAATACAGAATAACAGCAATTAATGATAATCTTGCATAATATTTTATTAGAAAACGACCCTTCATTACCGTCATCGGTCCTTGCATCAGATGGATCATATCTCTTCTCGTTATCTCGAAGCTGACACAGGAAATCAGGCTGCCGATAAAAATTGCCTGGCCTACCTCTACGGAAAATACTAACAAAGCGACCAAGCTCATAATAACCATTAACAGCAAGTTATAAAGCCGAATTTTGTTCAAAGAAATATCTGGAATATCATGTGATTGATTAATCATTGCAACTCTTTTCGCTTGGATATTTGATAAATATTTTTAAAGGCTGCCGCAATACCAATTCCTAAAAAAATAAAGGTAAACCAAGGCGTCGTTTTACCGTCGAATACCTTGTTGTCCAAGTAGTAGCCAAAACCGACACCTATAAAAATAGAGAAGGCCACCGTCATGCCGATCGTGCTGAAATCCGTCAGCATGTTAAATACTTCTTTACGTTGTTTACTGGGCATAACCTTCTCTCTTTAGAAAGCCAGCTAAATTTGGCAGAATTTTTAGCATGGTATCATGGCAAAGTCAACGGCTTTTTTAGCGGCTTGTCATTTTTCTGAATACCCATTCAGTCTTCTCAAGGGTTTTTGCCAGGTCATTTTCGCTTTGGGCCGCAGAGATAAAAGTACCCTCGAATTGAGACGGAGCCAGATAAATTCCCTGGTTCAGCATCTCTCGGTAAAAAAATGAATATTTTTCTGTATCTGCTTTCATGGCTGAATCGAAGTCAGTGACCGGCTTGCCCGTGAAAAATGTCGTCATCACTGAACCGGCCCGGTTCAAGGTTGACTGCGGAATATATTTTGCTGCCAGCTGTTGCAGTTCATTTGCGAATTTTTCCGCCTTATCGTTAAGAGCCTGGTAAAAGCCGGGTTCTTTAAGGATTTTTAAAGTGGCTACACCAGCAGCCATGGCCAGGGGATTACCGGACAGGGTGCCGGCCTGGTAAACCGGACCTTCAGGGGCAATGTGGGCCATGATTTCTTTTTTGCCGCCATAGGCGCCCACCGGCAGTCCGCCGCCGATGATTTTACCCATACAGGTCAGATCCGGCATAATATTGAATTTTTCCTGGGCTCCGCCATAGCTCAGCCTGAAGCCGGTGATGACTTCATCAAAAATTAAAAGGATGCCTAATTCAGAGGTCAGGTCCCGTAATTTCTGCAGGAAATTTGGCTGTGGCAGCACAACACCCATGTTGGCGGCCACTGGTTCGATGATCACACAGGCAATGTCCAGGGAATCGTCACGCAGGGTTTTTTCAAGGATATCGATATTATTATAAGGTATGGACACCGTATTTTTAACAATATCTTCCGGCACACCTGGAGTGCCGGGAATTCCCAGGGTAATCAATCCTGAACCGGCCTTCACCAGGAAGGAGTCGGCATGACCGTGATAGCAGCCGTCGAATTTTACCACCACATTTTTTCCGGTATAGCCCCTGGCAAGCCGGATGGCGCTCATGGTCGCCTCGGTGCCGGAATTAACAAAGCGGACCTTTTCCACCGCTGGCAGGGCCTCCGTGACCAGTTCGGCCAGTTCTACCTCCAGGGGCGTCGGGGCGCCAAAGCTTGTGCCGTTGGCCAGGGCCTTTTGCACGGCTTCCACCACGGCTGGATGGTTATGGCCAAGAATCATCGGTCCCCAGGAACAGACGAAGTCAATGAATTCGTTGCCGTCAACATCGTATATTTTCGAACCGACCGCCCGTTCGATAAAAAGAGGATTACAGCCGACTGATTTACAGGCCCTGACCGGGCTGTTGACCCCTCCGGGAATAAGCTGTTGAGCCTTGGAAAAAAATGATTCTGATTTTTCGCGCTGCATTGTTGTCTCCTATGTAAGGCTGAAGGTAGAAAGCTGTAGAGAAATGGTAAAATCGTCAACTCTTTCGCTTTGCGCCTGCGTATTTTAAAAAGACTTGTAAAAAATAGATAAAAAGGCGAGAGGTGATAAGTAATTGCTTTCCGGCCGCATCAGGCGACAGAAAAATCGGGGAGATTCCCTCAAGATTTTCTGACGAAAACAGGGCCCCATGGCCTCCTTCGGTAACTCATTTTCGACTAAGTTCCCCTGATAATCTGTCTACTGTTCAGACAGTGGCCACAACACCCTGAACACTTTTCGATAATACAGGAATAAGGCTACAAAACGAGCAGGTAAAAGGCAAGAATTTTTCTGGGAAAATCGGCAACTGTTTATCCGGCAAAGTTTTTTTAATCGGTATAGTTTCATAAACAGGATCGGATTCAAGATAACTCAACTTTCCGGGTTAATGTATTGTATGGATTTAATGATGTTTTTTCGTAGGTTGGGTTAAATTTTAATACCCGCCGGAATTGTTGGGTTTGAGTAAATACAGGCTATTTACTGATTTTCCAGCATCTCAAACCCAACAAACTTGGCAGCATGAAATAACATCAACCCAACATGCGCTATAATAATCGCGAAACAACAACGGCTTATGCCAAGTCGGAAAGTTGAGAAGATAAAAAAAGGTGTCAAAATGAGACGGGCTGTCAATCACAGGTGATATATGGCAGCTCGTAGCCTGGCCAGCCGTCATCAAAAAAATTGTCCTGTTCCGTAATCACATGGTTTATGTTGGGATGGCGTAAACCTGTTTTCCGGTGGCGGCCGAGGCTGTTCCTGTATGCGCCACTGATCCAGATGTTCAAGTATTTTACGGATAATCTTCGGCTCATTGATGAAACTGATGATTTTCATTTCTCCCTGACAAGGCGAACATTTCAGGGGATCAACCTCCCATACTTTTTTTATGCACTCCCGCCACGTCGGCGGCGGGATCCTGCGCGGCTTGTACATCAGCACAAGGCGTAACAGGCGCGATTGTCTGCGTGCAAGCGCTTGTTGTACGTCTCTGAACGCTTCATGGTACTTCGCCACGCCCGACATGCCCCGCAGGTAATCTGGCTCAAGCTCCACCACCATGAATGCCTCTTCAGGCACCTCATACTCACATCTTATTCCGAATCCAACCGCAGGCTTAAATCCAAACCGTGGGTAGTATTCTGGGTGCCCGAGTACAACTACCGCACCGAAACAGAGACGGTCCCAAGAATTAGGACCAGGCCTTAAGTTGTATTTTGGGACAATAGGATGTCCCCTATTGCCCCTTCCTGTTCCAGAAGGACTTGACATCCCAACTTTCACCTTGGTAATATCCAGGTAAATTCTAAAAAGGCATTATTGATATGCATGAATATATTTCCCGGATTGCTGAAAAAAAATTAGCCAGGGCTCTGCATCGTTCACCTGCCGTGGCAGTGCTTGGCCCTCGGCAATGCGGTAAATCAACAATGGCCCGACAATTTCTGTCCCCTGCCTCCGCCATATACCTGGATCTTCAGGATCGGGTTGACCGTAACAAGCTTCTTGAACCGGAACTTTTCTTTGATCATTACCGCGACAAACTTATCTGTCTTGATGAAATTCAACTTCTACCGGAATTTTTCTCGGTGCTCCGCTCGGAAATTGACCGGGACAGACGGCCGGGAAGGTTTCTTATTCTAGGCTCAGCCTCCCGTGATCTTATAAAACAGACAACCGAGTCCCTGGCCGGGCGCATTGCCTATTTGGACTTGACACCATTCCTGTTGCGTGAGATCGGGGATCAATCATCCTGGTCAGCGCTGTGGCTCCGGGGCGGATTTCCTGAAAGCCTGCTTGCGGAAACCGACGCCGACAGTTTTGACTGGCGGCTCGATTTTATCCGTACCTTCATGGAACGGGATATTCCTAGGCTGGGATTTCATATCGCGGTTCCGGTCATTGAACGTTTATGGCTGCTGCTGGCCCATTATCATGGCCAGACACTTAATTACAGCAAACTGGCTGCGGCAGCTGACATATCCATCCCCACTCTAAAAAAATATCTGTCTCTCCTGGAACAGACATATATGATCCGCCTGCTGCCGCCGTCCACGGCAAATCTGAAAAAAAGACTCATCAAGGCGCCAAAACTGTATTTGCGGGATACAGGAATCCTTCACGCCCTTCTTGACATAGAAAGCTATGATTTTCTGCTGGCAAATCCGATGGCTGGCGCTTCATGGGAGGGATTTGCAATTGAAAACATCATTGCGGAACATGACCGCTTCCGGGCCTCTTTCCTGCGAACGGCAAATGGCGCGGAAATAGACCTGCTTCTGGAACGGGGCGGCCAACGCCATCTTTTTGAATGCAAACTCTCCAAAGCACCCAAACCATCGCGTGGTTTTTATGAACTGACCCAATCACTGCGGCCGGACACGGCCCGCGTTATCGCGCCCGTTGATGAGCCTTATGAAATAAAACATGGTATCCTGGTCTGTTCCCCGGTGTTCAACGGAGACAAAGTAAAAAACTTATAATCTGAAGAACGTCCTCTATTGTCCCAATATGCCAGACGCAACCGGGTATGTAATGTCTGTGCGCTATTGGCATATCAATCTGACCTGTCCTTCTTTAGAGGACTCTTTTTGGAGGCGAAAAGAGGATTCTAAGGGATGAAATCGGGTATTTTTTACACTATTTAGTCGTCAATACAGCTAGTTGCCTTGGTCCGACCCCTATCTCGCTATCTCGCTATCGGGAAGTGCTCCAGATTTCCAAAGTGTGCCCTAAAAATTATGGGTGAATTTTATATTGGGAGATGTTAAAATCAAAATTAATCACTATGATTAACCATAGAAGTTTGAACGTATAATTGCCCAGGGAGAAAGAAATGGCCCAAACTGAAACCAAAGTCCTGACCGCACATGTCCCTTTGCCAATCGCTAATAAAGTCGATGAAATTGCATCCCGACTGGAACGTTCCCGCAACTGGATAATAAAACAGGCGCTCACTTCCTGGATCGATCAGGAAGAAGAACGTAATCGACTGACCCGTGAAGCCCTTGCTGATGTGGACGGAGGCATGGTTATTCATCATCAGGATGTACTGGCCTGGGCAGACAGTCTCAGCACCGATGATCCGTTACCTCTGCCACGCCCATGAAACTTAAGTGGACCAGTAAGGCCCTCGCGGATTTGGAACGGCTGCACGAATTCCTGGCAGTTGTCAACCCGTCTGCCGCCGCCCGAACAGTGCAGTCGCTTGCCAAAACACCAAGCAGATTGCTGGCGAATCCACGGATAGGAGAACAACTCTTTGAGTTTGAAGGACGCGAAGTACGGCGCATCATTGTTGGCAAATATGAAATTCGTTATGAAATACAGGATTCCTGTATTTATATCCTGCGGTTGTGGCACACAAGGGAACATCGATAGGAAGACTGACTGCATGCCTATGACCAATGCAGGGAATATATTCTGGAATAAAACTTAAAATCCAAACAAGACCAAATCGGAAAACATTTTTTTATTATGGACTACCAAACCCAAAGAACAAATCTCATTGAATGGACAAAAAACCAATTAATTGGGTTTGACTATAAAGACAACATTTTGGTTGGGATAGCTCCATTGGATCGTTTTTTTACCGGTATATTGTTTCCGGTTTTTCAAAGTGAAGATGGTCTTGACGTTGACGAAACTGAAGATGAGATTGAAAACGATGATAAAGAGACAGCCCAACCTGTCAAAAAAGAAAAACGTTACATTCCGCCATCATCAGCAGGTTTCTCTTTTTACATTACAGGTACAGAGATAAAGCTGCGAATTTTGTATTATGCAGCCTGTTATCAAAAGCAATCTGTAAGAGATGAAAAAGGAAGATTTATCAGCGAAACATGGGAGAAGCAATCACTTGCCCAAGATAATGGAGAAGAAGTGGAATTTACTCCTAATGGAGTAAAACAATACCCGGTATTTGACGATAAAGCCAAGATTGATATCCTTTGGAGAAAATACCAGGATGGATACATTGTCACAATTTCAATATCGAACACCCAGACTATTGATGGAACAAACTATCACCAGGAAATCAATAAAAAAGCATTATTTGAAGTTACCTTGAAGTGTATTGTGGAGCATGGAATCGTTGGTAATTATCCAACGACCAACAGAGAATTATTGAGTGCCGAAGAAAAAGAAATCGAGCTCAGATACAAAGATATACGTACCTATGCTGTCGGTCACGGAACAGGAGTTGACTGGAAAACAACCAGACAAAACAAACTGGAAATATGGGCAGATTTCATGCCTGTTGTAGAGGTTCCTCAGGTTACAGCCGACACCGGTGACAACGATTCACAAGTACTACAATTTATGTATTTAAGTGAATGTGAGCAAAAACAAGACTGCCTTGAAGAGCTAAAACATTTTGTTTCTGAATACGACACCTGGATTTCCGCTCAGACAAAAAAAACCACCCATGAAGATGACGCCGATAAAGAAACAGCGGGAAATATTATAGCCCGCCTTATTTCTGCCAAAGAAAGAATGGAGAGGGGAATTCGGTTTCTTGAGGAAGACGAATATGCACGAACAGCCTTTTCCATGGCAAACAAGGCAATGCTCATGCAGATGCTTTCCACTGATCAGGTAGAAAGCAAAACAGCGAACAAAAAGAGTTACAAGTGGAGACCTTTTCAACTTGCATTTATTTTAATGGTATTGGAGTCGTCCACTAATGAAGACAGTGAGTTTCGCGACACTTTGGATCTCATTTGGTTCCCGACAGGGGGAGGCAAGACAGAAGCCTATTTGGGGTTGATGGCTTTTTTGTTTATCTATAGAAGGTTGAGATATCCTGCCAGCTATGGCGGCACAGTCACAATTATGCGTTACACCTTAAGGCTGCTCACTTCCCAGCAGTTTATGAGAGCCTGCAAAGTTATCTTTGCACTGGAGTTATTGCGAAGGGAAGACACAAAAAGATTTGGCAGGCAACCAATCACAGTTGGCCTGTGGGTAGGAACAGCAAGTTCTCCCAACACTTTCAAACAGGCCATGGAATGCAGAAACAATGGCCAACACAGCAAACTTATTGTCACTAGATGCCCCTGGTGCCACACTGTTTTTACAGATGAAAATTTTGTTGCCCGGGAAAATGCCTTTCATTTCACCTGTACAAATAATGGGTGCGATTTTGGCAGGGAAGAAAAAAATATTCTTCCCTGCAATGTCGTCGATCAATCCCTCTATAAAAAACCGCCAAATTTGTTGATTGCAACAGTTGACAAATTTGCTCGGTTGGCCTGGGATGAAAGAGCCGGCAATTTTTTTGGAATAGATGGAAACCGGCCGCCGGAACTCATAATCCAGGATGAACTGCACCTGATTTCAAGTGCTCTTGGCTCCATTGTCGGGCTTTACGAAGTGGGTATTGATTCACTGCTCATGGCAAGAGGAGTAAGGGCAAAATATGTCGCTTCGACCGCCACTATAAAAAATGCGGCACAACAGGTGAAAACACTTTTTGCCAGAGACATGGCGGTTTTCCCTCCACCGGGGCTCCGATACGACGACTCCTATTTTGCCAAAACCATCCCCTTGAAAGAAAAGCCAGGGCGCAAATACATAGGTTTCCTGGCCCCCATTCCTCCCAGGCAGCGTTGTCTGTCTCCATTAACGGCCACTCTGTTGGCAGCACCAATCAATCTGTTCAAAGAAAAAGAGGAGTATCTTGATGCATGGTGGAGCCAGGTAATTTACCATGGAAGTTTAAAAGGAGTTGGGAACAGTCGGACACTCTATCAGGGAGATGCCGACCACTACTTGACACGATTAACCCTTGAAAATCTTGGAATTGAAATTGAAGGAACCAAACCAAGTTTTCTTGATGATAAAAAATTTAAAGCCCTTGATGATTATAAAAAAATTACAGATCCTGAAATTGTAAAAATCGTAGATAAATACTTACCCATACGAAATTTAAATATAAAAACACTAACCAGTAACCAAAGTGCTGAAGACAATGGTCAAGTATTTTCTGACCTGGCAAAAGAATATCATGAGCTTGGTTCCATTGATGTTACTCTTGCAACAAATATGATTTCTGTTGGTCTTGATGTTTCCAGGCTGGCTCTGATGATTATCAACGGACAGCCGTTAACCACGGCAGAGTACATACAGGCAAGCAGTCGGGTTGGACGGGGAGATGTGCCCGGGCTTGTGTTTGTCAATTATTATAAGACCCAGGCAAGAAGCCTGTCGCATTATGAAAATTTTCGATCATACCACGATTCTTTTTACCGATTTGTCGAGCCTTCCAGCTTGACCCCTTTTACCTATCAGGCAAGAAAGCGTGCCCTCCATGCAGCCCTCGTTATTGCGGTTAGACACGGTACTCCGTTATTGGCTGCAGATGACAAAGCTGAATTTTTTGATCCGGAACAATCAGATGTAAAAAAAGTCATTCATATCATGAAACAGCGCATCGCTTCGGCAATAGGGGATAATAAGGCATCCATGAAACAAGTCAATAACCATCTCAGTGAGCTGGTTAACGAATGGTATACGGAAACCAGGTTGAGTGACAGCAAGAAGAGAAATTTGGTGTATTTTTCAAAGGATCGGGGATCAGATAATCTGCTGCGCAATTTTGACGAAGATCAGGGAGTGTGGCCTACCTTACAGTCCATGAGAAATGTGGAAAATAACGCTTTGATGAAGTTATTACCGGGGGTAAAAAAACAAAATGCAGAATAAGCAGCAATATACCCCTGTCAGATTTTCACACTTAACCTCCTACGCCGGTGTCGGTGCAGTTGTCAGGGATAGCAATGATATGCTCATGGTTGTTACCGACATTCGGTACTGGACTGACAGAAACGGTATCTGCACTGCCATACAGCTACCCTATGTTACCAGAATAACCAACGCATTGGGTATAGGGAAAGAATTAAGACTTCCCCCTCAGGCTAAAGAACTTGAAAACGGTGCCATACAGGGACATTATCTACCTGCGGTGTTGTTCCCCAAATATGCGGTATGCAAAAAATGTGGCCTGCTTTATAATAATCCATGGGAAAAAGCAGGTTGTCATTTTCATAAAACTCTTAGGTGTGAAAAGGATAAATGTCAAGGAAAGCTGGAACAGGTTACCTGGTGTGCAGTCAGTAAACAGGGGTATCTGGACGATGTACCATGGCATTATATCTGCCACCATGAGGGTGAGCATAACTGCAGACCTGATTTCAAAAGCACTTATCTTCGCCTTACTGTAAATAAAGACGGAAAACAGGTTGTCCAATGCACACGATGCGAAAGTAGGAGTCAATTCAGCAAAAAGAAAATTGGTGTAATTAATAAGCAACAGCCCTGGGTATTTGATCAACCTCAGCCCATTGAAGAATCAGACATTGAAGTTATGGAAATCAACAACCCCGGAGTGTATTTTCCTGAACGAACAAATGCTCTGGTTATTCCACCGGAATCAAGAATTGACAAGGGAACGGTTGTTGACCGGTTGTATAATAATTCACAGCTATGCCGGACTCTTGAATCTATACGCTCTCCTCTCAGAAAAAAAGGAAAGATCAGGAAGCTCGCAACGGAGTACAGATGTAAAGTTGAAGATATTCATGACGCACTTCAGCAAATCAGGGACGGCTACCCATCCATGGAGATCATTACTTCGGGAGATATGCTGGAAGACGAATACCGGGCCCTGCTGACTCCCCTTGATAACATGCAAGAGGATGAAGACTTTGTAACGGATCAGAAAACAGTTGATTGGCATGAATTGGGTTCTTCTTTTTCTGGTGAGTTGTTATCGATTAATAAATTGATTGATAACTTAATCATTGCCAGGAGACTTAGGGAGATTCAGATATTTAAGGGGTTCCGGCGTCAAAGTCCTGATTTTTCCCAAAAGGAGCTGGTTGTTCCACCTGATATTGTTGGAACAGCTGATTGGTTGCCAGCTATTGAACTCTTTGGCGAGGGAGTTTTTTTCACCTTGGATGAAAAACTTCTGAGAGATTGGGAAAAAATTCCGGGAGTCAAAAGAAGGACTGACGAGATTGTGACGCGCTATGAACAGTCAGGTGTAACCCTGGCTGAAGATCCCCCTGTCACTGCATGTTTTTTGCTGCTACATACACTGGCACATCTACTGATTCGTGAACTTGAGGCAACTGCCGGCTATCCAGCGGCTTCGTTAAAAGAGAGAATTTACTGCTCTGCAGCAAGAAAAATGTCTGGCATCCTCATCTATACTGCTGTACCGGATATTGCCGGTTCTCTGGGTGGAATTATAGAAAGTGCTGAACCTGTAGCATTTCTTTCTTTACTGGATAATGTGTTCAAGCATGCCCGGTGGTGTTCCCTTGATCCGGTCTGCTCGGAGCACGAAGGACAAGGGCCAGGTTGGCTCAACCGGGCTGCATGTCATGGTTGTGCATTGATACCGGAACCAAGCTGTGCTTACAGCAATGTTCTTCTGGATCGAGTTTTTGTCAAGGGAAGTCATGCGTTGGGCATTCCAAACCTGCTTGAGTATATCGGAGAACAAAAAGATGGCTAAAAGGCGATTTAAATTGCCGGATTACAGTGACCTTACCAAAGACCAGGACAGAGCATTAAGACTCCCAAAAGAGGGGCAGTTTCTTATCGTTGGCGGTCCGGGCACAGGAAAATCTGTTGTTGCTTTGCTGCACATTATGCGTCATCAGCAAGCCAACGATCACCTATTTCTTACGTATAATCATGTGCTGAGAGCATTCACAAAACAATGCGTTGAATCCAGTCTTAATAATGACACGGCATATTCATGGTTTTATAAAACGTATTATGCGTTAACAAAAAAATTTGTCCCTAAAATTGAAGAGTACAAACCTGATTATGACAAGATTATACAAGTATACGAAGAACTCAACTTAGAGGAGTCAGAAAAAATATATTTTGTTATTGACGAGGGGCAGGATCTTCCACAGGGATTTTATGAATCCATTATGGCCCTTGGGCATGAAAACTTTTTTATAGTGGCCGATCAAAATCAACAGATCACGGAACAACGTTCAAGTATCCAAGAACTTGTTGACATGCTTGCCTTGGACAGGTCCAATGTTATCGAATTGAAAGAAAACTTTAGAAATACTAGCCCGATAGCTCTATTTGCCCAGCAGTTTTACACTGATAAGGCAAGTCCAAAACCAAAGCTGCCAGACACCCCATCGTTAGACACACCTGTTTTATACGAGTATGAGTTTGTCGATGATTGTGTAAAAATGATGCTTCGAGAAGCTGACCAGGATCCAGCAAAACTGATAGGCCTTATAGTGGCCACAGACACCAAGCGTGACGACTATGTACGGCGTCTTAGGAAAATGGATATTGAGAGAGATTATGATAAACCATTAGTGTCAAGTTATAAAGCGAGTAACCAGGAAAACGTTGAGATTGATTTCAGCCGGGGAGGCATCGTTGTTATCACAGACAAATCATGCAAGGGGATTGAATTTGATATCGTCTTTATACTGCTTGACGGGTTCAAGTTGCACATGGGAGATATTACTGCAATGAAAAAAAGATTTTATGTCATGACTTCAAGAGCCATCAAAAAACTGTTTCTGTTCACAGGCTCGAAATGTACCCAGGTTGATCCGGAAGTAATTGCTCTGCTACCTGAAGACGAAACAATTCTGAAAAGGGATACTCTTTACTATGGCAGCTAACAGATGGTTCTTTCCGACAAATACTGAAAATTTAAAGACGATACTAGCACATGGACTCATTTGTGGCCCCGCAGGCTATAAAAAATACTATTCTGATATTTCATGCTCCTTCTTCGGATTTATACCGATTTTTTGTAATGGCAATGATGGTCACAAAAAGGCCCTAACAAAAGCAAGAGAAGAAGATGCTAATCTTGACCTTTGTCTACTTGAAATTAACCTTAACCAGATACAGGCAGGCAAAGTCTATCTGACAGACAGTAGTCCAGTTGACATTGAGCAATGTCATGATCCGTCTTTTGGCACTATTTGTATCCCTGCCCCACTTCCTTTGTCGTGTGTTAAGCAGGTAATATTTTGTGATTCCAAAACAAAATATACCTTTACAGATGATATTAAATCCTACGGTGACACACCTCAAGATGCACTTAAGATGGTTGTTGCCAAAAAACCTGAACAAAAATTATTTAAAGAAGCAGAACAAACAGGAATGTTAGGGGACTCGAAGGAAACCGAGGCAGAGCCATCTTTCTCTGCACAATACACATGCTCTACCCATCAAAATTATAAAAACATTTATTCATTTGGCGGATCGTTATGCACCCTGTTTTACTTTGCAAAAAATGGTGCCACAACCAATAGCGCATTGGGAGATTGTACCAAAATAAAAAAACTTGAAAATTATGTCGAAAATGACGAACCGATTACATTTGAATCCCTTCTCTGCTGTCTCAATAATTATTTCTATCACAAGACAGGTCATACGAAAAAAAATGTTCCACAATTCATCATCTTGGACAGTGTGCTGGATAGCTTAGTAGAACAGGAAAAGAATGAACATATCACATCAATTGTTAATTTCCTTAATTCAGCAGATGTCTTTGATAAAGAGGAAGAAAAATCGAGGGCGAAAGAACTGTCAAAACGCCTGACTGATTTTTATAATAATAAAATTGATTCGAAAGCATCGACCCTTTTTTCCACCTCACGTTCAAGAGTTGAAAAAATACTTTTGTTACTGGCGTACAGAGACGATGTTGCAGGTCTGCTTGAGACAGATATTGCTAAGCTGGAAGTATTTGACGAGGAGGACTACATCATTGCTGCCATATTGTTCGGTGCCCGCAGCAAATACCACAAAATCCCTATTTCCTTACGCCAATACCCCGGGATACAGGGGTACATGTCTTATCTGATGGCCCAATTTGCCCATACCACAGGGAACACAGGAATAACATTTAAGAAACCACCAATCCCACTGACAATTATGGAAATGGTCGATCCCAGACGGAGGGAACAATCAAAAAAATTAGGCTTTATCTACTGGCTAAGTAACAAGTACACAAAACTGCAAAACTGCTTTGAAACCATCATGCCCAACAAAAAATTTGCAAATGATAATGGTAAAAGTACCTATGATGGTGTCGTCTTACCCGAGATAAACATTAAAGAGCAGGAATATTTCAAAGTTATGTCGAAGATCAAGGTTGATGATGAAGCCTATGAAACCATCCTGAAAAAATATAAATCCGCTTAAATGGAAATTATACCTTCAAAACCTTACCCGACTAACAGCCGGGCAGAATTACGTGTCTTCGACAAACTCAGAGAATCATTTGTTCATGACTTCTCATATCTCGCATTCCATTCTCTGAACCTTACAAGGCACACAACCAAACGCTTTGGCGAGGCGGATTTCGTCCTTATCAACAAATTCGGTCTTTTTGTTCTGGAAGTAAAAGGGGGTGGAGTTAAACATGAAAATGGAATCTGGTACACAGTCAATCGATATCAGGAATCACATCGAATTCAAGATCCCTTTCGACAAGCGGAAACAGCATTGCATGCTATACAAAATGAAATTCGTCAATCCTGCGAATTTCCTCACCTCAGACTTCCAGTGGGATATGGAGTTATTTTCTCCGATATAGAATGGAATCAAAAAAGTTCAGAGTGGGATCGGAACACTATATGCGATCGTAATAATATTAAAAATTTTGAACGCTGGTTGAAACGTTTTTTTAACTACTGGCAATCCAAGCCAGCAAATAAAAATGGACTTAATTCCAAAAATATTGCTGATCTAAAAAGATTTTTACGCCCAGACTTTGAACTTACTGAACCATTGCACGCAGTTCTTTCTAAACTGGAGGATTCAGCTGTCCAGTTGACTGAGGATCAGTACAAATACCTTGATATCGTTGCTGCTAACAAACGTGTTCTATGCTCAGGAGGGGCTGGTACCGGAAAAACCTTTCTGGCTGCAGAACTTGCCAGACGCTTGGGCGATGAAGATACAAGTGTTGTTTTTGTCTGTAAATCCAATTGGCTCAGATGTTACCTTGAGCCAAGGATACATAGTGAATATGTAACTCTTTCCACCATTGATAGTGCCTTAATTGACAAGAAACGTGTAGCTATAGAAACCTATGATGTTTTAATTGTTGACGAAGGGCAGGACCTGTTTAATCTGGAAGATATTGAAGTTCTTGAATCTCTTTTGTCGGGAGGATTAAAAAAGGGCGAATGGTATATTTTTCATGATGTCAATAATCAGGCAGGTCTCTTTCCTGGTTCAGATGAAAATCAGTCCAAAGAGATAATGGAATATTTAAAAGATTACGCTCCGGTCAATATCCCTCTGACAACAAACTGTAGAAATACAAAAAATATTCTCGATAAAATTCAAAAGACCCTTCAGTTGGATATGGGCAATAAGGGCACAGGTACTGGCCCGGAAATATGTGAATCTAGGGCAACAACTGATAACGCAGCTGAAATTTTAAAAAATGAGATCAAACACCTATTGAGCTATGGAGTACCAGCTGATTCAATAACCATACTTTCTCCCCTAACCTACGAAAAATCTTTAGTGTCTGCTCTTCCCAAACAACTAAGCAAAAAGATCATTAAACTTGATGATTTTTCCGTTCGATCCTTTCCTCCTGCTGGAATAAGTTTTTCTGAAATAAAAAATTTTAAAGGGCTGGAAAATGAGGTTATCATAGTTGTTGACCTAACTGAACCAATTCCCCTTCAGAAAAAATCAGAAAAAACCAATCACTATGTAGCAATGAGCAGGGCCAGAGGGCTGCTTTGTGTTATTTGGAACGACTAAAAACTCCTGACATTGCGCCCCCCTTCTGCAGCTAAAAAGATTACCAACTATATTTTTTCTTTTCTCTCCCCCCCCCTTAAAACGGTGTCTTCCCTGTAATAAAAGGATCTTCAGGTATATTCACTAATCCTTGACTGGTATCCATATCAGAGCGTTGCCCTTCACCTTGCCTGGAATCTAACATCTTCATTTCTTGAGCTACGATTTCAGTTGTATATCTCTTGTTACCATTTTGATCATCCCACTGTCTAGTCTGCAGACGACCTTCAATATAGACTTTCGAGCCCTTGGCTAAGTATTGTCCACAAATCTCCCCAAGCCTTCCAAAAGCAACGATTCTATGCCATTCAGTCTGCTCTTGTTGCATCCCATCTTTGCCTTTCCACTTTCAGACAACCTGATCTCGAGAGATTTTGTTACGACACCATTTCGTAAATCAGCC
>JAOZOY010000096.1 GCA_029933005.1 Deltaproteobacteria bacterium
TTTAACGAGGTACCGGTGAGCCGTCTTGTTCCGAAGACGCCCTTTACTCCACTCCGTATCGAAAATAGCCAATCCCTGCCGGATAGCCTCCGGGGTATGATGAGTTATTGCTTGATTTTGTAACTTCTCAAAAAGTGGTGGCAACATAAAAAACGCCTCTCAACCCCCCTTTTTTAAAGGGGGAGGTAGTCTGTACTCATCACCTGTTGAGGTCACGTAATTTTCATTCAATTTGTTTTTTAACAAAAAATTGTAACAGCCGTGATATTATCCTTGCCCCCGGCCTCATTTGCCTGATGAACCAGATTGGAGCAGGCGTCTTCGGCCGTGGTTGATTGGAGAAGAATTTTTTTCAGTTGCGCATCCACCACCATGGACCAGAGGCCGTCCGAGCAGAGCAGGATTCTGTCGCCCTTGTGCAGCTCAAACGCGTGGAATTCCGGATCTTCCGCAAAGGGATATCCAATGGCCCGACTGAGAACGCTTCTTGATAAATCGGGTCTTTGTGTGGCGAATTCGTCGTTTGCCAGTTCCGCCATATAGGTATGATCGGTGGTGATCTGGGTGAATTTCGAGCTATTGGCAAGATAACATCTGACATCGCCCACATGACAGACGTAGGCAGTGTCTCTGGCAATCAAGCATGCTATAAGAGTACAACCCATTCCTCGCAGATTGTCATCTTCAGCCGCCTGATCCATCACAACCTGATTGCTACGACGAAAAGCACTTGTCAGTGCATGACGAATTTCTTCAGGATTGCTGCTCATATTACGAACCGCTCGGTGAGAAAATTGGTGTACCAGAGATTCAATTGCAACCCGACTGGCCACTTCACCCCCCAGATGTCCTCCCATGCCGTCGGCAACGAGAAAGAGTCGCCTGTCCGGCAGAATAGAAAAACTGTCTTCATTGTTTTTACGGACCTTGCCCGTGTCTGTTCGACCGAAAGGGGAAAGAGGCAGAAAAGAAAAACGAAAGAAGTTTTTAATAAAATTCAGCATAAAATTTCTTTAAAAATTGAATTGACACCTGAATTTTGCGAGCGTCACGGGTAGTGAATTTACGATGCAAAATTCAGGTGATAAATAATCATCCATAAAACAATGGCGCCATCCTGCCTTCCCGCCAGAAAGCTGTGGGGTCTCGGTCCCTGGACCAGACTGCGGATGCCGCCCCCCCTGCCATCGAGAGTCAGCCTGTCCCCGCCTGTCCGCAGATCCCAAACTTTGATGATATCGTTTTCGCTGCCGGTTATCAGGCTGGTGTTATCGGCCGCGATGAGTACGGATGTGACAGCATCCTCGTGGGCCAGGATTGAATGTTGACAGTGGCCGGTAGCGCTGTCATAGACACGGACAAGTCGGTCCTGACCAGCCGAGGCAATGGTTCCTCCATCCTGACTTGCCGATAGTAAATGAACAGGCAGGACATAATCTCCAAATGAACGGTCATGCCCACTTGCACCATTTTTCCAGAACAGGATATTGCCTTTATTATCACCGCTCAGCAGTTCTGGCTTGTCATTTAAGAAGACAAGAGATCGAATTGCGCCACTTTGCCGGGTCATGATGGTTTTACTTTTTCCACTGGCAAGATTGTAAAGTTTTATTTCTCCCGCACCGGTTCCGGCGGCCAGCCAGCGGTTGTCCGGACTGAAAGCAAGGCTGAAGACCGGTTTATCTCCAGTCTCTAAAATTGATTGTTTATTTTTTAGCAGAAAAGACAGGAGAATGGTGCCGTTTTGCAGACCTGTGGCAATGAGATTTGCAGTGGAGCCGGCAGCCAGTGAGGTGATAGGCGCGGCAGGTTCCGTTAAAATTTTGCTTTTTGTCCTGGAACCGAGATGACGGATCAGAACAGGTCCTTTTTTTCCGGCGGAAATGATTTTTTTGGTTGTGGACAGAAAAGCAAGAAAAGTTGCCGGGTTTTCTGAACCTGGATGAGTTAAAATGCGCTGGGCTGCAACTGCCCGGACCTTTTTTCCCCTGTGCAGAAGCTGTTCGTACACCTTATTGAAGGTTTTGTTTTTTGTAAAGTTATTATGGCTCCAGGACTTCATCAGCGTGTCGTGGCAGATGGAAAGTTCTTTGTTTTTTAATAAATCAAGAACATTATGCTCAATAGATAAAAGCAGCTGACTTTGTCGGAATATTTCCATAGGAGCTTTGGGAAAGCAGAGAAGAAGCTGTGGCTGGATATGACGTTTATCTGTCCCGTTCTTCGTTTCTGTTTCGATATATTCACTTATGGTGTTTTCCAGTTCGTCAAGGAGAGTTGTTTGCGGCAATCTTTTTTTTGCAGCCTTGATCAGGCAGCGGATTCGTTTCGGTTGTTCATGTGTCTTACACCATTTCAACATGATGAGGTTGTGGATGGCCTCAGGGAGAAGATCATTGCACTCAAGGGCACGGTTGATAAGAGCCATCGCGTTTTTAAATTTACCCAGTTCCGCAAGCGATACGGCCCGATTGTTATAACTTTCCGCTTGGAGGTTGACATTTTCCATGACGGCATAGGGACAGACAACATGGAAAAGTTCCTGGTGAACTTCATTCAACGCCTGCCGCAGAGCCCCGAAATCAGGATAGCGGTCTTTGCGGTGATAGGCGACGCTTTTTTTCAGGAGTTCTTGTAGTGACTGGGGTAAAATAATGGTGGAATCGGTGGGGATCGGTTGCGGTTCGCCTCCTTCGGCATTGTGTTTGTACGGTCTTTTACCGCAGAACAGCATCCAGAGGCAGATCCCGAAAGAAAAGATGTCTGATCTGAAATCAACATGATGGGAATCGCGGAGCTGTTCGGGTGATGCGTATTTCGGTGTGCCGCGAAAGCCCATTGTGGCATCCGGCGAGGATGGGGTGGGCTGATCTAGATCACTCGGTCTTTTTCCCTTGGAAATTTTTCGTAAGATCCCGAAATCCGTTATTTTCAAAATGCCGTTTTTGGTCAGCAGGATGTTGAGCGGTTTAATATCCCGATGAATAATTCCCTTGGAATGGGTATATTCCATACCGTTACAGAACTGGACGGCCAGTGAAAGAGCTGTCCTGAAATCGCGGCATCTTCCCGCTTTGATCCAGTCTTCCAGGGTACCTCCATCAATGTATTCAATAAAAAGATGAGGTACTTTAGTGATATTGCGGACATAATAACAGGCGGCGATATTAGGATGGAGTCCAAGTTTCACCCAGCCGTTGGATTCGGCAAGGATGCGTTTTAAACCTTCCTCGTCGTCCAGAACCTCCGGACGAGGTGATTTGATAGCCATCCTGACTCCCCAGACAAGATGTTCCGCAATATAAACTTTTCCCATTGCGCCGGAAAAAATTTCTTGCACCCGATATCGTTTGTCAATAATATCACCGCGTTGCCAGGTCGGTACGGACATAGCATCGTCGGCTTGATCAGGGCGGGATTGTTTTTTTGCCGTTCCCTCCGGCAGTGGGGCCTTATTTTTTGTTCCGAAGAATCTTGTCAGCATACTTCAATGTTGGCTATGCGGCATTGGTGAACGTTTACTCAATTACAGTGCTGTCGTCTGTTTATTCGAAACGAATTTGGTGGCTGCGAATTTCAATGATATCACCCTTGGTCAGTTGGACTTCGTTTTTGATTTTTACCCCATTGATCTTTGTCGCCGCCCAGCTTCCTTGCGGAACGATAAACAGTTTCCCCTCGCGGTTGATAATGTAACACTGAGCCCTGGCAACAAACCAGCCGGTCACAACAAGATCACAGGTGATATCTTTGCCTATTTTGATTGAGCTGAGGCCGTCCAGGCCGATTACCGTTCCTTTCTTTCGTCCGCCAATGACGGTAAGTTGATGCCCTCCTTTTCCGGGCATGCTTGCTTTCTGTTTAGCGCTGATGTTCTTCTGGCTGACAAAGACTGTTTCTTCATCCATATCCATCTCAACGGAACTGCTCTGGGACAAGGCAAAATTCCTGCCGCCTGCCCCGACCGGAGACAGTCTGAATTTGCCGATTTGAATGCTGTCTTTTTCATTGACCCGGGTACGGGCTGAAATTTTGTTGCCATTAATAAAGGTGCCGTTCAAGCTACCCAGATCTTCAACAAAACAGGCACCGGGAACAACCTCAAAGGCGGTGTGATGACGGGAAATTGCCGTATTGTCAATTACAATGTCGGCATCACTTCCCCTGCCGATTACAACTCTTTTACCTTCATCGATGCTGAAATTTTTTATGACTTTATTGTTGAGCGTTATCGACCATTGAGACATCAGGTTCTCCTTGCATGAAAATTAAGCAATGTTTAAATGTTTGTGAGATGAATTTTGGTAACCAATCACAAGGTACAACCACCAGGTTTTCGAGTAACTTCTTATTCCATCTGTGTGGATGGAGTCATCCTTTTTAGATATTGAAATAAGTCCGGCAATGAACAGCCATAGGCCACAATTTCTTCGGATTTTCCCCGGACTTTATATTCCCTTGATTGAAAACATTTTGAGGCCCCCGGCAGGTGCGTGTATGTCTCAGAGCCGATGATGACATCAAACGTGTCGGGAACCGTCATCTCTTCCAGCCGGAACGTGACGTTTACCACATCGCCGACAATGGTATAATCCCGTTGTCCGTCAACTCCCATATTTCCCATGGCAGCCCGGCCGGTATTGAGAGCGGCGCCGATTTTCAGCTTACGTTTTAAAAACGGTACGTTCCCCCCCAGTTTCGAGCTGAAAAGAGATATTTCTATGACTGTTTTAAGGGCCTGGAGGATGTTTTTGTAATCACTTTTTTCCGTCCAGACAGCCATGACGGCATCACCAATAAACTTATCAACCTGTCCACCGTTTTTTAAAACCAGCTCATTGACTTTTTTTGTCCAGTATCCAAGGAGTTGGGAAATTCGTGTTTCACCAAGTTTTTCTGATAAACTTGTAAATCCTCGGATATCACAGACTAAAATTGTGACCAGTTCCGTCTGAATAAAAGCGACGGTCTGATCATCCTCCAGTTCTTTTTCGACGTCGGCTGAGGAGGGTTGTTGTTGACTTTCCTTTTGTAAAAAAATAAGGATGGAATCACCGATTTTGATCCGGTCTTTTGTTTTGAGCCGGGTAGGGGTATAAATTCGTTTTTTGTTTACCCAGGTGCCATTGGAACTGCCTAGGTCGATCAAATTAAAACAACCGTTATCTTCCATCTGCAGCATGGCGTGCTGCCGGGAAACCCAGTTGAACGGTAAAACTATGTCATTGGCCTTGCCTCGGCCCAGACGATAGGTATCTTTTCCTTCCATGGCCCAGAAACAGGGTTGATCCTTTTTCCGGGTCGTTAATTCCAGTGAAGCTGAAGGTTGTGCTGGTTTTGTCATTGAGCGGGGAATCTCCTCACCTAATTAAAAGCCGAGAAATCTGTTTATTTTTAAAGAATATCATAATTGAATCGGTGGATTAAAGAAAAATATTAAAATCTGACGGCAGGGATTTCAAATGAGGAGGAATGCTTGAATCCCTTTGTTTTTCCCATTTTCTCCCTTTGCTTACTATATGGTTGATGTTAAATTCTTTTTTGTACCAACAAGCTGTTTCTCTTTCCCTCAAACGTCCCTGCTGTTCCCGCAAAATGATGGGCAGGAGTTGGACAATTCTAGAAATTTTCTTAAGTGATATGATCCATACCGTTTACAGGAAAGTGATTGTCTGGGGATTGTACTGCACTTCTACCCCCATCTCACAGATTGAATTTCCACAAATCAACAACAGACGTTTACAGTTCCTGTCTCATGAAGAGGCCGCTCTTTTTTGAAAACATTGAAGAACAAATCACAGCAGATCCATGCCCAGGCGTTGATTGCACTGCATTACGACTAGCGGACAGGTGAGATCAAAGATATCCTGGGGGGGCTTGATTTTAAACAGCGAGTAGTTTTACACACGCTGCGGCACACGTTCTGCTCATGGTTGGCGATTCAGGGCACACCACTTTATACTATCAAGGAACTTGCCCGGCATAAGTCTATTTCACAAACCGAGCGTTACAGAGCTCTTTGCCCTGACCAGAAGCAGGATGCTGTAAAACAGATGGCACGTTTTTTTAAAAAAACAATAAACCGGACGGCTGATATTGTTGAACTGGCGGCTGGGCGGAACGGATAATCAATCATTATCTGGAGGTTTTAAGATGGATGAACCGGACAGGCGGTTTACCGCTTATGAAGTAGACCAAGACAGTGGATCTTCATGGCCGGGAGTGAAGGCCGGACTTGCGGGGCAGCGATGAACGAAAAATAATTATCTCAAAAAAAGTGTAGTGATGATTTTGGCGTATGAATAGGGAAGGCAGAATGAGACGTGTCCGGGGATGATCACAAAACTTCATACTGTTCTTGATAAACACGGCTGCCTGATGCGAAGAATCTACAACTGTTATGGTGGGTGATAGAAAACAAAAGATGGACAGGAGTTGGACAAATAAAGAACAAAAAAAAGGGATTCAATTTAACCACTTGAATCCCTTGATTTTTTACTGGGGTGAGCGATGGGATTTGAACCCACGGCCTCCTGGGCCACAACCAGGCGATCTAACCAACTGAGCTACGCTCACCATGCAGGTTGCCTTTATCATTATATTTAAAGACAACTGACAAGGAAAATTTTATAATCAATTGCTTGTCTCTTGACAAGTTTTAAATTGATTTTTTTTGGATCAATTGTCTAAAATAGGCAGATTGACGGTTTTGTGAAAAACTTAAAGCTTCTGCTGACAATGTTTACAGAATTTAGCCTGTAATTTTATAATCTCGGAACAATGGGGGCATTCTTTTTTGAAATTTGCCTTCAGAAGATCAAGGAGGGCCATATTCACCATGTGCGCCATGTCCGCTTTCAGGAAGGAATGATTGCGTATTGGGTCGATACAGGAAAGATCATTGAGATCCTTAAGTAATTTGATGGCTTTTTCCCTGTCTCCGAGGGTGGCCTGTTCATCAAGGATCAGGAACATGACAGGTTCGAGATTTTTATCAGCCACACAGCTGTCAAGTTGAGCTACAGCTTCTTTTTCCTTCTGATGACGTTTGTTTGTAGCTTTCATCTCTTCGATGTCGACTTCGCTGCCTTTGAAGGCCTGATGGCCGGCCACCATCATCGCTTCTCCCTTTTTACTTCCCGGCAGCAGCATATATCGATATGATCCGACATGACCGTAAAGGTTTTCAATGCTTTTCCAGCCGTTTACAAACAGTTTGCACTCATCATTCAAACAGACGTAGAAGATTTCAGTACCCCAGCCAAGACCGTCACCCACATGGAAAGGAGGAACATGGCAACAGGACAGAATTGTTTCGCAATGGGGACAGATATATTTTTTTTCCGCGTATTTTATACATTCGTCACATGACAGCATAAATCTAATTCTCCAGATAAAATTAATATATTAAAAAAAGTTTTGTCAGCTTGTAGGGTCAATCTCTCGAGGTTATCGGGAAGATGGCAAAAGATGTGAATTCTGTACCCCATCCTGGGGCTGCGTAACTGGCATTTTTCAGGAGTAAGGCCGGCTTCCACCTGAAAAATAGGAAATTAGCATCAACAATGACACAGCGATCAACACGAACAAAGCTAAATTGGGAGTTTTTTTCATGGAAGAAAAATAAGCATTCTATCAGGGAGGTCAATGAATGAGATAAAAGTTTTCTCGGATGGTCTATCCAACAGCCGGACAAAGACATTTAGATTGACTTTTTTGAGGATGAACATTAAAAGATGTGCTATTATAATTTATAATTTCTCCTTGTCTGGATAGAGTCAAGATTCGGATTTTTTGTGGTTCTGGCCGACGCTGACTCACTATTGACAATCATTAGTTTTCTTCGATTTTTGATCAGACCTTTAATTTAAACCAAACAAAAAAATGGATCAATCTGACAGCTCAAGATATGCCGAGTCAGGCGTGGACATAGACAAGGCAAATGATTTTATTAAAAATATTAAACCGTTAGTGGCCGCGACATTCAAAAGAGGAGTGTTGACTGATATTGGCGGTTTCGGCGGCCTTTTTGCCCTTGGTAATGACCGATATAAAGACCCGGTACTGGTCTCTTCAACTGACGGTGTCGGCACCAAGTTGCAGATTGCCAAAATGTGCAATCGGCATGATACCATTGGTATTGATCTGGTGGCAATGTGTGTGAATGATGTTGTTGTCTCCGGCGCGCAACCTCTTTTTTTTCTGGACTATTTTTCAATTGGCAAACTGGATCTTGATGTTGCCACGGATGTGGTTAAAGGTATTGCAAAGGGCTGCGAAATTTCGAATTGTTCCCTTATTGGCGGTGAAACAGCTGAAATGCCGGGACTTTATCAGCCTGGTGATTATGATCTGGCTGGTTTTGTCGTCGGGATTGGCGAGCGGAATAAACTTATTGACGGTTCCGAGATCAAGGTCGGGGATAAGCTGGTTGCACTTGCCTCAAGCGGTCTGCATAGCAATGGTTTCTCTCTGGTCAGAAAAATCTGTTTTGAAGAGCTTGGTCTTGGCGTTGAGGATTATGTTGAAGAACTTGGTTGTTCCCTGGGCGAAGAACTGCTGAAGCCGACTCTGATTTATACCGAGACATTGTTGAATATCATCAAGAACTTTGAGATCAGAGGCTTGGTTCACATTACCGGTGGAGGTTTTGTCGATAACATTCCCAGAATTCTGCCGAATGGCTGCAAGGCCATCGTCCATACCGATTCCTGGTCTATGCCCCCTGTTTTTAAGTTTTTACAGGTTAATGGCAAGATTCCCACGAATGAAATGTGGCGTACATTTAATTGTGGATTAGGCATGGTGGCGATTGTTGATGCCAAAGAGGTTGAAGATGTGACGCAACAGCTTGTCGCCCTTGGGGAAATTCCTTATGTGATTGGTGAAATTACCGCCAGAAATGACGGGGAACCCTCCATCGAGATGATTGCTTAAAGGTAACTGTTCAGGTAATCGTTCACCAGCACCTCATTTTGTCCCATTTTTCATCAATTAGCCATTTTTAATAAGGTCATTTCCGTATGGGGAATGACCTTTTTTTATAGTCATATTCATTTTTTCCATCCTACATTCGATTTCTCTTCCTGATTTTCATCACTTATTTCGATTATTTCGATGTAAATATTCGGCTAGCACCCCAATTTCGTCCGATTCGTCTTACTCACATATGA
>JAOZOY010000006.1:0-53653 GCA_029933005.1 Deltaproteobacteria bacterium
AAAACTCCTCCAGCACGGCCGGCGCATGATCCATTGGCTTTAAACCACTTTTTTCAGGCTCAAAAAGCAAACGATCAAAAATTTCATTAATCATATTCAAATCGACATCAAGACATTTCTCCACCTGAAAACGGGTAATATCCTCCGGCAAAACAGACACGCCATAATCTTCAGCCGCCAGACGGATAAAGGCTTCCATGGTATCCGCCACCACGCCGTCAATGTCAAAACCGATCAGCTTCGGATGAATTGTCATATTATTTTTTTTTGTCTCGTTCGTTTTTTTTAAGCGTAAAAAAATGATTTTACATTATCAGAAGACATTTCTCAGCAAAAATGTTTTACTTAAAGGCTTGATTAATATTTTCGTACTAATTAAAATTAAGTACTTTACCTTTTTGAGCCTCAATTAATTTGTTATGGTTCTGATGCATTCCAGAATCGCTACACTACAAAGTTAAGGGTAGCTTATAACCACTATCTAAACAGTTATTAATTAAATAACTGTTCAGTAGCACTTCTTTAATTTAGGTTGACGATTGACAACGGAGTATCCGGCAGATGAAATTACCTCCTCTTAAAATTGGACCATTTACGGCCCCGATTCCTCTTGTCCAGGGCGGGATGTCGATTCGAGTCTCCACTTCGGCTCTATCCGCTCCTGTGGCAGAGTGTGGCGGAATCGGCACAATCGGCGGTTCCGCCCTTCCGCTTGAAGAGTTACAGGCGGATATCAGGAAAGCCAAAAATATGACCAAGGGGGTTATTGCCGTCAATATCATGTTTGCCATGAAAAATTTTTACAACCTGGTGCTTGGTTCCATTGAGGCAGGAGTTGACATGATTGTCACCGGTGCCGGTTTTTCAAGAGATATTTTCAAAATCGGCAAAGAAACCAACACCCCGATTGTGATGATTGTTTCCTCGCCGGCCTTTGCCAGACTGGCCGAAAAACTGGGCGCTTCCGCAATTGTTGTTGAGGCAAAAGAAGCCGGTGGCCACCTGGGTACGGACATTTCTCTGCGCGAGTTGTTTCCGGAAGTCAGAAAGGTGGTTAAAAAAGTCCCCCTGATCGCGGCGGGCGGGATCACCAATGGCTTTGAGATGGGCGAAATGATGGACAAATATGGCGCCGACGCCGTCCAGATTGCCACCCGCTTTGTCCTGACCCGGGAATGTGACGTTTCCGATCGTTTCAAACAGACCCTGCTCGAGGCCAAAAAAGAGGACGTTGTTCTCATCTCGTCACCGGTTGGCTTGCCGGGCCGGGCCATCAGCACCCCCTTTGTCAAAAAACTTGCCAGAGGAGAGGATACCAAGGCCAAGGAATGCAAATATAAATGTCTAAAAAAATGTGACCATCACTACTGTATCAGTGAACATCTGCGCGCCGCCCGTAAAGGTGACTATGAAGAAGGTTTGTTTTTCAGCGGCGAAAATGTGTATAAAATAGATAAAATTTTATCCGTTAAAGAAGTTTTCAGGCAATTTGTCAGTGAAGCTGAGTCTGTTTACAAAGAACCGACGTAATCGTTCACCGGGACACCGATTGTACGGCAACCACAATCTTGTAAGCATTTATCAGTGCCCCAAATTCGTACCCTAAAGGGCATAAATTCCAGCAGGTAGGCGAATCTATAGTATGTCATCGCGCAAAGAGGTAAGTACCCTTAAAACCAGGGTATAAACTCCGACTCCGTGGGGTGTTGATGAACGCTTACAAACCTTTTGAGGCAAAAAACTGTCCAGCGAAACCCAATCACCCGATTATACGGAACCACTGATTATCCCCCGCAAAGATCACCCCATTTCCAGAAACAACCTTGCCCGCGAAGCGCTCAAGGTGCTCTATCGTTTGCGGGATGCGGGCTATACAGCGTGTCTGGTCGGTGGTGGCGTGCGAGATTTGTATCTCGATAAAACCCCGAAAGACTTTGACATCAGCACCAATGCCCGACCCGGCCAACTGCGCAAGCTGTTTCGTAACAGTCGAACAATCGGCCGCAGATTCCGTTTGGTGCAGGTCTTTTTTCATGGAAATAAAATTATTGAGGTCTCCACTTTCCGCTGCCGAAGCGAATTTGATATTAACGGTAAGGATAAAGTTCTGGCTGCCAACAACACATTCGGCAGCTTGGCGGATGATGCCTTTCGGCGTGACCTGACCATCAATGCCCTGTTTTACGAAGTCGAAAATTTCACTATTATCGACTATGTCGGTGGTGTTAACGACCTCAACAACCGTATTGTCCGCATTGTCGGCGACGCTGAGCGACGCATTACCAGAGATCCGGTACGAATGATGCGGGCCATTCGCCATGCCTCGCGCACCGGTTTTACTATTGAAGAAAAAACCTGGCAGGCCATTGTCGATCACCGGGAAACACTGAAAGTCTGTCCAGTATCCCGTATCAGGGATGAACTTTTCAAGGATCTCCATGGCACTGCCATTCAGGCATGGGCTCGCCTGGCCATTGACAGTGGTCTCTTCTTTGTCATCTTCCCTTTCTATAAAAATATCGTCCCCGGCAAAAAAAATGATCCCCCCCCCTTATTGCTCTCTCTCTTCGGGGTCATGGATCGACTGCATAAAGAGGGATATACAATACCTGACCACCTTCTGCTCGCCCTGCTCCTGATTCCCTGGGCCCAGCACACCTTCTCGCTCATGCGGGAAAAGATTACCGGCAAGGAGGCCTATGCAATGTCAAGAGACATCAAAACCGCCCTTGACAAAAATCTGCCTCATCTCAATATCAAACGTGCCGACAAGGAGCACATTGCCGGTCTGCTGGCCAACCTCTCTCTTTTTGCCAGTCTGTACAAAACCGGAAAATGGCCCCGCTGGCTGACCCGAAAAAGTTATTTTAAAGAGGGAGCTCAATTTTACCGGATATTCCGAGAGGCCTCGGGAGGCAAACCCGTAACAGCTCTTAAACTGGACCAGAAAACCGTAAAAACGAAAAGCAGAAAAAGGGGATTAAGGTCCACGGGCTGGAAAGTCGCCTCTGCCCCCAACACCAGGGGTGGCGTTTTCGGCTTTAAAAAATGACATGGCTCATGGCTCATGGCTCATGGCTCATGGCTCATGGCTCATGGCTCATGGCTCATGGAAATTAGTTTAATTTACCATCTTAAAATGACACTATTTTTAATAAATTTTTCTTTTCCAGCGTACTTACCTCTCGCTGAATAATCAAAAATGTTTTCTTCCGAAACTGAAATTCCCGCCTTGCGCTCCCTGTCATGCCGGACACTCATGACAGCGGGTCTCAAAACCAAACTCGACCGCCGCGGCAACTCTTTCTCTCTCTGCTCCATTATAAATGCCAAATCAGGCAGATGCGGTGAAAATTGCCGCTTCTGCGCCCAATCGTCCCATCACCGGACAAATTCCCCTGTTTACCCACTGAAAAATACCGAAGAAATCGTCGCGGATGCCAGGAAAGCAAAAAAAAACGGCGCTAATCATTTTTCCATCGTCACCAGTGGCCGGGGACTACATGAGAAAAATCTCGACAGGGTCATTGAGACCGTTACAGCCATCCGGGATAAGGTGGGTATCAAAGTCTGCGCTTCCCTGGGTATTCTCAATACTGAAGATTTCAAGAGACTGAAGAAAGCAGGTCTTGCCCGCTATCACCATAACCTGGAGAGCTCCAGGGAATTTTTCCCGAAAATCTGTTCATCCCACACCTTCCAGGATCGACTGGACACCATCAAGGCGGCCCGGCTGGCGGGGCTTGAAATCTGCAGCGGCGGCATTATCGGCCTGGGCGAGTCCGAAGAGGACCGGGTTTCCCTGGCTCTGACCCTGAAAGAATATGACATTGACTCTGCCGTGATCAATATTCTCATTCCCCTGGCCGGGACTCCCATGGCTGATCATACGCCCATGGCCGTGAATGATATACTCCGCACCATCGCTCTCTTTCGCCTCATTTTACCGGATATCCCTTTGCGCCTTGCTGCCGGCCGAGAAACTGCGTTGGCTGACTTTTTAAGCTCGGCCTTTCTGGCCGGGGCTGACGGCATGATGATCGGCGGCTACCTCACCAGGCACGGCCGCTCTCCTGAAAAAGATCTTGCTTTTATCCAAGACATCAAAAAAATATGGACATCTTCTCTTCCTGGTTAAGCAAACAGAAACAGGCTGGCCAATTGCGAAGCTTGACACCGGTCATCCGTGCAACCGACGGCCGTATCAATCTTGCCGAAACCGGGAAAGCACTCCTTGATTTTTCTTCAAACGACTATCTGGCCCTTTCCCTTCATCCCGAAGTCATTGCCGAAAGTCACCGCTATCTTGACCAGGCCGGCTGTGGAGCCGGAGCCGCCAGATTGATGAGCGGTGATCTTAAGCTTTACCATAACCTCGAAGAAAAAATCGCCCGACTCAAGGGCAAGGAAGCAGCGCTTCTCTTCGGCAGCGGCTACATGACAAACAGCGGCGTCATTCCGGCCCTGGCCGGTCGGCATGATGTCATTTTTTCCGACCGGCTCAACCATGCATCCATCTATGACGGCTGTCGCCTGGCCAGGGCAAAACTTCATCGCTTCCATCATAATGATTTGAATCATCTGGAAAAGTTGCTGCGCCGTCACCGGGGAACCGGCCAGGCCCTGATCGTGGTGGAATCCATTTATTCCATGGATGGCGACTTCTGCCCCCTGCGGGAACTGGCCGCATTGAAAAAACGGTATGACTGCCTGCTCATGGTGGATGAAGCTCATGCCACCGGACTCTATGGAGCAAACGGCTCCGGCCTCATAGAAGAAGAGGGGGTGACGGACCTGATTGATATCGCCATGGGCACATTCGGCAAGGCCCTGGGCAGCTATGGAGCCTATATTGCCGCCTCGCAGAACATGGTGGATTATCTGATCAACCGGGCCAGAAGTTTCATTTACTCAACCGCACTGCCACCGGCCGTTATCGGCGCCTCCACGGCCGCAGTGGACATCATTCAAACAGAACCCAAACAGCGCCACGAACTGCACAAAAAGGCGCGTCTCTTTAAAAATACCCTGAAAAAAGAGGGTCTGGATAATCTCGGTCCTTCCCAGATTATCCCGGTTCTGGTGGGTGACAGCGATAGAGCCATGACCATGGCATCAAAGCTCAGGAAAGAGGGAATTTTTGCCACTGCCATCCGGCCTCCCACGGTTCCACCGGGAACGGCCCGTCTCCGCTTCTCCATCACGCTCCATTTAAGCAATGATAATATTCTCCGCTGCGCCCGGCTTCTTCTCCAAACCTTAAAGCTCTAGCCATCCTCCCGTACCCTTGCCAGAGTCAAAACCTGCACTTCCCGGACGCCTGCTTTCTTCAAAGTACGGCTGCATTCATTGACCGTGGTACCGGTGGTAAAGACATCATCAATTAGTATGATTTTCTTATCCTTCACCTTTTCCGGATCAATGACCCTGAAGGCATTGGTCATATTTTTACGTCGCTCATCTCCTCTGAGAGTGGTCTGTGGACTGGTATCCAGACAACGAATAAAGGTATCGCAGTCGATTTTCTCCTTCTGTTCCGGATAAAAAACCCTGGCCAGGAAAAGAGCCTGATTAAATCCACGCTGGCGCAGACGCTTTGCATGCAGGGGAACAGGCATAATGATGTCAGGCTGAAACAGGTCAAGGCATGGATCCGCCTTTTTTTTAAGTTTGCCTAACGTTGCCAGGCATTCCTTCCTGCCCCCATATTTAAGAGCATGAATTGTTTTGGCGATAACATCGTTATAAATCAAAACAGCCCTTGCTCTACTGAAAAGCCACTGTTTTTCTAAACAGACGGAACAAAAATGATTTTCTCCAGATATAAATGTTCTGCCGCAACAGGTACACAAAGGTTCCTTGACAAAATTCAGCTTTACACAGCAATCGGCGCAAAATAAAATTGCTTTTTCATCAAGCTGTTTTGTACAGGAAAGACAGCGTGAAGGAAAGCAAAGTTCTCTCACACCCCGGAAAAAATTGATGGCCTTGTTTCTCATTGCGTATTATCTTGAAAAGGTTGAGGAGTTCAAAGTTCAAGTGTTAAATCGACAGATCCGGACTTTCACTCTCGTGGGCATAGTTTTATTTTTTCCACAAAATCAACGAACTATTCAAAAAGAAAAGAAAAAATCTTGTGTTTTTCGTGGGGTTGGTGGCTGAAAAATAATATTCTGGTATCTTTGAACAAATTTAAAAGGAATCACCATGAACCCAATTCTTATAGTATCACTTTCTTTGCTCATCGGTGTCATCACCTTTATCATCATTCTAAAAAAAGGCGGCAGCAACTGCACTCCCTGAATCATGATTTACGGATCCATAGGTATGGGTCTCCTGGTATATTATCTTTTCAATAAATTCTTTTAATACATAATGTTATCTTTAAAATGAAAGTACATGGCGAACATTACCGGACAATATGGCCTGATGCCAAACATCCTGAAATCATCAAGATCATTGACCAGCGTCATCTTCCCCATGAGTTTATCATTGAAAATCTCAAAACCGTTGCTGATTACGCCACAGCTATTTCTGAAATGCATGTTCGCGGGGCCGGACTCATCGGCGCAACAGCCGGTTTCGCCATATATTGCGCTGCTCTTTCCGCTCCGGAAAATAATTTTGACCCCTTTATAGATGAAGCGTCCCAAAAAATTCTAAAAACCAGGCCCACGGCTAAAAATCTGGCATGGGCTGTTGATCGTCAGCTTAAAACTATCAAAAATGAATCCAACCCGGCCGCTAAAAGAAAAAAAAGTTTCGAGGTTGCCTGTAAAATAGCGGATGAGGACGCGAATTTTTGCAGACAAATCGGCGAGCATGGTCTGAATATTATCAAAAAAATAAGTGAAAAGAAAAACGGCGAACCGGTCAACATCCTGACCCACTGCAATGCCGGCTGGCTTGCCTTTGTTGATTATGGTTCAGCCACCGCGCCAATTTATGCGGCACATAACAGCAATATCAAAGTTCATGTCTGGGTTGATGAGACAAGGCCCTGGTTGCAGGGGGCGAAACTGACCTGCTGGGAACTGGATCAGGAAGGAGTGGAGCATACCTTGATCGCCGATAACACCGGAGGACATCTGATGCAGCATGGAATGGTCGATCTGGTGATTACCGGCACGGACCGCACCACCTCAACAGGTGATGTTGCCAATAAAATCGGCACTTATCTCAAGGCGTTGGCGGCCAGGGATAACTCTGTTCCCTTTTATGTCGCCCTGCCTTCCTCAACCTTTGACTGGCGGATAAGAGACGGTGTGAAAGAAATTCCCATTGAACAGAGATCCGCCGATGAAATCAACTATATCACTGGTTTGATCCAAGATAACCGTCAGGCAACTATTAGTATCAGCCCACCCGAAACCAAGGCGGCAAATTATGCCTTTGACGTCACCCCGGCCCGGCTGATCACCGGTCTTATCACCGAAAGAGGGGTTAGCAAAGCCGACAGAAAGTCTATTCTTGAACTTTATCCAGAACATAGAGAAGATATGACAGCATCATGAAACAGAGGTCTGAATCTTCTGATTCCTTCTTTAATCCGTGGATGTATACGGTTTGTCAATAATACCATGACCAATTGCCGCTGGGGATCTATCCAAAAGGATGTTCCTGTAAAACCAAGATGTCCCATGCTTTTGTCAGAAATATACCTTCCGCCGCTTGATCCTTTTTTCGATGGTGTGTCAAAGCCGAGTCCCCAGCTGCTGTCTCTCACCATAGTTTGCTTTCTTAAAAAAAACTTTAAATCCGCCGTTCTAAAAAAAGGGTGCCTCATCCAGCCCTGATGAATATCATGAAGCATGGAGACAAGGGCCATGACCCCATTTATTGTCCCGAACAGCCCGGCCTGACCTGAAACGCCGCCAACTGCATAGCTATTTTGATCATGTACCTCGCCGCAGAGAATCTTTTGCCGCCACGGACAATCTTCGGTAGCTGCATATTTTTTTTCTTTTTTCTCATCCAGAAGATTAAAAAAAAGATCTTTTTCAAGATCAAGCGGTGCCAGTATACGATTTTCAATATATTGATCCAATTTTTTTAGTGACTTCATTTCAATCATTCTTCCCAGCAGCATAAAACCAAGATCACTGTAAACCGCTTTGCAACCGATTTCATACTCAAGAGGTTCGGCCAGGATACGGGAAAGAAGTATATCTTGTCGCTTATCTTTAGGAAAATTAACTATTTCTTTATAAAAAAGACGGTGGGCTGGCAATCCGGAACAATGGTTCAAGAGATGAAACAGGGTAATTTTTCTTTTTTTTGAGGAAACTTCTCTTTCCAGGAGATCATCGAGCCTGTCATCAAGGCGTATTTTTTTTTCTTTAATCAGACTCAGAACAGCAAGAGTTGTGGCCAGGGGTTTTGTCAAAGAGGCGAGGTCGAAAAAAACTCCCTTATCAAGTTGTTTTACTACCGGAGTTACGGCCCTGTGGCCGAAAGTCATAATATATTTTTTTCTTTCAGCCGGAGATCCTGTCATCACACCCACTGAGGCACCAGGAAAAATGGACTTTTTCAGCGCTGAATCAAAAAGAAAAGATAATTTTTCGTGAAGCGAAATAAAACAAGGATCAATTTCCATATCAGGCCGTTCGGGAAGGTATAAAAAAACAAATTTTCATCCCTTTATTATTATTATTATTCATTGAAATTATTACTAATTTGAACTAAAATCAGTAAAGTAAAAATCTCGTTTTTTAATGGGTTAAAAGTACTATAATTTCAATTGGTTGTCTTAAAAAAGAAAAAGATTTATTTTTGAGAAAAAAACATTTTGTTCAGTGTCTGACGGGACATTATTTTTTTGTGCTGTTTTAATTTTTTTTAATCGATAAAATCTCTGTTGAAAACGTGTTTATTCAATTTTGAAAACGTGTTGAAAACAAAAAAATATATATATTCCCACAATTTTTAAAAAGATCATGATTAATAAAATTTTCTGATATTTAAACAATTTATATAATTTTCCAACAAACTAACAGATTTTATTATTATAAGTTTTTAATATATATCTATAAATAAAAAATAAGGATTGTGAATTATGTCTCTTGTTTTGAATATTGCCAGAGATGATTTTCTTAAGGGTCTTGCTTCCGTACAGAATATTACCTCTAAAAAAGGAACAATGGCTATTCTTTCCAATGTTCTTATTCAATCTGAAAATGATGCTGTTATTCTGACTGCCACGGATCTTGAAATCGGTATAAAAAAGAAACTGCCGGCCGAAATTCTTTCATCCGGCTCAATTACACTGCCGGCTCGGAAACTTTTTGAAATTGTCCGGGAATCAAATTCAGATCAAATCCATATTGAGATTCTTGAAAACTGCTGGGCAAAGATAACCGACGATTCAAGCAATTACCGGCTCGCTGGTATGGAAAGTGAAGAATTTCCTTCTTTTCCTGAATATCAGGAAGATACGCTGGTTTCAGTTCCTTGTGAAATTCTTCAAGATCTGATCAGTAAAACGATTTTTTCAGTGGCCCAAGACAGTGAAAGTCAATTTACCCTGATGGCTATTCTTGTTGAAAAACAAAAAAAGGATGACAAAAATTTTCTTAACTTTGTCTCTTCCGACGGGCATCGATTATCTCTCATGTCAAGAGAGGTTGAAACCGATCTTGAAAAGCTGCAGGTGGATAAAACAACCTTGATTCCCAGGAAGGGAATGGCGGAGATAAAAAAATTATGCGAGGAAAAGGAAGGGGATATTTTTTTTGGAGTTGAAGAAAAACAGGCGGTTTTTAAAACGGACGATACCCTTTATATCATTAGCCTGATGCAAGGAGATTTTCCTGAATTCAAAGATATTATTCGTATTATAGACCGGGAAAAATATTTTACTATCAACAGAATAAATCTGCTGAATTCGGTGAAGAGGATGAATCTGTTCACCGAGGATAAATATAATATTATTACGTTTCAGATTGAAAAAAATAATTTTACCCTATTTTCCCAAAGTATGGATCTTGGCGATGCCAAGGAAGATATTGAAATAGAATTCAGTGGAGATTCTCTACTTTTGGGTTTTAACGGGAAATTTTTTGTCGACACCCTGCAGATTATGAAAAGTGATCAGGTCAAAATTTTTATTTCTTCCCAGGATAGTCCCTGTCTGATCGAGTCTGAGGAAGATCCGGATTTTATAAGTATTATTATGCCCATGCACATAAAAAATCAAAATAAAACCGAGGCTGAATAAGAGTGAGCAAAAATCAAAATAAATACGGAGCAGACCAGATAAAGGTCTTGACTGGTCTGGAGGGTGTAAGAAAACGCCCGGCCATGTACATCGGCAATACCAGTGTGGAAGGATTGCACCATCTGGTTTATGAGGTCGTTGACAACAGTATTGACGAAGCTCTGGCAGGTCATTGTTCCGTTATCAAGGTCACTTTCCATGAGGATGACAGTGTCAGCGTGGAAGATGACGGCCGTGGTATTCCATCGGAAAAACATTCAAAGGAAAAGGTTTCTTCCCTGGAACTGGTCATGTGTACCCTTCATGCAGGTGGTAAATTTGATCATTCAACTTACAAGGTTTCCGGTGGTCTCCACGGAGTTGGAGTTTCGGTGGTGAATGCCTTAAGTGAATGGGCCACGGCCGAGGTGAAGCGGGATGGAAAAATTTATTTTCAGAGCTACCGACACGGTATTAAAGATGAAGACGCCAAGGTCATCGGTCAAACAACTAAAAACGGCACAAAAATTACATTTAAACCAGACCCTTATATATTTACTGAAACAACGGTTTTTCAATACGATATTATCCAGTCCAGGCTCAGAGAACTGGCCTTTCTCAATAAAAATGTCAAAATTCTACTTAAAGACGAACGAAGTGGGGCTGATGATGAATTCCATTACAAGGGAGGCATTGTTTCTTATGTGGAGTATCTCAACAGAAAAAGAACACCAATCCATGCTGATCCCATTTATTTTTACGGTGAAAAGGATGATGTGCAGGTTGAGGTCGCCTTTCAGTATTTTGACGGTTTTTCAGAAAGATTATTTGCTTTTGTTAATAATATTCATACGAGAGAAGGCGGAACCCATGTGGCTGGATTTCGCGGTGCTTTGACCAAATGCATTAACCGTTATGCAAGTGATGATGTTGTGCCGAAAAATCTTCAGGCAAAACTGGGTGGCGATGATGTCCGAGAGGGAATCACCAGCGTGGTTTCAGTTCGTGTTCCAAATCCTCAGTTTGAAGGTCAGACAAAAACAAAGCTGGGGAACAGTGAGGTTAAATCCATTGTTGAGTCAATCTGCAATGAAAAATTAGCCATCTATCTGGAACAGCATCCCCAGGAAGCAAAAAAAATTCTGACTAAGGTGGTGGAAGCGGCACGGGCTAGAGAAGCGGCGCGCCGGGCCAGGGATCTTTCCCGTAAAAAAGGCTCTGGTCTTGATCTGCTTATGGCCGGAAAACTGGCTGAATGCCAATCCAAGAAACCCGCAGAGAGAGAACTTTTTCTGGTTGAGGGTGATTCAGCCGGTGGCAGCGCTAAACAGGGCAGAGATAGAAGGTGCCAGGCAATTTTACCGTTGCGCGGTAAGATCATGAACGTGGAAAAGGCCCGGTTTGATAAGATCTTAGGCAGCGAGGAGATTAAACAGATTATCGCCGCCCTTGGAACAGGAATAGGCCGTGAAGATTTTGATAAAGATAAACTCCGTTATCATAAGGTCATCATTATGACTGATGCCGATGTGGATGGCGCCCATATTCGCACCCTGATCCTGACTTTTTTCTTCCGGCAGATGATTTCACTGATAGAAGAAGGCTATATTTATATTGCTCAGCCACCGCTTTATCGGTTGGGACGGGGAAAAAAGGAACAGTTTTTTGATGATGATAAACATCTGAACCTTTTTCTTTTTGAACGGGCAAGTGCACTTCTTATTATTCGTACCACTGTAAATGAAAAAAGTTTTGCCGGTAAGCAACTGGTTGAGATGCTGCAGAATCTTTCCAATTATGAAAAATTGATTGATTATCTGCAGCGTATCAGTATCTGGCCGGAAATGGTCAATTTTCTGTTGGCCGAGGATGTCCGCTCAGCGGATCAGTTTGTTGATGAAGATTATGTAAAAGGATTAAAGAAAAAGCTGGTCGATAAGAATATGATTCTCGGCAATATCAGGCCCTGCCGCTGGAAACCAAGCTGTTATGAATTTGATGCGGCCATCAAGGATAAAGCTCACATGTTTATTACCATTGGCCCTAAAATTCCTTTGATTCCGGAATACCGGTCAGCCATCACTCTTTTTCCCAAAATAAGGGAATTACTCCAGACCTCTTTTATTATGCAAAGCAAAAGCAGCGAAAAAGAAATAGAGGACTGGCGGGAATTTCTCATTCAGATAAGAAAAGAGGCATTTAAGGGCAGTAATCTTCAACGTTATAAAGGCCTTGGCGAGATGAATCCGGAACAGCTTTGGGAAACCACCATGGATCCGGAAAAAAGGGTGCTGCTCCAGGTCAAAATTGAAGATGCGGAAAAGGCCGATGATATTTTTACGACCTTGATGGGCGATAAGGTGGAACCGAGGCGTGATTTTATCAATGATCATGCCCTTGAGGTTTCTGAACTGGATATTTAATTAGTTTTATTAGTTCAATTTGTTTTATTTGTTTAACTGGCCGGTAAAGCCGGTAAACAAATTCAACCGACTAAACTAATCAAACCAATCAAACCAACTAAACTAATCCAACCAATAATATGACAGAACAAGAACAGCAAGAATCACCAACTATTTCCATAGAGAAGGAGTTGAAAAAATCTTATCTCGACTATGCAATGAGTGTTATTATCGGTCGAGCTCTGCCCGATGTAAGGGATGGTCTTAAGCCCGTGCATCGACGGGCACTTTTTGCCATGCGGGAGCTTGGAAATTATTATAACCGGCCTCATTTGAAATCAGCGCGTATTGTTGGTGATGTTATTGGTAAATATCATCCCCATGGTGATACGGCTGCCTATGATACCATTGTCCGAATGGCCCAGGATTTTTCAATGCGTTATCCTCTGGTGGATGGACAGGGCAACTTTGGCTCAGTTGACGGTGACTCACCGGCTGCCATGCGGTACACCGAAGCCCGGATGACAAAAATAGATCAGGAGATCATTACCGATCTGGAAAAGGATACCGTCGATTTTGTCGCGACCTATGATAACAGCATGATGGAACCCGTAGTTTTTCCAAGTAAAATTCCAAATCTGCTGATAAATGGCTCATCAGGCATTGCCGTGGGCATGGCAACCAACATTCCTCCCCATAATTTGAATGAGATCATGGATGGTCTCATTGCCATGATTAATGATTCCAATATCACGGTCCATCAGCTGATGGAACATGTGAGTGGACCGGATTTTCCCACAGGTGCCTACATCTGCGGCAGGGCCGGCATCAGGCAGGCCTATGAAACCGGACGGGGCAGCCTGCTTCTTCGGTCTCGATACCATATTGAAACAAACAAAAAAAAGAGGGAATCGATTGTTATCACGGAGATTCCTTATCAGCAGAATAAAGCGGTTCTTGTTGAAAAAATAGCCCGGCTGGTTAAGGATAAAAAAATAAATTCTATTTCCGAAGTGCGGGACGAATCAGATCGCCATGGTATGCGTATTGTCCTGGATTTGAAAAAGGATGAGATGGCCGAAGTAGTCATCAACCAGCTTTACAAAATGACGCCTCTCCAGCGCAGTTTTGGAATCATCCTGCTCAGTATCGTTAATAACAGGCCGGAGGTACTGAACCTTAAGCAGATTTTTGAATGTTTTATCCAGCACCGAAAGTCAGTTATTTATCGCCGTACAGCATTTGATTTGAAAAAAGCGGAGGAACGGGCTCATATTCTGCAAGGCTTGAAAGTGGCCATTACCAATCTTGACGAGGTGGTTGCACTGATCAAGGCATCGGCCAATCCTAAAGAGGCGAGACAGGGGCTGATGAGTCGTTTTGATCTTTCAGAAATCCAGGCCCAGTCCATTCTGGAAATGCGACTCCAGAAATTAACCGGACTGGAAAGGGATAAGATCATCTCGGAACTGGACGAGCTGATGAAACAGATTGAGATGTTTCAGCAGATTCTTGGGAATGAAGCCCTTGTTCTGGATATAATCAGGGACGAGTTTGTCGCCATTAAAGAGCAATATGGAGATGATAGACTGACTGAGATTATCGAAGCCCCGGATGAAATTTTGCCTGAAGATATGATTCAGCGTGAAGACATGGTGGTCACGGTCACCCATGACGGATATATCAAAAGAAATCCGGTCGATCTTTATCGTTCCCAGCGCAGGGGCGGCAAGGGGATCAAGGGAATTAAAACCGTGGAAGAAGATTTTGTCAGTCATCTCTACCTTGCCTCAACCCATGATACTTTTTTGTTTTTCACCAATTTAGGCAAGGTGTTCTGGCGCAAGGTTTATGAGATTCCTCAGGCCAGCCGTATTGCCCGGGGCAAGGCCATTGTCAATCTTCTTGATCTGGGACAGGATGAAAGAGTCGCAGCTATTTTACCGGTCAAATCTTTTGAAATTGAAGATGGCGAACAATGTTTTATCATGATGGTCACCAAATTGGGTGTGGTCAAAAAAACCGTGCTGCAAGAATTTAACAGGCCTATCCGCAGAGGTAAGATTGCTTTAAGAATCAGGGAAGGGGATGAAATTATTTCCGCCGCCCTGACCTCCGGGCAAAATAAAATTCTTTTGGTTTCTCATAACGGCATGGCCGTAAAATTTCAGGAAGACGATGTCAGGGCCATGGGCAGGACTGCCAGCGGGGTCAGGGGAATCAGGCTGGCTGAAGATGACCAGGTTGTCGGCGTGGTGGTGCTGGAAACCGATGAGTCAATTCTTGTGGTGACCGAAAATGGTTTTGGCAAGAGAAGTCCGGAGATGGATTATCGGCTGACCAAGCGGGGCGGCAAGGGTGTCTTTGCCATTAAGACCAGCGAGCGCAACGGTAAGGTGGTTGGTGCGCTGCAGATTACCGATGAAGATGAGATCATGCTGATCACCAATGGCGGCAAGATTATTCGGATGAATATGGAGCATGTCCGAGTGATTGGCAGGAATACTCAGGGCGTGAAACTTTTTGATCTTGGGACTGATGAAAAGGTGGTTGGTATGGGAATGGTGCCGGAGTCTTATAAAAAAGAAGATGGAGATGAAGGGAAAGAAGACGATTAAGATTTTGACGTGAGTCCGATGTTCCATGTGTCTCATCGATGTTGAATTACCTCATTGTCATCGTCGACAAGACATTTTTCAACTTGCCTTTTTTAATTTATAAAAGATTCTTGATGCAGTCTGCAGAACTCGTTAATCAAATTTTTTCTGGCTGACAGATCCATTTTGAAATAAAGCGGGCTTAATATCAGAATTTTTAAGGCTTCTCTCTGTGTCATAGCGGTCACCCTTTATAAAAGATGGTGATTTTGAGCGATAATTCAAAAAGTGTAATGTAAATATTCGGCTAGCACCCCATCTTTGAACGATCAGGCCTACTCGCATATGAATCAATATAGCTCACAGACCTGATCGTCCAAATATGGGCCACTATCCAAAATTTACATTTCGGTGATTTTTGTAATAATTTATTATAAAGTCGAATGTTTACAAAGTAATTTTTTTAATTCCTTTATTTTAAATAAATAAGCAAATTTTGATCCAATTTGAAAAAAAGTAACATTCTGAATGTATGAATTTGATTTTACGTATATTTAATTGGGGTTTCTAAATAATTTTTTTCGATTTGTTTAAAAAAAACCAAAAGCTTTACGGAAAACAGGAAAAGAGTTTTGTTTTTCCGAATTTTTACAACAGGCTGAAAAGGTAAAATGAGAGATGGTCTTTCAGCAGCAGATAGCCGTCATCGGTGCGGGCAGTTGGGGAACAGCCTTGACAAAGCTTGTCAGCGATAAAGGTATCCGGGTCAGGTTATGGGGACACCGCAGGGATCATGTTGAAAAAATCAGGAAAGAAAAAGAGAATTCGACCTATTTACCGGGGGTTGTGCTAAGTGAAAATGTTGAGGTTGTTGCAGATATCGAAGAGGCTGTAAAAGATCTGAACACCATTCTCATGGTTGTTCCGTCACATGTCTATCGTCAGGTTTTTGAAAAAATCGTTCCATTTCTGGAAAAAAATAGCATAATTATTTCTGCGACAAAGGGGATAGAGAATGAAACTCTGTTGACCATGACCCAGGTGATGACTGAAGTCTTGGAGAAAACAGGAAAAAAGGCGGATTTTGCCGTTTTATCCGGACCGAGTTTTGCTAAAGAGGTTGCCCGGCAGACCCCAACGGCAGTAACTGTGGCGGCCCATGACAAAGAAATTGTCAGGCAGATACAGCAAATTTTTTATACTGAACGTTTCCGGGTCTATGGTTCAAGGGACGTCATCGGTCTTGAACTGGGCGGCGCCTTGAAAAATATTATTGCCATTGCCGCCGGTATCTGTGACGGTCTTGGTTTCGGTACAAATACCAGGGCGGCTTTAATAACCAGGGGCCTTGCGGAAATCACCAGACTGGGAGTGAAGATGGGAGCGGATCCTTTAACTTTTTCAGGTCTCGGCGGTCTGGGAGATCTTGTTTTAACCTGCACCGGCGCACTTTCCCGCAACAGAACCGTTGGTTTAAAACTGGGACAGGGAAAGAAACTGGCAGTTATTCTTGATGAGATGGAGATGGTGGCCGAAGGTGTAAAGACAACAAAATCGGCTTGGACCCTGGCAAGGAAGCAAAAGGTTGAAATGCCGATCCTTGAACAGGTCTATCAGGTTCTTTACCGGGACAAGAGCTGCGAGGATGCGGTTCACTCTCTTTTGCTTCGTGATCTCAAGGAAGAAATTTATTATTAGCTGGTGAACGGTTACATCAGTTGCCTGTTTTGACGATCACTTCTATAATCGTTTCCAGAAAAAAGAAACGGCCCACGACAAAAAAGAGGATCGACATCACTGCAGCGGCTGGAACCGTGATGATCCAGGAGAGGAAGATTTTTTTTGTGACATTTTTGTCGATACCTCCTAAGCCCCTGGCCAGTCCGATGCCGAGGATAGCCCCCACCAAGGTGTGGGTGGTGGACACAGGCAGGGAAAGACGGGTGCACATCAGTACCGTGGCAGTGGCGGCAATATCAGCCGCAACCCCGCGCGAAGGTGTAATTTCAGTGATTTTGGTGCCAACAGTCTGCATCACTTTGTAACCGTATGTTGCCAGGCCCAGGACAATGCCGATTCCACCAAGACCGAGAATCCAGGGCGGCACCCCGACTTTCATCTCAATGGCACCGGTACGGAGGATGTGAACAACTGCGGCAAAAGGCCCCACGGCATTGGCCACGTCATTGGCCCCATGGGCAAAGGCCACCGCACAGGAACTGGTCACTACCAGGGGAACGAAAATTTTTTCCACAAGCTTCAGTTGCCTGGAGATGGGCAGTGAGTTCTTACCACGAAGTTTATTGGTGACAATAATTTTTGCAACAATGGCTGTCACCACGGCCAGTCCCAGGGAAAGGTAGAGAGAATTTGAATCAGTCAGCCAGGAAATATCACCGATGACATGTTTTAAACCCTTGTAAATCGTGGCCAGACAGACCACGGCCACCAGCAGAAAAACAATATACGGAATATATATTTTGGCTGCCCGGGCGGGCTGTTCTTTTCTTAAAATCGTTCTTCTGATCAGTTTAAAGAGAACGAATGCTATTGCGCCACCGGCTATCGGAGAAATAAACCAACTGGCGACAATCTGGCCCATTTTAGCCCAGTTGACTGCCTGCCAGCCTGCGGCGATGATACCGAAACCGGCAATGGCTCCGATGATGGAATGGGTGGTGGAAACCGGCATGCCGAACATGGATGAGAAGTTCAGCCAGAAGGCGGCGCAGAGCAACGCTGAAGTCATACCGATTACAATCAGGGCGGCCGCCTCACCTGGCAGCAGACCGGGCAGGGCGGCAAGCATGGCCGGATCAACAATTCCTTTGCGCACGGTGTCGGTGACATGAGCGCCAACCAGAACTGCTCCGGCGAATTCGCAGATTCCGGCGGCAATAACCGCTTGTTTCACAGAAATTGCCCGGGAACCCACGGCATCGGCCATTGAGTTGGCCACATCGTTGGCGCCGATGTTCCATGCCATGTAGATGCCGATCACTGCCGGTATGCATAAAACGATATATTCTGTCATGGTTTAGATTCTAATTTAAAATTAGAGATATTTGTGGATCACAACTAAAAAAATAATGCTAATTTATGTCATTTTCGTGGTTTTTTGTGCCTTCAGCGCAGCTGGTCAGGTTTTTGTAATCATGGCCCGCAGAAAATCTCCGGCATTTTCAGCCTCATTGGCGATGGCGCTGAGTTTTAAGAGTAATTTTTCGTAAAAGATGATGTCCATTGGTTTAAGCTCGTCCTCCAGCTTATAGATCTGGACGCTCAGTTCCCGGGCCAGACGGTCCGCCTGCCACTCTTCAACACCTAAATCCTTGATTCGATCCAGAACCAGATTGGCCTCGGCTCCGCTGAAAGAGACCTCGGCCAGATTCTTTAATTCGACTGCCGCAGTCAGCAACGTACCGCTCACCTGAAAAATTTGATTCACAAAAGTCAAAAAACCTTGATGCAGGGTTGGATGGAGTTTTGTTTTGCGAATAAAAAGAATGACCGAGAAATCTTCGGCATAATCAGCCAGTTTTTCCTGGCACTGGAGAAATCCGTCAAGTTCCTCACGGGCCACCGGTAAAAAAAATCGACGCGGCAAGTTACGACGGATGTCATGTTTGATTAGGTCCGCCTCGTATTCGGTTTTTGAAATTTTATGATGAAGCTTCTGGATTTGCTCAAAATCTTGCTTGATCAGGGCCTCCATGAGAGGTTTGATCAGTTCCACGCACTCATGGACTTTTTTGGCATGTTCAACAATTGGTCCAAAAGGTGATTTGCTGAATAGATCCCGTATTAACGCCATTCAATAGACTCCTCTCCATTTTTTTTGATACTGTATATTTTTAAATTTATTCAGGCCGTATAGTGGCTCGAAGATACAGTACAGCCCCGGCAAAGTCAAGATTTGCTGTTTGTTTTTCCTTGTTGCGAAAAGGCGTATTTTTTGTCCTTTTTTTGAAAATTAATTGATCTCAAAGAGAGAATAGGGGATAAAAGACAGATCATTTTTTTATCAATTGTTCAAAGGAGGGATTATGCCCTATGTAAATATCCGGGTAGCCGGAACATTGAGCAGGGAACAGAAGGAGCAGGTATGCAGCGAAGTCACCGAGATCATTTCCAGAATAGCCAATAAACCGAAGGATTCCATCATTATTTTTATTGATGAAGTGGAGCGGGAAAATATTGCTTCGGGCGGTAAACTGCTGCAACCGGCTTCCTGATCGGTGTGGATAGACTGTAATCATGTCTGAAAATTTAACAGCTGTAAAAAAAAGACTCGAGGAACTGCGGGAGCAGATTAACCAGCATAATTACCGCTATTATGTTCTTGATGATCCCCTGATCTCCGACGGTGAATATGACCGGCTCTTCAGGGAACTTCTTGACCTTGAGGAAAAGTTTCCCCGGCTGATCACGCCGGACTCGCCAAGCGTGAGAGTGGGCGGGCAAACTCTGGCTGGATTCGTTCAGGTGGTACACCGTTTCCCCATGCTCAGTCTTGAAAATGCTTTTTCTGATGGTGAGATTCGGGATTTTGAGGGAAGGCTGAAACGCTATTTGCAGAGAGATGATGATAATGACTATGTCGCCGAGCCCAAGCTTGACGGTCTGGCGATAGAAATTGTTTATGAAAATGGTTTCCTGACCCAAGGGTCAACCCGGGGTGACGGTAAAATAGGCGAGGATGTCACCAGCAATATCAGGACAATCAATACTATTCCTCTACGTTTACGCGGCAGCAACGTTCCTGACTATCTTGAGGTGCGGGGCGAGGTCTTTTTGACCATTGAGGGGTTTCGGAAACTAAATGAGCGCCGCGCTGATGCGGGAGAAGTGCTCTTTGCCAATCCGCGCAACGCGGCGGCCGGTTCCCTGCGTCAGCTTGATTCAAAAATCACGGCTCAACGTCCTTTGCAATTTTTTCCCTACGGTATAAGCGATCCTTCCCTGCTGGACTGCGGCAGCCAGCTTGAGGCCTTGTCAATCCTTGGCCGTTTTGGTTTTAAAATCAATCCCCTTGTCCATCTTTGCAAAGATATCAATGAGGTTGTGGACTATTTTCATGTTCTGCAGAAACAGCGTCATGATCTTGATTATGAAATTGACGGCATGGTGGTCAAGGTCAATTCGTTTCCGTTGCAGAAAAGGCTCGGCAGCAAGGCCCGCAGTCCACGATGGGCTCTGGCCTGTAAATTTCTCGCTTCCCAAGCCACGACCCGTCTGCTTGATGTGGAGTTCAATGTAGGTCGTACCGGCGCCATTACTCCGGTTGCCATCCTTGAACCTGTTTCACTCGAAGGGGTTACTGTGAGCAGGGCCACTCTGCATAATGAGGATGAGATTAAACGTAAAGGCCTGAGGCTTGGTGACCGGGTTCTTGTCCAGCGGGCCGGAGATGTTATTCCGGAAGTGATTCAGCCGATTATTGATCTGCGGAACGGCAGCGAAGAAGAAATCAGAATGCCGTCCGTGTGTCCGGAATGCGGCCATAAGCTGTTGCGTAAACCAGGAGAAGCCATTCTCAGATGTCCTAATATTGATTGCCCGGCCCAGCGGCTGCGCTCTTTGATTCATTTCACGAGCAAGGCGGGAATGGACATCGAAGGACTTGGAAAAAAGGCACTGAAACAGTTGTTTGACGCCAAACTAGTCAACGATATTCCCGATATTTACCAACTGAAGCAGAGTGATCTGCTTCCCCTGGAAGGCTGGGCTGATAAATCCGCCGAGAATGCTATCCTGGCGATTTCCAAGAGCAGGAAAACAACGCTTTCACGATTTTTGAGCGCCCTGGGAATCCGTTTTATCGGCGAGGTCACTGCCGCGCTGCTGGAGAAGCAATTTAAAACCCTTGACCGGCTGATGCAGGCCGGAGAAGATGATTTTCTTGATGTTGAAGGGATAGGCGGCCAGGGCGCGGCCAGTCTCCGTCAATATTTTGCCGATCCTGCTGTCCGGACAATGTTGGGACAGCTCCTTGAGATTGGCCTGCATTTCACACCCTCAGACTCCAGCGGAAGACAAGAACCGTTGGCTGGAAAAATTTTTCTTTTTACAGGCAGACTTTCCGGTTTTTCCAGAAACGAGGCCAAAGACAGGGTCAAAGAACTTGGCGGGCAGGTTGTATCATCTCTCAGTAAAAAGGTGACCCATCTGGTGGCGGGTGAAAAGCCTGGCAATAAGCTCAAAAAGGCCAGGGACATGGCACTGGTTATTTTGGACGAAGAAGAGTTTAAGAGGTTGATTGAGGATAATTATTCAGCGTAGGCTCCGCACTGGTGCTATTCGAGAAAACCCAGGAAAGCGTTGATTTCGTGGAGTGTAGCTGAATAAGTTACGATTGAGGGAGAATAAAATGGACCAATGCATTAAAGCTATTGTCAGGGGGAGGGTTCAGGGTGTTTTTTTTCGGGCCTATACGGAAGAAGAAGCCCGACGGCAAGGTCTTGTCGGCTGGGTGAGAAATTTGGCTGATGGAGATGTTGAGGCAATGATCTGCGGTTCCGCGGAAAATATTGAGTCCATGATAAAATGGTTACATACCGGGTCTCCCATGGCAGATGTCAAAGAGGTTTTTGTGAGCGGGATTGAACCTATGGAGCAGCTTGAAAATTTTGAAATTCGCTACTGACATTGTAACCGTTCACTAGATGAGGTGCTGGTGAACGCTTACCTGATATTGACAATGTAAAGTCGCTGCTTTAAATTAAAAGTTAATATTTTGAAGGAGGAAATAAAGTGGATTTTATCCCTGAAACAATATCTGACTCTCAGCGGCTGAGCAAGAAAAGAGGGCATCTCATTACCTGCCCCAACTGTGGGAATGATCATGATTTTTTTGAAGTCGCGGAGGGGGTGATTCTGACCACCCATTATGTCCAGAACGCGGATTCCAGCTTTACTCAGGATAGTGATGAATCGCAGATTCTGGGACAGATCAGATTTTTTTGCGGTGAGTGTAACACCGACTTGTCCCAGTTTCATCAACGTTTTGTGGAGATGCTCTTTTGACGCCATTACGATCTGATACGTCCAAGACCTCACAAAGGCGTATTATCAAAAATAACAAAACTCTGCGGCGCAAATTTAACGAGCTTGGCGTTGGCGACATTGTTCTGGGTCGAGTCCGGATGAAACCGTCCGAAGAGTTTCTCCTGCTTGATCTTGTTGAGCGGGGTATTGTCCTGTATCCATCTGCCCTGTCCCAGCAGGTTTGCCGCTCAAAAGTTCAGCAGGCTCTACTTTTTTCCAGTTTCATGCTGCCCCATACACATGCAATCCACGATCAGCATGATATCATGGCCGCTGTAAATCTCTATGATCAACATGGCATCAGCAGGGTTGTTACCAAGCTTGACCGCAAAAATGCAGGTATGGGAATTTACCTCTGGCAATCCATCGAGGACGTCTATACCCAGGCATCCCTTGGCGTGCTTCCCTTTCCCTTTGTCGTGCAGCCCTTTTTAGCGGAATCCCGGGATGTCCGTGTTGTTATTCTTGGAGACTATGGGGAGGCCTACAGCAGGCATAATCCGTATAATTTTCGTAATAATCTTCATTGTGGGGGCAGGAGTGAGCCTTATGATCTTTCTGCTGATCAGTGGCATCTTTGTCATAAAGTTATGGAAAGGGGGAAATTTCCTTATGCCCATATTGATTTGATGATCCACAACGCCACATCATATTTAGCAGAAATTAATTTGCGCGGGGGGATACGGGGTGCGGCCATTACGCCTGTTGAGTATGCAGAGAAAGTGGAAACTCTCCATGCTGAGGCCTTGGAGAAGATAGCAAAGGCTGGGCTGGGCTGATTGAGGAAATAACGAGGGGTGAGACAAAAAAGGAAGTGAAAAAATCACTTCCTTTTTTGTAATTAAGTTACTGCAATAGCTGGATTCTGCTATCTGAGAACTTAATTATACACAACCTGTAGGTTTGGGCAGGCCGGCCATTTTACAGGCTCCTTTACCAGGTCCTGAAGGGAACAGCTCATAAATTCTTTTCAGCGGATAACCGGTGGTCTTGGACAGAATACGAACCATGGGAGCGATACCGTTTTTCTTGTAGTACTCCTGCAGGGAATTAATTACTTTCCAGTGCTCGTCGCTCATTTCGGAAATACCTTCAATTCCTTTTACATACTCAACCCAATCCTCGTTCCATTCCTCTGTTCCCTTGGTCAGGAAGCCGTCCTCATCTACCTCGTAGCTATGACCATTGTGCTCAACTGTTGCCATGTTGTTGTTCCTCCTTGTTAAAGTCAACTTAAAATAAGCTATATTTAAATAAAAATTCCTCGATACCAGATTTAAGTTTAGGCCTAAATACTATAGAGATTTCATTTTGTCAAGATGCCAGAGGACAAAGTTACGTTTTTATTTATTGAAAAAACAGTATCAGCTGACAGCCGCGTAACCAAGATTTGCCTGTGGGGCTTGCTGGTGTTACGCGAACAGGTCTGTTGATAGATAAGCACCTTTAAAAACAGGGTATAAACTCGGTTTCCGAAGCGGATGCGGAATTACCCGGACGGAAGTTCAATAACAACGACAAACCCTCCGGCCTCCCTGTTGCCGGCCTTGACTTTTCCCTGGCAGGCTTCAATACAGGTCTTGACAATGGCCAGACCAAGTCCGGCGCCGCCACTGTTCCTGCTTCTGTCGGGCTCAAGCCTGAAAAAGGGATCAAAAATACGGTCCAGATATTTTTCAGGCACTCCGGGGCCGCAATCCGCAATTTTGATCAGGGCCATATTGTTTCTTTTTTGTGCCGATATTTCCACAGGACCGCAATCCCCGCCATAGCGCAGACTGTTTCTCAAGAGATTGGCCAGGGCTCTGGCCAGGAGTTCTGAATTGGCTCTGACTGTAAAATTATCGTCAATCCGCATTGTTATTTTAGTATTGTTGATTTTTTCCCGCTCCAGCACCTTATTGACAATGGTCTGAAGATTAACCTTGCCGATGTTGATGTTATCCGGTGTCATTTCGGCCTTGGAGAAGGACAGGATTTCATTGACCAGCTCAGAGATGTTTTCCGCCTCTTCAGCTACATCAGTAAGATAAGCATGCTGTTGAGGATCAATTTTATGTTCGAGCACCCCCAGACCCATCTTGAGGCGGGCCAGGGGTGAACAGAGTTCATGGGCCACATCGCCTAAAAATCGTTTCCGGCCCTGGATAAAATCGTCAAGCCGTTCAGACATCGTGTTGATGGAGTGGCCTAGTCTGCCTATTTCATCTTTGCGCCTCTCATTCACTCTGATGTCAAAATGTCCTCTGGCAATTTCTTCCGTGGCCCTGGTCATTGATTTAATCGGCCTTGTCAGGTGGTTGACCATGGGCAGCCACCAGAGGCCGGAGAGAGCCATAATGCCAAGAGCGATACCAACCAGGGGAAGAAGATCAGGGTAGAGGAGGCCGGAACCCAGGCAGGAATCGGTTACGGCCAGAAGAATAGCCGGTTTAATGGTGTTATCCTGATGGGTTATGATGGGTATGGGCATACCCAGCCAGTAACGGGTAGGATTTTGGGTCTGTAAACGGAAAAATCGGGAGACTCCACGATGACTGCCGTTTTTTTGTCCTGAACCTGCAGGTCTTCCATGGTGTTTGCCAAAATGAAACTGTTTCAATGATTGGATTTTCTCTCTTACTTTTTTCGGTACCGGGATGTCACGGTCTGTAAGCTTATGCCCGCTCGGGCTCAAAAGCAGAAGATCCACCTTGAATTCCTGACCGTAACGATCCAAAAGCTTATTCCATTGATGTTTCGGTGTAGAGGCCAGTTCGTGACGAAGCAGGCGGTGCAGGGAACCGGCCTTTTGGGGGGTACTGCCTGCCAGCAGAGAGTCGGGTGGGACATGGAACTGGATCTGGAAAAAAATAACGGAAATAAAGGCAAGCAGAACCATGTTCAGAAAAAACCAGAGGAGAATTTTACTGAAAATCGACAGACGTATTTTCATTTCCATCCCTCTTCATCGAGAAACATGTAGCCCGCACTTCTGATTGTTTTGATATAGCGTGGATTTTTCGGATCATCTCCCAGTTTACGGCGCAAGGATGAGATATGAACATCAATAGAGCGATCAAAAACCGTATAATTGCGACCGCTGACCGATTCAAGCAGTTGATCTCTGGACAGAATGCGACCGGCACTGGAGGCCAGGCTGATGAGAAGATCATATTCCACCGGGGTCAGATCAAGTTTCGTCCTGTCCTGGAAGATAGTTCTTGCATGTGAAACAATAACAAGGTCTTGGACAACCATTTGATCTTGAGTTTGTTTTTCATCACATACAGTCGGCTCGCCCGTCATGGCCGAACGTCTGATTACAGCCCTGAGGCGGGCCAGCAGCTCCCTTGATGAAAAGGTCTTGGGGATGTAGTCATCCGCTCCCATCTCCAGGCCGACGATGCGGTCCATTTCGTCCCCTCGGGCTGTAAACATCAGTACCGGCACATTTGACTCCTGTCGCAGCTGCCGTAACACATCAAGGCCGTCCATATCGGGCATCATGACATCAAGGATCAGGGCGTCAAAGTTTTCTTCGCGAACGAGAGTAAGTCCTTCTGCTCCGGAATGGGCGGCGCTGACCTGAAACCCTACTGGTTCAAGATACTCTTGAACCAGGCGGCACAATTTTTTGTCATCATCGATAATCAGTATTTTCATGATCCCTGGAGGAAATGTTGATTGGTTGATTTATCCATCTTCATACTTCATTAAAGAAGAAATACCCTGAACCATAAAAAAAGAAAGCCATCTTTACAAAAGATTTACAAAAATAGGGGCTACTCGACATAATTCCTTAACAACCACACCTTATCCTACAGACAACGAAGCAAGAGAAATAATCTCTAACATGGAGGAAATAAACATGAAAACATCTAAAATTTCAAAAACCGTCTTAGCCCTCAGCACCGCTCTGCTTATTATGCCGCTTGCCGGGGCAGCATACGGTTTCGGCCATGGCCATGGCCACGGTTATTATGGTGACAAGGGGAAGGGGGAGTGCAATTCCAAAAGGTTTGAAAAAAGGTCTGAATATCTCGAGGAGGCATTATCGCTGGATGAAGGCCAGGTTGCCTTGCTGGAAATCATGCACCAGTCCCGCATGAACCTTAAAGATGAGTTTTACAAGAACAATGATAGCGACTCACGGCCCGGAAAAACCGTGCGTCGTTCATTTCACCTGTTCAGGGCTGAACTGGATGCCGTCGATCCTGATTTCCAGGCAGTTGGCGAAAAAATAAAAGCTGGATATCAAGGTGAGCACAGCGAAAGCTTTGAGAAGGCAGTGGATGCCAGGGTCGCTTTTTTGAGCAGTCTGTCCGCTAAACAGCGCTTAAACATGATGGAGATGAAAGGCCGCCGTGGCCGGCATCATAGTCGGCAATAAACACCCTTGAGAACTCTTCTTTGGGAGAGTTCTCAAGGCTTGCCGATCTGTAATACCGTATTTTTTTTCCAATTCAGATCATCCTTTTCAGGAAAATCAATGACGTAATGCAGTCCTCTGGATTCTTGACGCAGGAGGGCTGATTGGACGATCAGTTGAGCAATCAGGGCTATATTATGTAATTCGATAAGATCCGGTGTCAGAAGAAAGTCGTGGAAATGCTGCCTGACATCGGAGACAATTAAATCCAGGCGCTGCTTTACCATGGTCAGCCTCTTGACGCTGCGAACAATTCCTACATAATTCCACATCAGGCGCCGGATCTGGTCCCAGTTGTGGCTGATCAGAACGCATTCCTCAATTTTTTCCGCCTTGGCGGTGGACCAGGGCGGTACATCCGGATAGCTGATCCGGCTGAGTTCTGGCCAGTCACGGCGACACTGTTCAAAGGCCTGATGGGCAAAAACCACGGCCTCAATCAGGGAGTTGCTGGCCAGTCGGTTACCGCCGTGCAGGCCGGTGCAGGCTGTTTCGCCAAAGGCATAGAGGTGTTTTATGTTGGTCCGGCCCATGGTATCGGTCAAAACACCGCCACACATATAGTGGGCCGCCGGGACAACGGGAATCGGTTCCCTGGTCATATCAATGCCGTATGACAGGCAGGTCCGGTAAATATTAGGAAATCTTTTTTTGATAAAATCAGCCGGCTTGTGACTGATATCGAGAAAAACGCAGTCATCACCGCTTGCCTTCATCTCGGTGTCAATGGCTCGGGCCACGGTATCCCGGGTGGCCAGATCACCGCGCGGGTCGTATTTTTTCATGAAAGCGCGTCCTCTTTCATCAACCAGTCTGGCGCCTTCCCCCCTGACGGCCTCGGAAATCAGGAAATTTTTGGCCTTGGAATGATAAAGACAGGTGGGATGAAACTGGACAAATTCCAGATTGGCGATTCTGGCGCCGGCCCGATAAGCCATGGCAACACCATCGCCGGTGGCAATATCAGGATTGGTGGTGTAGAGATACACCTTGCCCACGCCGCCGGTGCAGAGAACAGTCACCTTGGCCTGGTAGGGGGTGATGGAGTTATCCTCTCTGTCAAGAACAAAGGCGCCCAGGCAGCGTTCCTGCTCATCTGTTGATTTCAGGCCGGCCCTTGAGGCAATAAGCAGGTCAACGGCCAGATGATTTTCCAGAACCGTGATATCCGGATTTTCCGCCACTTTTTTCAGCAGTCCGTGTTCAATTTCTCTGCCGGTGAGATCCTGGGCATGGGCCACCCGCCGGGCGGAATGACCTCCTTCACGGCCGAGATCAAGCTGGGCCGGATTATTTTCGTCATGGGTGAAGGAGATGCCCTGACGAATTAACTCGTCAATCCGCGCCGGACCGTTTTCAACCACCATCCTCACCACCTTTTCATCACATAATCCATCTCCGGATCGCAGTGTGTCCTGAATGTGGAGATCAAAAGAATCATTTTCGGAAAGCACGGCAGCAATGCCGCCCTGGGCCAGGTTGGTGGCTGTATCCACCTTGGCTTTTTTGGTGATGATCGTCACCGAGCCCAGGGTGGCGGCCTTAAGAGCAAAGGAAAGGCCGGAAATTCCACTGCCGATAACAAGAAAATCAGTTGTACATGTCATGGGATCAGTTCGGTTTGATTTGTTTTCTTCATAAAAGTGGGTTATTTTTTTAAATCTGTTTTTTTATGCAACTTCAGAAAAGGACGTATCATGTCACAACTCAAACTGGTGATTTTTGACTGCGACGGGGTCATGTTCGACTCCAAAAACGCCAATAAACTCTATTACAATAAAATTCTGGAAGAATTCGTCCATCCACCCATGACAGAAGAGGAGGTGGATTATATCCACATCCATAATGTCATGGATTCTGTACGGTTTATCTTGCGTCATTATCCTGAAGATATTGAAAAGGCCGAGGCCTTCCGGGCGGATCTGGATTACCGTCCCTTTCTGCAACACATGAACATGGAGCCGGATCTTATCGAATTTCTTGAGTTTCTAATACCCGATTACGAAAGGGCCATCAGCACGAACCGGACATCAACCATGAGCAATATTCTGGATATTTTCGGTCTGTCTTCTTATTTCGGCAAGGTAATGACGGCCTTTGATGTAGAAAATCCCAAGCCCCACCCCGAGGCCCTGCTTCAAATCCTCGATCATTACCGGCTCAGGGCAGATGAGGCTGTCTATATTGGTGATTCAATTATTGACCGGGAGCACAGCCAGGCTGCGGGCATGGAGTTAGTTGCCTTTAAAAATCAGGATCTGTCGGCGGAATATCATGTTTCAACCTTCATGGAAATCACCCGTCTCCCTTTATTTCAAAAAGGATAGTTAGACGATGACTTTGAACATCAGCCATCTTTTTTTAGCCACTGGCAGTGACGGTCGGACGGCCCACAGTCATGTTCTCCACTTTCTGGATCAGACAACCCTGGTCAAATATGACCGAATTCAGATCGTCGAAGAACACATCCTTTCAGCGGAGAACAAAAAATTCTGGCCCAATCTTGAAGGCTCAATTTTAGAAAACCGACTGGTTATTGACAGTCTTATCAATGAGTTAACAGAATGCGGAGTTAATCGTCTTGATGATATAAAAAAATTTGAGCAGGGTTACCAAAGTAAAATTCTGCATACCATTGCCCATCTGCTTGACGGTTTTTTCGGCATCGACAGCTGTTTTTTTAACTTGATTGAGGATTCCCACTGGCTGTCCACTGCCCTTAAGGAAAAAATTGTGGAGAATCCAGATCAATACTGGCTGGTGGAGGCTCATCCGCTTTTTGAGGCCAGCCAGCTTGATCGTGATGTCGTAAGCCAGCATTATAAATAGCTGGTAACTGTTCAGCGTAACAACAGGTAATTCTGTCATTTATTTTAAAATTAAACTTTCATGCTTTGTTGTTCCCGCTTGCGGGGATGGAGGTTAGCCGGAATCCAGGAGCTAGCCACATCTTCTGGATCGAAGTCTACGCTATCTCCGGGTCAAGCCCGGAATGACATCGGAATAGCTAAAATTAATGATGGTGATGATGATGATGGTGTCCTTCCACCTTGCCTCCCAGGCTGTCCAGACTTTTTTCCAGGGCACTGTTTGCCTCGGTCATGGCTGCAATCGCTTTTTCAATGAGATCAGACACATCGGCCTTGCCCTCATCTTTAGCCACTGCCGCCCATTTTTTGAATTCTTCCTGGTGGCTGTGGCTGTGTTCAATCCAGTGGGGCAGCAAAATTCGTAATTTTTCCAGTTCGGTTTTTTCGCGCATCTCAGTCTCCAGGATTTCTTGTAGTCAGGATGACGGTTCCGGCCAGAAAATCAATTTTTTTAACCTGGGCCCCGGCCACGGTTTTCGGTTCCTCGAACAGGGTGGTCACGGTGGCCCCCTTTTCCGTCACTTCAAGCAGGGTGGCATTTTCCAGAATTAATTTTTCGCGATCTTCTTTTTCCAGATAGACACTCATCTGACACATGGCTATACCTCAATGAACCGTTGTTTATGTTTGCAGAATGTTCTTCCGGGAAAAATTTTAGCAAAAAAAATAAATTTTCAATGTTTTTTCCGGAATTTCATGGCTTAATTCCTTTTTACTTCACTGATTATTCAACCTTCAGGAAAATTATGCTTGTCGATTTTAACGAAATCAGAGAAATCCTCACCACCTGCAAGACCATCGCCGTGGTGGGACTCTCACCTAAGAGCAAACGGCCGAGCCATCAGGTTGCAAGTTATCTTCTTGAAGCCGGCTACACCATTATTCCGGTTAATCCCGGACAATCGCAGATTTTGGGACAGACCTGTTATCCAAATCTCTCTTCAATTCCCGTGGCAGTTGATCTTGTCGATATTTTCCGACGCTCGAAAGATGTTCCTCCCTGGGTGGACGAGGCCATAAGAATCAAGGCCAAAGCCGTCTGGATGCAGGAAGGAATCATTAATAATGAAGCCGCTGATAAAGCTCGCCGCCATGGGCTCCGGGTGGTCATGGACCGCTGCACCAAGACCGATCATGCTAATCTTCTTTAGAGGAAAACCTCCGGTCCAGCCTTTTTTTAAATTAATACCATAAAATTGACAAGGTGGCAAAGAGACTGTTTCTTGACTTGTAAACGCTTACAGAACTGTGGTTCCTGAAAAAAAGTGCCCGGTGAATGGTTACCTTGACTTTTCCCTTGAACTGAGCTAAATTTTTATGTTTTTTGTCGTAAATATTCGGCAGCACTCCCCAGGAAGGCGATCAGGCTGCCCAGCATACCAGTGTATAGCCGATCAGCCTGCGTACCTCCCTGTGAAATATTGCCAAACATTTACAATTTGGTGGTTCCAGTTTTATTTCGGTATCATGCCGAATAATTGTTTTTTGTCGTTATTTTAATAGGGAGAAGAGATTGTGAGTGTTAAGGCCTTAAAGGGCTTCAAGGATATCTTGCCTGGTACAGTGGAGACCTGGCAAAGGATCGAGCAGACGGCCAGGGACATCTTCCACCGTTTCGGCTTTTTTGAGATCAAAGTGCCGATCCTGGAAAAGACAAAACTTTTCCAACGTTCCATCGGCGAGACCACCGATATCGTTGAAAAGGAGATGTACACCTTTGCCGACCGCAATGGCTCCTCGCTGACCATGCGGCCCGAGGGTACGGCCCCGGTTCTGAGGGCTTACGTGGAGCATGCCCTCCATGTCAAAAAACCGATTCAGCGCCTTTTTACCATCGGCCCCATGTTCCGGCATGAACGGCCTCAGAAGGGGCGGTTGCGCCAGTTTCACCAGATAAGTATCGAGGTGCTCGGAACGAATCATCCCATGGTGGATGCTGAGGTTATGGGAATGGCACGGCTTGTTTTAGAGGAACTCGGCCTTTCCGTAAGTCTTGAAATTAACTCTCTGGGCTGCCCGAAATGCCGGCCCGAATTTAACCAGGCCCTGCTGGATTTTCTTGAGAAAAAGGCGGACAAACTTTGTTCGGACTGCGAGCGGCGGCGGCAGACTAATCCCCTGCGCGTCCTTGACTGCAAGAGTCAGCATTGCCAGGAACAGTATGAAAACGCCCCGTCAATTCTCGATCATCTCTGTCCGGACTGTGTGGAACATTTTTCGTCGGTCAAAAAAAATCTTGATCTGTTAAATGTCCCTTATTCTGTGAATTCATTTATGGTCAGGGGGCTGGATTACTATACCAGGACCACCTTTGAACTCCTGACCGATAATCTGGGTGCCCAGAGCGCGGTGGGAGCCGGGGGACGTTATGACGGACTGGTCAAACAGCTTGGCGGTCCTGATGTGCCGGGGATCGGTTTTGCCCTCGGCGTGGAACGTCTGGCCCTTCTTTTGCAACATGAAGGGTTGTCCAGTGAGGAGCCGCAAGTCGATTGTTTTATTGCCGCCCTGGGAGATGAGGCTTTGGCCAGGGCTTTCGTCATGGTTAACGCGCTGCGCATGAGAGGTCTGCGGGCTGCCATGGATCATCAGGGCCGCAGTCTGAAAAATCAGATGAAACAGGCGGGCCGGATGAAGGCCCGTTACGCCTTGATCATAGGCGATGATGAACTGGAAAAGGGTGAAGGGATTCTTCGCAACATGGAGAACCGCGAGCAGCAAAACGTAGAGCTTGGTGGGGATTTAGCTGTCTGGAGTAAAATGATAAAAATTTTATTGGTCTGATTGGTTCGGTTGTTGTTAACCAATTAGACCAATGAGACTAACCAGACCAGTCAGACCAACAAGACCAATATAAATAAGGAGCCATAACTAATGGAATCCATGGGAAAACTCAAACGGAGTCATTCCTGTAATGATCTTGAAATTCAGGATCTGAACAAAGAAGTCACCCTGATGGGCTGGGTGCTCAGACGGCGTGATCACGGCGGCGTTATTTTTATTGACCTGCGCGACCGTTGGGGCCTGACCCAGGTTGTCTTTAATCCGGAAATCAATGCGGAAGTCCATGCCAAAGCCCATGATTTGCGGAGCGAATGGGTTCTGGCGGTGCGCGGCATTGTAATGGAACGTCCTGAAGGAATGCGCAACGAAAAGCTTAAAACCGGGGCCATCGAGATTATGGTCAGTGAACTGCGGATCTTAAACAAGAGTATGACCCCGCCCTTTCCCCTGGATGAGGACGTCGAGGTTTCCGAGAATCTTCGGCTCAAATACCGCTATCTTGATCTGCGGCGGCCGGGCATGGCCGACAATCTGATTATGCGGCACAAGGCCTGTCAGGCCATGCGCACCTATCTGGACCAGGAAAATTTTTTGGAGATCGAGACCCCGATCCTGACCCGTTCCACCCCGGAAGGGGCCAGAGATTACCTGGTTCCCAGCCGGATCAATGCCGGTAATTTCTATGCGTTGCCCCAGTCGCCTCAGCTTTTTAAACAGATTTTGATGGTGGCGGGTATGGATCGCTATTATCAAATTGTCAAGTGTTTTCGGGATGAGGATCTGCGGGCTGACAGGCAGCCGGAATTCACCCAGGTGGACATGGAGCTCTCTTTTGTTGATGAAGAAGATATTTACGTCATTGCCGAAGGCTTGATGAAGGCGTTGTTCAAAGCCACCCTGGATATTGACCTGGAAACACCGTTTTCCCGTATGGCCTACGATGAGGCCATGAACCGTTTTGGCTGTGACAAGCCGGACATCCGTTTCGGCCTGGAACTGGTCAGTCTCACTGAGATCGTCAGAAATTGCAGCTTCAAGGTTTTTCGTACCGTGGTTGAAAAAGGCGGCCTGGTGAAGAGTATCAATGCCAAGGGATGCGCCACCTTTTCCAGAAAAAACCTGGATGATCTCACCGAATTTGTTGCTCCGTTCGGCGCTAAAGGGCTGGCCTGGGTCAAGGTTAAAGCGGAAGGCGAATGGCAGTCGCCCATTGCCAAGTTCTTTACCGAGGAAGAGCGTGCCGATATGAGTGCGGCTCTGGGAGCCGAGGAGGGTGATTTGCTCTTTTTTGTGGCGGATCAGCCCGCCATTGTCCATCAGTCCCTGGCTGAACTGCGCCTGGAACTGGCCCGGCGGTTGAATATGGTGGAGCCCGACACCTTTCAATTTCTCTGGATTACGGAGTTTCCCCTGGTGGAATACGATCATGAGCGCAAACGCCATACCGCCGTCCATCACCCCTTTACCGCTCCCTATGAAGAAGACCTGCATCTGCTGGATTCGGAACCGGCCAAGGTGCGCAGCCGGGCCTATGACCTGGTGCTAAACGGCAATGAGATTGGCGGCGGCAGTCTGCGTATTCATCAGAAAGATCTTCAGAACAAGGTGTTTAGCGCTTTGGGGATCAGCGACGAGGAGGCAGCCGACAAGTTTGACTTTCTTCTCCGGGCCCTGGAGCATGGCGCGCCTCCCCACGCCGGCATTGCCTTTGGCCTGGATCGCTTGATGATGATCCTGGCCGGCCGGGAGTCCATTCGTGACGTGATCGCCTTCCCGAAAACCCAGAAAGCCGCCTGCCTGCTCACAGAAGCGCCGGCGCCGGTCAACCGCAAACAGCTCACCGAGTTGTATCTGCGGCCGGATTGGGAAGAGAAGTAAACTGCCAACCTTCCCCTTTTTTAAAGGAGGATTTATTTATTTGGTTGCCACCACAGTCCGCTTTTCTTCCAGAATATCATTGACGATTTCAACAATCTGGGGTTCCGGGTCATGACGGAGAGGTTCCAGGGCATCCAGGGCCTCTCTGGTGGCGATGATGCCGAGCAGGGTGACGGCCTCTCCCCGGATGTAAGTTTCTTCCGTAAGCAGGGGCAGAAGCGTCGGGATGGCCAGAGTTACCTCGTTCGGTCTGATGGCGACCAGTTCTTCAAAGAGAAGCACCATGCCCATCCTCACCACGAACCGCTCATCACGCAACAGATCTCCGGTGAACCGGTAGTAACCGGGATCCTGTTTAAACATGGCCACGATATTTTCAACATGGCCCAATTCGATGAACTCGCCAATGGTCCTGATCAGCTCTTCATCACTGATTTCAGTCATCTCTTTCTCCCGATTTTTCTTCCAATGAATGTGACATAAATGGGTGTCATCTATATGCTTCTGGCCTCGGCCTCCTTTGCCACCATGTCCGCCCTGGTCAAATTGGTGGGGACAGCGATTCCCATTCAGGAGCTGATCTTTCTGCGCTGTATTCTGGCCCTGCCTTTTTTTTGCTGCTACCTTATCTACCAGAATAAGCCACTGGTTGTCAAAGCGAGAAAAACAGTGGCTGTTCGCGCCTTTTTCGGCTTTTCTGCCATGATCGGTTTTTATTATGCCTTGACCCATATGGGGCTGGCCGACTGTATTTTTCTTGGTCGTATTCAGCCCCTTTTCGTCGCCCTGCTGGCTCCTTTTGTGCTGGGGGAAAAAACACCGAGCTGTGCCTGGCTGGCAATCATGACCGGTTTAAGCGGTGTTGCCCTGATCATGAAACCGGCCCTTGTCGACTGGCCCATTGCCGCCTTGGTGGCCCTGGCAGCAGCCCTGGCCGGAGCCTGCGCCCACCTTATGGTGCGGCGGCTCAACCGGACTGATGCTCCAGGCGCTATTGTTATGAACTTTCTTTTTCTCACTGCTCTTGCCAGCGGCGGCTGGACTCTGTTTTTCTGGGTTCCTCCTTCATTTTACCAATGGCTGGCTATCTGCGCTATTGCTCTGTTTGCCAGCCTGGGCCAGAGTCTGATGACCATGGCCTACCGGCTGGACCGAGCTCCGGCCGTGGCGGCGGCAAGTTATTCATCCATCATTCTTTCACTTTTTTACGGGTATTTTTTCTGGGGAGAAAGTCCCCGTGGACTTGTCTGGCTCGGCGGCGTTTTGATCGTCTGCGGCGGGGCGCTATTGGTCAAATCACGGATCAAGGTCTCGGAACCGGCTCGGATGTAATCTCTCAATAAGTGGTGGTATACCGACAATTGCCCCCTTTCGTAAAGTGGGATTTGTTTATAGGTTGCCACCATTTATTGAATAGTTACCTTTTTTATTGCGATTTTTTCCGCCCACCGTTACTGTTTTTTATGAAGAAAAAACAATTTGATCCATTCAATGACCGGGAATCCCGGGACATCCGCAACGGTTTGTCCACGGCCCTGACACAATCGATCCAAACAAAAAATCCGGACGTGGTGCGCAAACAGTTTGAGAAATTTGCGGCGGCCTATTCCGGGAAAATTTATCAGGATTATATCAGCGACCGTCGCCAACGCTTTGAGGCGGTGCTTCAGGCTATTCTCAAAAATAAGATCAGCAGCATCCTGGAACAGGGTGTGCTGCTCTGGAATCAACATCTTTTCTTTGAGTTTCACGAGCTGCTTGAGGGGCGTTGGCTGATAGCGGAAGGAAGGGAACGGATTTTTCTCCAAGGCCTGATCCGGGCTGCCGGAACCTCCGTTCACCTGGAACGGGGCAATATGAAGGGGGCCGGGAAAATGTCCCAAAAGGCTATCGACAATCTCTCCGAACCTCAATTCCTGTCGGGGATCGAAAATATTGACGAACTGATCATGTGGCTTGAGCGGCTTGGTCAGGAACCCCCTGTTCTTGTTTACAGTAGAGAAGATTAAGCGTTAGGGAGAGGATGATGGAAAAATTGATTCAGGAAATAAGGGAATTTGCCGGGCAGAGGGACTGGCAGCAGTTTCACACCCCCAAGAATCTCGCCATGGCGCTCAGTGTGGAAGCATCTGAGATCGTCGAGATTTTCCAGTGGCTCACAGGGGAACAGAGCCGCAAGTTAAGCCCTGAAAAGGGTGCCGATCTTGAAGAGGAAATCGGTGATGTGATGATTTATCTTACCTGTCTGGCAGATAAATTTGATATGAATCCTCTCGAGGCAGCCCGGAAAAAGATGATGATCAATGAAAAAAAATATCCAGTTCATCTCTCCAGGGGCAACGCGAAAAAATATGATGAGCTGACGGAAATTAAAAAATTGTGAATAAAAAATTTAACATGCAGAGGCAATTATGACTCCTGAAGAAATGCGGGAAAAGGCGATGGATCTTTTCAAAAAACGTTTCCACTGAAGCCAGGCAATCCTGGCCGTGGGCCTGGAAAGAATTAACAAATATGACGAGAATGCGATCAAAGCAGTTGGAGCCTTTGGTGGTGGAATTGCCAGCTCCGGTGCTGTCTGCGGAACGCTTCTTGGAGCAATCGCGGTGGTCTCGTCTCTATACAGCAGGGGCAATTTAGGGGAAAAAGAAAATCCTCGTGTCTGGGGAGTCAGCAACAAACTGATTAAGCAATTTAATCAATTGACAGAACCATACGGTGGGACGGATTGCAAAGATATCGCTCGTATAAACTGGTCAAACCGCGAGGAGGTAAAAAAATATTATTCCAACCCGGAGAGTACACGAAAAGATTGTGTCCAACTCGTTGGCGATTTCGCTTTCGCTCTCGGTAAAATCTTGGAAAAAGAAATGACTAGACAGGAAAAATAATGAAAAGTAATCTCCGGTGCCTGTGATCGCTTACGCTCGAATAGCACCAGTATGCTTCGCTGGCCCAGGTAAGCGAAGACTCCGAAAGAACGAATCTAAGGCACTGGTAACCGTTTACAAGGACGGTGGTTCCCATAATTAGTGACCCGGTGAACGGTTACATATTTTGTAAACATTCAGCAATTGATTTGACGTAAGCGAAAATTTTTCTTCTGGTTAAAAAAATACGTATGGATATTTCGGCTTCTCAATTGTTTCAAGATGATCGCTAACAATAAGTGGCATGGTTTCTTTGCCCGTCTGGTACAGACCACCCTTGCCCGTCACCCGTATCCACTGTCCCGGTTCCAGCTCCAGTTCACCGGAATAGCGAATAAGAATACCCACGGGAATGGCATCGGCGGCACAGCAGTTAATAAAAAAACGAAAGGCATAAAGGGTCTGTGGCGGCAGTCGTTCATCACGGCTGACCATTCCCAGCACCTCAATTTTTTTCCCCGCATAGTTCTGCGGATTTCTCATGAGCTGCATTAGGCTCGGTTTTTTCGGTTCCTGATGTTTTTTGTCATACTCCTGGCCCATTTTAAGCAGCTCCTGAAACAGGTCACCATCCCCATCCGTCTCATCAATCCTGTCCTGCTCTACCTTATCCAGAGCGCCACGGATATCGCCGCCGATAAAACGGTTTTGAAAGGCATCAATGCCGAGATGAGCGGTAGTGGCCAGGGGAAAATAGCAAAAGGGCAGCAGAAGAATTCCTGCCTGGATCAGGAGTGATATTCGTTCTTTTTTTGACGAGGTCCTTTTTTTCTTTCCGTCCGTAACAGTCTCGAAAAGCATTAATGCCGCAGCCAGCAGACCGCAGATAATGAGCCATTTCAAGGAGGGGTTCAAGAACAGCTGTAAATGGCTGCCCTGGTCATTTTTCGCCAGAAGAAAGGCATACAACACGGTCCAGCTGAAAAGAACAACACAGCGCATTCCACGTTCTAAATCTAGCATGTTCACACACCACCCCAAAATTCAAGAAGGAGCATGAGCAGGCCCACGCAGGAAAAGGTCAGGATGGACAAAGTGACAATGACCTTTTTGGGGAAAACAGTCAGGTACATGAGAATCAGTTTGATATCAAGCATGGGTCCCAGCACCATGAAGGCCATTTGTGCCGACCCAGGCAGAACATTGCGAAAGCTTGCGGCGATAAAGGCGTCAGCTTCGCTGCAGAGATTCAAAATAATGGCCAGGGCCATCATCAGCAGAATGGCAAGCCAGGGGGTAGCGGCCAGATTCTGAAAGGTGCTGATGCTGATCATGGACCGCAGCAAAGAAGCGATAAAGCAACCAATGACCAGATATCGGCCCACCTCGAAGAAATCATCCCGGCCATAACGCACCGCCAGTCTGATTTTTCCCGTGAATGTCACGGCCTGTTCCAAGGCATGGCCGCAGGAGCAGCATCCTGCACCTTGTTCTGTCCGGGTCAGGAGAAGGCCGGTTTGCCGGTCAAAAAAACATCCCATGACAAATGCCACCGTTACAGCAACAATGTAGCCACAGACCAGTCGCATCATCACCATATTCCAGTCATACTGGTAGGCCACTGCCGTGGAACCAGCGACAAAGGTATTCACGATAGGACCACCGAGAAGATAGGCAATGGCGGCGGAAAAGGGCACTCCCTTGCCGAGCAGTCTGCGAATAACCGGCACAATAACACATTCACAGACCGGGAAAATGATGCCCATGCCCGCGCCGATCAGGACGGCCGGTTTGCCCCGGCCTTTAAACAGCCGGTCAAACCATTTTCGGGGAATAAAGACCTCAATGAAGCCGCCGGCCATGGCGCCGAGCAACATAAAGGGCATGGCCTCCAGCAAAAGAGCGACAAAGTTGATGGACAGGGTCGTAATTCTTTCCTGCCGGCTGTCCAGGCTGCCGGCAACAAGAATTCCCACGGCTGCCAGCAAGAAAAGAGATTCAATGATAAGAGGAATCATGCCGGGCTGTTGTTGCGAACAGCAGTTTTCTTCCTGATGGCTCGGAATTTTCATAATCATGATTTTCCGGCTCGCTCAAAGAAAAGGGTCAATTTTTTATTCAATTTACACATTGACCTGTTCAGGGATGAAATCAGTGTCAAGGGCAAAGGAAACCTCATTTAATCCGATCACAGGTATTTTCATGTGAAGAAGATATGAATTTGTTACTCATTACATAATGAAAAATTGATTAAATTATCTTTTATTTGTACAAAGACAATGACTAAAAATCAATAAACATACATTTTTTTTAATATGGAGACCAAGGTGAGTCAAATAAGCAAAGTAAAATTGACCAGTAGTGTCAAAGCTGCCGGTTGAGCCGCAAAAATCAGTCCGGGGGACCTGGACAATATCCTTTGCGGCCTTAAAATAGCAACAGACCCTAATCTTATTGTCGGCACCGGTGCTGCCGACGACGCCGGCGTCTACCGTTTAAACGATGAAATTGCCCTGATCCAGACAGTTGATTTTTTTACTCCCATTGTCGATGATCCCTATCGTTTTGGCCAGATCACTGCTGCCAATGCTTTAAGTGATGTGTATGCCATGGGCGGCAGACCCCTCCTTGCCATGAATATTGTCGGCTTCCCCATCAAGGAAATGGATAATTCTATTCTTAAACAGATTCTGGCAGGCGGCATTAACAAGATCGAAGAGGCAGGTGCTTTACTGGTGGGCGGGCATAGTATCGAGGATCCAGAGGTGAAATACGGACTTGCGGTCACTGGTATTGTTCATCCTGACCGGGTCATGCTGAACTCCGGCGCCAGGACAGGGGACAAACTCCTTCTCACTAAGCCGGTGGGCACCGGTATCCTTTCAACTGCGATTAAAGGGGGGCTGGTCGGTGAAGATGTTGAAAAGATGATCACCCTGTGTATGGTCACCTTGAATCGGACGAGCTGTGAAGCCATGACCGCAGTGGGCGGGCATGGCTGTACTGATATCACGGGCTTCGGCCTTATCGGTCACCTCTATGAAATGGCCTGCGCCTCTTCGGTATCCATTCGTCTTTTTTCCGCTGATGTTCCTCTCCTACCCGGTGTCCTTGATTTTGCCGCCATTGGCATTATTCCGGAAGGAGCCCATAAAAACAGGCAGTTTTACGCAAAATTCGTGAAAAATTCCCTGGCTGAAATGGCTCCCCTGGAGATGGCGCTTTATGATCCCCAGACCTCCGGCGGGCTGCTAATTTCGGCAAGCGCGAAAAACGTTGACGAGATTGCGGCCAGATTGAATCAGGGAGATTATCCCTTGGACTGCGCCGTTATTGGCGAGGTGATTGAGGAGAGGGAAGACAAAATTTTTATTGAATGAATGATAGTAACTGTTCAGGTCGATAGGCTATAGGCATTTAAACTGTAGGACAGAAAGTGTGTTACACCGCAGAGCTGTATAACGAAAAACACTCTAATAAGCTGAGTATAGACCGAATTTGAAACCTAATAGCCTCTAGCCTGCAACCTAACCTGAATAATTATACATGATCAAACAATAAGCTCTTTAAAAAAGATTATAGAGGGAAATTTTTTTGAATGGATCACGGGCATGGTGCTGCTCGATTTGGCCACAAAGATAAGCTGGTCCCTGAAAAAACCAAATTTTTGCGCCGCGTCAAGAACTTTTTCATTGTCCTCTGCCAGAATTGTTCTGTCCTTGCTGAAGTTGATCATCTCTTCCAGCTTCTCCCAGAACTCAGGATCTTCCTTGGCCATGCCCACCTCCTCCGAACAAATAATGCGCTCAAAATAATTGGCGATGCCTGTTTTCTCCATTTTGATTGCCAGTGTCTTGCTGTGGGCGTTGGTGACTAGATAGATTTTTTTGTCATTTTTTTGACAATATTTAAGAAAATCAATTACATACGGATGAACTTTGATCAGGTAATTCATCTTTTTTTTCAAAGAAACAATGTCCAGTCCCAATTCTTTGGACCAGAAATCAAGATCGGTCCAGTCCAGGCTTCCTTCTTTTTTTCTGTAGCGGGCCAGGAGCTTTTCCTCGGCGTCAAAAATAGATATTTTATTCTTTTCGGCAAACACCACGGGCACATACTCTTCCCAGAAATAATCATCAAAATGTTTGTCAAGCAGGGTGCCGTCCATGTCAAGCAGGATGGTATCAATCACCTGCCAGTCAATCTTTGCCTCAAATTTTGGTTTTCCTAAAATCATTTTTTCTCTATTTAGTTAGTGATGGTTTCGTAAAACGTCCCCTTCTCCGTCATACCCGCGCTGGTGGGAATGACGGGAAATTGGCAAAATGTGTTTTTTATGAAGCCATCATTTAGTTATTGGTTTTTCGAAGATATTTTTAATTCCCGACCATTTTTTCTACATTCCAACCAGTACGCCTATTGTGTTTTTGTAAACCTCTGTTCTGCTGATCTGGTTCAGCAGCTGTGAAATTTTCTCTTCGTCTTCCGGCGGTACAATAACATTTGATGCCGGCTCAGCAGTGAGCAGGCGGAATCTCGCCCGGTCTACCTTGTTCGCACCCTCCCCCTGCCATTCCCGGCCGATATAGCGACTCTGGGAACTAAGCTCAAGCAAAATGTCCATCATATTGCCCCAGTACTCCCCCTGCCCCACATGCTCGACAACCTGCATCATGACCGTATTCAGGCTAATAAGCCAGGATGGCTGTTCCGCCGAGTGATTAAGATCGCATTGTACTGTGGAGCCAAAACATCTGCATGCAAACGGTCGAACCGCATAGATTGTGCAGCAGTTATTATCAAGAAAACAACAGGGATTCAAGTCCCAGCTCTCTTCCTTCACCTCTTTCTTTTCATGATAAAGTGCGGCAAGCCTATTAGGTGTATGAGCAGGGATATATTTGCTTTCGCTGCGTTTGAGAATTTCATGCAGTTCTTCTATGCGATTCTGTTCTTTTAGAAACTCAATAATCATTTGCCCCTCGGTGGCCGTCATGGTTACACTTTGAGTGCAGCATGTTGAGCAGCCTTTTTTGCAGGCAAACGTTAAATTTGCTACTTCCTGTTCATAAATTTCAAACAGAGTTGTTATGATTTTTTCGCGCAGATTACTCATATCGTTCTATGATTTAAAAAATTTTTCGTTGTACCTTGTCCAGTATCTTTGACGGTACAAGGCGGATTGCCAAGGCGATCAGAAAGGTCCCGATGGTCAAATCGTCCATCAGACCAAGAAAAGGAATTTGATCCGGTATTATATCAAGGGGATAGATAAGATAGACAAGGCCAAGACCAAGTAGAAGCTTAACATACCACGGTGTTTCCCTGTCAAAGAGAATATGAAAATAGAAGCGTATTTTTTTTAAAAATTGATCCATGAACAATGGCTGGTAGTTAGTCCTCGGGTAAAATGACCGAGCCCACCAGTTCACTGACTGATTTGATGTCATTGTCTCTCAGATAATCATGGATCCCTGTAACGATTTCTCCGGTCACGGCAGGATTGATGAAGTTTGCCGTACCGACCTGTATGGCAGAAGCGCCAGCCAGGAGAAATTCTATGGCGTCCCGGGTTGAGCTGATGCCACCTATGCCGATTACCGGCACATTCACCGCATTCGCCGTCTGCCAGACCATACGCAGGGCCACCGGTTTAATTGCCGGCCCTGAAAGGCCGCCGACCACATTGGCCAGTTTCGGCTTTTTCGTCTTTACATCAATTGCCAGGCCCAGCAGGGTGTTGATCAATGAAATTGCATCAGCGCCGCCTTCTTCGGCTGCCCTGGCCATCAGGGTAATATCCGTCACGTTGGGAGAGAGTTTGATAATCAGAGGGAGATCAGTTTTTTTTCGAATCGCGCCAGTGATCTGATAGACTATTTTGGCATCCGTGCCGAATGCCACGCCTCCCTTTTTTACATTGGGGCAGGAGATATTGACCTCGATGGCCGAAACACCGTTTACGTCACTGAGCTGTTCGCAGAGGTGGCAGTAATCTTCAATGGTGTTGCCGAGGATATTGACGATGACGCTGGTGTGGTAGCGCCTGAGAGCAACCATTTTTTCCTTGATAAATCTCTTCAGCCCGACATTTTCCAACCCAATGGCATTGAGCATGCCACAGGATGTCTCCACAATACGCGGAGGAGGGTTGCCGGGCCGGGGTTCCAGAGAAATACCCTTGACAATGATGGCGCCAAGAGTTTGAAGATCGACAAAATTTTCATATTCCCGGCCATAGCCAAAGGTGCCTGAAGCGGTCATGACCGGATTTTGCAGGTGCAGATTGCCAATTTCAACTTCAAGTTTAGGTTTCATTACAGACATACATCACCCGCTTTAAAAACAGGACCATCTTTGCAGACATGCTTATATTCATGTTTTACCTTTCCCCGCACCGCACAGCCAAGGCAGGCTCCCATACCACAGGCCATGGTGGTTTCAAGGGAAACCTGGCAATCCCAGTTTTTTTCTTCGCATCTCTTTGCTACGGCCCGCATCATTGGTGCGGGTCCACAGGTCATCACCGTCCAGTCTCCTTCCATATCCATCAGTTCCGTGACCAAGCCATGGTGTCCGGCCGACCCGTCATCGGTCGCTGTGCGAACTTTTAAGCCCCGCTTGCGAAAATCGTCCACAACAGGAAATTCCGCTGAGGTTCTGGCGCCAATCAAAATCAGAATCTCCTCCTCCTTTCGTCCCTTCCGAATCGCTTGTTGAGCAACAAAGAGAAGAGGCGCAATTCCCAATCCTCCCCCGACTATTGCCACATTTCCTTCCTCAGGGATGGTAAATCCATTACCCAGCGGCCCAACCAGATCTATTTCCATCTGCTGCTTCGCTAGATTTTTTGTGCCCCTCCCCACAACCTTGTAGAGGATGAAAACTCTTTTGCCATCAACGCGGTGAATGGAAAACGGTCTTCGCAGGATCGGGTCGTCAGAAGCCTCGGTAGCTGTTTTAATCATGACAAACTGGCCTGCCTTGGCGGCTTCAGCAACTTCTTCCGCCTCAAAGGTCAAACGAAAAACATTCGGTCCCACCTCAACATTTTCGAGGATCTTCGCCTTGGTCAGAAACTGATTCATTATTTTTCTCGGCTTCTGACTATCATTTTATGAAGTCGCTCAAGATCATCAAGAGAGTAATACTCGATTTCAATTCTTCCTTTATCGCCATTTTGGACAATGCGGCTTTTCGTGCCCAGACAGGAAACGAAATCTTTTGTCAATGTTCGGCAATAGGAGGACGGGATGGGGGTTCGAATTGGCGCCGTCCTGCGCGGGACATTTTGCCTTTTTTTCTTTTTAACAAGCTGTTCGCTCTGACGGACGGAAAGGGACTGTGTAACTATGATATTGCGTACATCCTTCATGGCCTGCTCATCACCCAATCTTAACAACACCCGCCCATGCCCCATACTTAAAATTCCATTCATAATATCTTCTCTGGCAAATTCGGGCAGTTGCAGCAGTCGCATTGAATTTGCAACGGTAGAACGTTCCTTGCCGACTTTTCGAGCGATCTCCTCCTGGGTCAGGGAGAACTCACGGCCAAGACGCTGATAGGCTGTTGCTTCCTCTATGGGATTGAGGTTCTGCCTCTGAACGTTTTCGATCAAAGCCAGTTCCAACCGATCCTCCTTTTCGGCCTCCCTGATGATAACAGGAACATTGTCAAGCCCGGCTATCCTTGACGCCCGCAACCGTCTTTCACCGGCAATGAGCTGATAGCCGCCCGCTTTTTTTCTTCGCACAACAAGAGGTTGGAGTACGCCTTTGGCGCGAATTGATTCAGCAAGCTCCTTGAGTCCTGATTCATCTATTTCCCGGCGTGGCTGATAAGGGTTTGGCTCAATATGTACCACCGGGCAAAAAAAATAATTTTCCTGCACTATTTCGGACTGCGTTTCTTTATCAACATCCTGCATAGAATCCGGCAGCAACGCTCCCAGTCCTTTACCCAGTGGGCTCCCACTCATTGCCATAACTATTCCTTAACCTGTTTTTTAATAAATTCTCTACCAAGATTCATATAACTGATAGCCCCGGAAGACCGTTTATCGTAATCGATAACCGACATCCCGTGGCTTGGACATTCACTCAGCCGAACATTACGGGGAATAACAGTGCCGTAAACCTTTTCTTTGAAATGCTGTTTGACCTCTTTGGCAACCTGATACGTCAGCCTGTTTCTCCGATCGTACATTGTTAAGACCAGCCCCTCGATGTACAGACTGTTGTTATACGAATTTTTTACCAACCGAATTGTCCGGATCAGTTGACTCAATCCTTCCAGGGCAAAATATTCGCATTGCAATGGGATAATCACAGAGTCAGCCGCAGTCAGGGCATTCAGGGTCAGTAAACCAAGGGATGGTGGGCAGTCAATGATAATGTAGTCATACGAATCAAGAAAGGGCTCCAGCATCATACTAAGATATTTTTCTCGCCGCTCCGCCATCATCAATTCAACCTCAACACCAATCAGATCAATGTGAGTCGGCAGGATATCAAGTGTATCATAGCCGGCCACGCTACGAATGGATTTTGCCACCTGCTCTCTGTCCATATAACAATGATACAAATGTTTTCCCATATTGGGAGAGGAGCTGACACCAAGACCGCTGGAAGCGTTGCCCTGGGGATCAGAGTCAACCACCAAAACCCGCTTGCCCAGCCTGGCCAAGCCAGCGGATAAATTTATTGTTGTTGTTGTCTTGCCAACACCACCCTTCTGATTAGCAAGCGCTACGATCTTTCCCTTCACGATAGTTTTTTATTTTTTTTATTAGTGGATCTTTTTTTATGAGACGTAACTATTCAACAGCCCATGGAGTTTACGCTACCTTTTTCGCCTAGTTCGGACTCTCGCATGCTCGCTTTATCTGGTCTTCTCGAATGGAGATCTACTTGAGCCGTTTACTTAGACGATTTTTTATCCTGATATCTTTTACAACGGCGCGGCCTCTTTTGGCAACCGCAAAATATATTTTCGGCAAGATATGGCGATTTACAAATTTATATTGATCTTATTTTCCCTTGGGAAAGATACGGTGCTATTTAAAAGTAACAATCGTTATGGATTCTCGCTAACAATATGCGGGAATGAAGGTTTTATCTACTTATTCGTTATCCCAGTATGTCATTATCGGCGATTCATGTGATTATTTAAAATAAATGCCTGGGTCCCGGGTGCTGTGCTGAATAGTTACAAAAAACACGAGAATTACACGAGTGGTCAATTCTAATTTATCATACTGCCACAGCAGATGTTTCACGTGAAACAAAATCAATTAAAAACGTATTTTCAAGAGGTTAGCAAAGAGATTATCAATTCTGAGGTGCGCGCCATGTCGTCTAAACGAATGGTTTCATGGGTCGTATGAACATCAGTCATGCCAATACCTAAAATGGCTGTCTCAAGTCCATAGCTATTGAGAATGTTTGCATCGCTGCCACCACCGGCACGGATAAAAGGAATATGGCGGGCCAGAGAAGAGGAGGCGCAGCTGACCCGGCGCATAACGGACGAATCGGGATGAAGATTCAACAAGGGATATTGGTCAGGAGTGTGAAATGACAGGGTTGGAGATTGCTTGATCCCTTCGGGAACAGGCCATTGCTCGACGACCTGAGAAAAGGTTCGCTCGATTTCCTCAAGGTGTTTTTGCAGCTTGCTCTCTGAATGACTGCGCACCTCGCCTCGCAGCTCAACATGATCAGGAATAATATTGGTGGCTGTGCCACCGGAGATCATGCCAATATTGGCGGTGCTTTCATCATCAAGAAGGCCAAGTTTCAGTTTGCCCACAGCCTGAGCGGCAATCTGAATGGCGCTGATGCCTTGTTCCGGGTGCAGGCCGGCATGAGCCGCGAGCCCGGAGATTTTGGCAACTACAAATTTAGCTGCCGGTGCGCCGGTGATTGCCACATCAATTCCGGTTGAGTCCAGAGCATAACCTATTTTAGCAGAGAGCATATCAGCGTCAAAGGCCTTGGCGCCCAAAAGCCCGATCTCTTCACAGGTGGTGAAAAGAAATTCAACCGGTCCAAAAGGAACTTCGTTGTCCAACAGAGCCTGCATTGCCTCAATGAGAATGGCAAGGCCACCCTTATCGTCGCCGCCGAGAACTGTTTCACCTCGGCTTGAAAACAGACCGTCTTTAAAGCGAACCTTCACTCCATCACAAGGCGAGATTACATCCATATGACAGTTAAAAAAAATCGGCTCCAAAGGAAGTCCCCTGCCCTTGAAGCGGATGATCAGGTTGCCGCAGTCAGATCCTGTCAATGCGGCGGATTCATCTTCGATAATCCAGTCAGCGCCCATGCGCTTGAAAAGTTTTTTGAGATGATTGGCAAGCCTGCCTTCTTTTCTGGCCGGACTGTCAATTTCACAGAGAGAAATAAAGGTTGAGGCAAGCCTGTCTGGATTAATCAGCATGTTCAGCCCATGGCACCAACAGATTGGTCCAGGGAAACCTCCATGGCCCGGACCGGACAGACGGCAACGCATAAGCCGCAACCCGTACATTTATCAGGATCAAAGAGAACAGCCATGTCGGGACGGTGAATATGGAGAGCCGCAGTGGGACAGATTCCGGTACAGGCCCCGCATTCAAAGCATTTTTCATTATCACGCCGGATGATGGTTGATAATCTTTCGATGGTAACGCCAAAGCTTTTCAGGTAGGCAAGGGCATCTTTGACATTGGATTTATGGCCCATAATTTCCAGGACCATTATGCCTTCATGATGGGGAAGTATTGTTGCCTTGAGAATATTAAACTCGACGTTATACTGCTTCACAAGCTTGCAAATGATAGGCAGATCACTGGTTTCCTTAGGAAACCGTAAAACAAACAAACGGGTGTACACGTCTTAACCTCTGATTTATTATTTTGTTGTAGAAAGGAATTTTACCAAAATTTCCTGAATGAGTAAACGGCCATTCAATTACCGCGCCTTAATTTCACCCTTCAGCAACATCTTCAAACCTTCAAGAGTCCCTTTCCACATGGCATCTTCACCGGCCATAATGGCAACAATGACGTTTTTTTCAACACTAACCTCAACCACAAGCTCTTCTTCAGCGATCTTAAAAACCGCCTCGCCCCAATGCTCGGCCGGCATACCAGTTGTTTCACATTCATAATCAGTGCGTAATTCTCCGGTCATACGTATTTCAGACATAATTTACTCCTTTAATTCATTTTAATTTTTTTGGTAACTATGGATGGCGCCACATAATTGGCAAAATTGCCAGACTGCAACTGTTCAGCAGTGTCGCAACCGCCCCGCACACGATCAGCCTTATTCACATAGAGCTACTATAATTCACCAGCCTGCTTGTGCACATGCTGAACAGTTACTTTTTTTGAGGAAAAATTTTGCCTGGATTCAAAATATTTTTCGGATCAAAAAGGTTCTTGATCTGCTGCATGGCTTCAAGAGTAGCGGGACTCAGTTCCAGGAGAAGGTAATCCGCCTTGGTGAGACCGATACCATGCTCGCCAGACAAGGTACCGCCAAGACGAATAACCTCGACAAAAAGGGCTTTCTTTGCGACCCGGGCCTGTTTAAGTTCCGCTGAATTTTCTCTGTCCACCATGATATTGACATGAATATTGCCGTCACCGGCATGGCCAAAGGTAAAGATCAACAAATCATGCCTTTTGGCAAGCTTTTCGGTAAAGGCCACAAGGTCAGGAATACGGCTGCGTGGGACAACCACATCCTCGCTGATTTTATTTGGTTTTATTTGAAAGGCGGCCGGTGAAATTGAGCGCCGTGCCTTCCAGAGATACTCCACATCTTCCCTGGTGGCTGCCTCTTTGACAACAAGTAGGTTTTCCTGGCCATCAAGAAATTTTTTCAATTTTCCCGCTTGGGCGGCAACAGAAAGTTCATCGCCATCGACCTCAATCAGGAGCAGAGCCTCGGTGGAATCCGGCAGGGAAAAGGGAAGCAGTTCCTTGACAATACCAAGAGCTGTCCTGTCCATGTACTCCAGAGTGCAGGGCTGATGGGAGGCCAGAATACGGCAGACAAGGGATGTTGCCTGATGGAGGCTGCTGCTTAACACCAGGAACGTCTTTTTTGCCGTTGGCTTGGCCAGCACTCGCAATATTATTTTGGTGATAATTCCGAGAGTGCCTTCGGAACCGACAAAAAGTCGCGTCAAATCGTAGCCCACCACTCCCTTGGCAGTTCGGACCCCGGTGTTAATAATTCGTCCGTCTGGTAGAACAACCTCAAGCCCAAGGACATAATCTCGTGTCACTCCGTACTTGACCGCACTGGGGCCACCGGCGCATTCGGCCACATTGCCGCCAATGGTGCAAAATTTAAGACTGGCAGGATCAGGAGGATAGTACAACCCTTTTTGAGTCAATTCCGCCTGAAGCCGACCGTTCACCACTCCGGGTTCCACCACGGCGATTTGGTTGTCCGTATCGATTTCAATGATATGATTCATGCGGCTCATGGCCAGGACAAGCCCGCCCGACACAGGCAGGGATCCACCGGTCATGCCGGTTCCAGCGCCCCGCACAACAACGGGAAACGCTTCTTCGTCAGCAAGCCGCATAATCGCGCTGATCGTTTCAACAGTTTCTGGAAAGGCGACTGCTTTGGGCAAATACTCCAAGCCTGTCCCGTCATAAGAATAACAGAGAAGTTCTTCGGACGCGGTGGTAAATTGGTCTGGTCCGACAATTTTTTCTATTTTCTTGATAAGCTGCTTTTTCACTGAGATAATTCTGAACTCTGGCAGGTAATCCTTCACAGGGATTTTACTAAAAGCCCCGTTCTATAGGCGGTTACCAGTACCTTAGATTTGTTTGTTTGTGTATTGGTGCAATAGCCGCTCTATACGACAGGTTCAAACGGGCAAAGATGGTGTTGGTGAACGCTTACCCTGGCAGCACGTTCGGTTGCAGTTGCACGGAGCCTGTCCGGAAATGATTGATCTCGTCAAAATGATCGTTATCGTCATTTAAAATCCAAAATGACAGGACAATGATCAGAACCCATGACATCCTTTAAAATAGCAGCACTTTTGATTCGATCCTCACTTTTTTTGTCGACACAAAAATAGTCAATCCGCCAGCCGATACCTTTGGCCCGAGCATTAAAGCGGTAACTCCACCAGCTATAATGGTTGGGGCCGGAATGAAATTTACGGAATGTGTCAAGATAACCGGATTCAATAAACTTGTCCATCCAAGCCCGTTCCTCGGGCGTAAAGCCGGGATTATTGATATTATTTTTCGGATTTTTCAGGTCAATGGCTTTATGTGCCACATTGAAATCGCCACAGATTACGACTGATTTCTTATCAGCCAGATCATTGGTAAAATCAAGGAGCCGGCGATTAAAATTGAGTTTGTAATCCAATCTTTTCAACCCATAGGCCGCATTTGGGAAATAAACATTGACTAGAAAAAAATCAGCAAATTCCAGGGTCAGCACCCTGCCTTCCTCGTCAAATTCTTTTTGATCAATGCCATAATAAACATGAAGGGGTTCCTCCCGGGAGTAAACAGCCACGCCGGAATAGCCTTTTCTTACGGCACTGTGCCAGAAAGATTGATAACCGTCAATATTGATTAAATTTTGAGAAAGTTGTTCAGGCTGGGCCTTGATTTCCTGAAGAGCGAGAATGTCGGGATCCATTTCACGGACGATTTCGACAAAACCCTTTTTTTCAATAGCGCGGATCCCGTTGACATTCCAGGAAATAAATTTTTTAATTCCGGCGGAACGGGCCTTCTGGCGGGCTTGAGGGGATTTCCTGGGAGTGACACCGATTTGCGGACAGTATTCTTGAATGACACAACTGTCGCAGTGGGGCCCCACAGGCCGACAGGTTCCCTGGCCAAAGGCGACCAGAATAGAATTCACCCGGAGCCAGTGCTTGGTCGGGAGTTTAGCCCGCAGGATCTTTTCTGTCTGCAGTGGAGTCTTGGTATCGACATAACCCCAGATATTCATGATGCGATGGACATGGGTATCCACGCAGATGGCCGGCTTGCCAAAGGCAATACAGACCACCAGGTTGGCAGTTTTCCTGCCTACACCAGGCAGGGTCACAAGAGAATCAATATCATCTGGAACCTCTCCGCTAAAGGCCTGCAGAGCCTCGGGTAATTTTGTTAGATAACGGGCTTTATTTTTATAAAATCCCACAGGATAGATGAGCTTGGCAATCTCTGCCTCGGAAAGACGGGAAAGACCGTCCACATCGTCTGCTTTTTTAAAAAGGCGGGCCGAGGCCCTGGCTGTGGTCTCGTCCTTGGTCCTGGCCGATAAAATCGTTGCCACCAGAACTTTGAAGGGATCCTTTGTTTGCACGGCAATCAAATCCACAATTGGCACGGCATAGCCGCTTACCTCTTTTTCAAGGGTTTTCAGAATAAAATCAATATGAAATGTCATAGGATACCTGTTTTTTGATGATGGGAGACCGGCAAGAATCTTCCTTGGAGCTGTGTAATTATTTTGCGAGGAGCACTGATTGACGTTTGGAAGCAGAGGCACCGGACAACGAAGATGACTTTGATTTTCCGAGGATTAGGAAGGGAGATAGGCCCTGTTCACGCCGGAATATCTGAATGATAGAAAAATAGGATGGAAGGAACTTGCTTCGGTGAAAAAAGTGGTAGTTCATTAATTCCTGCATATAAGACTTACGGTCTAAAAGAACATCAATCCTTAGTACTACAGCGACATTTTCTTCAAACACACCTGCTAAGTTGTCATTCCGGCATGTTTTTAGCCGGAGGTAAGCGTAGACTCCGATCTGGTGACGTTGCCTTTGTATCACTCTCACTCCGAAAATTCTGGATCGAAGTCAAAGCTTATCTCCCGATAAGGATTTTCGGGAATGACGGGAAAATGGCGCTGTAGTATTAGGTAACTCTAAAAAATTAAGTAACTATTTAATATAGGCTAAAATTACCCTTTACAGCAGACTGTAACTGTTCGGATGTGCTTCATATCGAAGTTTACGCTATAGGCAAAGATGGTATGCAGCTGAACAGTTATAAAATTCGACAGAATTTTTCCTAAATCGGTTGAAAAGGCTAGGCTTATTCTTCTTCTTTTCAAGGTTTCTTTTTCAGTTTTTTGGAGCCCCAGGTGTACATGATACTCATCCCCGCCAGGAACTGATCTTCATCATCAACAATGGGGCTGTCCGCAGCATCACCAAGCAGCCGCTTATATTGGAGGTCAAACCCGATTTTCCAATTATCCCGAAAATGGATGCCGGAACTCAGTATGATCCCGATGTTTTTTATACCGGAGTCGGCATCGAATTCCTTGAGTCCTGATCGTTCTGACTCTTTTGTACTGACACCGAAAAAGCTTTCCATATAATTATTGCTTGCCCACGTGGTCTGTGCCATTGCAACAAACCAAGGCTTGTCAAGCGGGAAACCAAGCCCGGCACCTGCTTCAATGAGAGTACCCTCATGACCAGAGCCTGGGTCGTGACGTATGTTCAGCTCGAAGCGGAATGGCTTTTTCCTGTATTTGGCAAAACCACCGACTTCGATACTGCTGTCAACTTCGTCTAGCCACTTGAGCTTGCGATTGTCGTCATCATCCCGGCTAGTACTCTTTGCGACAAAGGGGCCAGCTGTCCAGCCATCCCGCTTCAAGAGGTTCACCCCAAGACTCTTCCCTTTGAACCAGATCAAGTCTTTCCAGGTGATGGAGATGTTTGGACCCATACCAAACTCATAGTCGTTGGACCCTTCGTAATCGGGTGATACGCCGCCAATAAAACCGACCTCTATTGCCCAGTTGCGAAGGCGATCGTCAGAATCCTCGTAGCCCGGGGCTTCATCTATGTCTTCGGCCACATCAAGCCAAACGTCAACATTGTCAAAGGTGTCTTCGGACTTTGCGGTGTTGACATGGAATATAACGTTGAATGAAAAAGCAACAATACAGATAATTGTGAAACAGATAGATCGATTCATATAAAGCCTTTCCTTTTCAGCTTTATTGGTTAGGTGCTTCCTACTGTGTCGGCTCATCACAATACTGATCAAATGATTCCCTGTTTTTCTCAAAATTTTTCTTCTCAGCAAGTTCCCAAGGACGTTCACACTGCTTAGTGCGCTCACACCAAACATACCCTCCCGATGCGATGCATCCATGAGATTCCAGATCCAAGCCCGTCATTTTCGCTTCGGGAGCTTCGGATACCACCGGCTCCACATGTACTTTAGTTTCGCATGCCGTGAGACATGCGATAAGTAGAGCGCTGAAAATAATTAGAAATCGCATGAAAACCTCCTTGTGTCATTAGTAACGAATAAGCTCGTGAATAGGCCTGCAACTACGCATGCGTCTAACAATTATTACTAAAGAAAAATTATTTTATAATTCCAATATAAACAAATATGCAAATAGTACAACAGGTAGACATGTTTTTATATTATTGAGTTAAACGAATAAATCGGTATATTTTTTAGCTAGTTGGCGTGGTACGTCCCCAGTCTCATCTCTCCCCAACATAGAACAAAATGAGACCTCTTTGTTTTTTAGATAATTGAGTTTTCGGATTGTTTTATTGATTTCC